>CAXTFM010000001.1:0-20944 GCA_964243435.1 uncultured Beijerinckiaceae bacterium
TGCCCCAGTCCTGGTGGAAGCCCTGGCGCGGGTCGGCGTGCTCGTAGAGGTGCGTGCCATCGAAGCTGGCGAGGCCGTGCGCGTCGTTGGGGAAGTGCGCCGGCACCCAGTCCAGGATCAGGCCGAGGCCGGCCTCGTGGACCCTGTCGACGAAGTAGCAGAAGTCCTCCGGCGTACCGAAGCGGCAGGTCGGCGCGAACAGCGACACCGGCTGGTACCCCCACGACCCGTCGAAGGGGAACTCGGTGATCGGAAGCATCTCGATATGGGTGAAGCCCATGTAGGTGACGTAGCCGACCAGTTCGTCGGCCAGTTCGCGATAGGTGAGGACGCGGTTGTTCTCCTCCATCTTGCGCCGCCAGGAGCCGAGGTGGCACTCGTAGATGGCGACCGGCTTGCTGCGGTCGTCGCCCTGCGCGCGCCGCGCCAGCCAGCCGGCGTCCTGCCAGTCGTACCGCGGCAGGCCGTGCGCGATGGAGGCGGTGTGCGGGGGGTGCTCCGCGCAGAAGGCGACGGGGTCGGCCTTCTGCGGCACGAATTCACCGTGATGACCCTTGATCTCGAACTTGTAATGGCAGCCGGCATCGAGCCCCGGCACGAACAGCTCCCACACCCCGACGTCGGGGTGGCGACGCATCGGGTGGCGGCGACCGTCCCAGTCGTTGAAGCCGCCGACGACGCTGACGTTGCGGGCGCTCGGCGCCCAAACCACGAAACGGATGCCGCTGAGCTTGCCGTGGCGGATCGGATGCGCCCCGAAGATGTAGTAGTACACCGTGTCGTTGGAGTGCGTGATCGCGGCGATGTCGTAGTCGGCGAGCGCCGAGCCGAGCGCGTAGGGATCGTGGAACACGTGACCGAAACGGTCCTTCGTGACCTTGATGCGGTAGCCGGGGCGCTCCTTCGACTCGATGCGGGCGACCCGGAAGCCGGCGGGGTGGACCGTCTGGAACGGGGCCACGGGGGCATCGTCGTGGTAGCCGAGAAGTTCGACCTCCTCGCCCCATGGAATGAACACCCGGACGTCCCACAGGCCCGGCGCGACCTGGTGCGGGCCGAGCACCGCGAAGGGATCGCCGTTGGACGCCGACACGACCGCCTCCACCGCGCCGCGGTCGACCGCGCGGTCGATGGGGAGCGCGTCGAACTCGC
Organism: uncultured Beijerinckiaceae bacterium; assembly: GCA_964243435.1. Classification (GTDB taxonomy): domain Bacteria; phylum Pseudomonadota; class Alphaproteobacteria; order Rhizobiales; family Beijerinckiaceae; genus RH-AL1. The sequence goes on from CAXTFM010000001.1 coordinate 1,153, forward strand.
GCGTCACAACGTGGTTCATGCGGCCTCCAGCACGTAGTCGAGAAGCGTCAGAACGCCCTCGATCGGGATATCGATCCAATCGGGACGGTTGCCGGCTTCGTAATCGATCTCGTAGAGCGCCTTGGACAGGGTGTGCAGCAGCAGAAGGCGGCGCTGCGTAGCCTCGTCGGCGATCCACACCGCGCTGTCGCGCGCGCTCTCCATGTAGGCCTCGACGAACACGTCCGAGAACTGGGCGAGTTCCTTGCCGAGGCGCGAGGCGAGTTCGGGCAGGCGCTCGGCGAGGCGGCGCCGGGCGGTGGCCACCGCATAGGCGAAGGAACGAAGCATGCCGGCGACGTCGCGCATCGGCGTCCCCTTGGCGCGGCGCTCGTCGAGCGAGCGCGACGGCTCCCCCTCGAAGTCGATGATGACGACGTCGTCCTTCACCACCAGGACCTGGCCGAGATGGTAGTCGCCATGGATGCGCGTCTTGATCGCGCCTACCGGCTCGACGGCGCAGCTGTCGATGAGGTCGTAGCATTCGCGCTTGCGCTGCTTGAGCCGCCCGGCAAGCCCGCCCGACGCGATCCTGTCGAGGTGGCGGAAGGCGCGGTCGGCCAGCGCGCGCGCGTCGCGCGCCGACTCCTGCACGTCTTCCAGCGTCAGCGGCTCGGCGGCGAAGGCCGGGTCGTCGGTGGGGGTCGCCAGGGCCTTGTGCATCTCGGCGGTGCGCGTGCCGAGTCGCCGCATGTGCGGGGTGTAGGAGTCGAAGCCCTGCATCTCGTCGCGGTTGCGGTCGCCCGAGAAGGCCATCGCGTCCATGATCCGCGTCAGCACGTTCAGCGTCCACGTCCACGCGTCGCCCTGGTTGCGCACGAAGCGCTGGAGCACGGCGAGCGCGGTGACGAGGCCCTCGCTGTCGACATGCTCGACGACGCCGAGCGTCGGCGGGGCGTTGTTGAACCGCGCGTGGTCGGTGAGGAAGCGGCCGATCTCCACCTCAGGGTTGGCGCCCGGTTGCAGGCGCCGGTAGATCTTGAACGCCATTCGGTCGTCGAGGTTGATGGAGCTGTTGCTCTGCTCCGCCCCCATGCGCTTGATGGCATCGACCTCGACCGGCGACTCGGCGGCGAGCAGCGGCGAGGGCGCGAAGCGGATGAGGCCGCCCTGCTTGGTCTTGATCATGTCGCCGCGCCGCAGCGCGTGCAGCATGGCGTGGGCGAACTCCGGCGACGCATCGGCGTCGAGCAGCAGGCCCATGCGCGCGCCGCGACGCACGCGTGACACGGCGAAGGGGAGCAGCGTTTCGTCGTCCTCGCAGTCGTATTCGACGGCGAGCGGCATGAAGTAGTTCTGCTCGGCCCCCTCGCCCGCCGCGACGGACAGCACGGGCAGCACGAAGCGCCCGCGCGCGCCCTCGCGCAGGATCGCGAAGTCCTCGACCGCGACGCGGCTGATGCGCGCCGCCTTGGCGGCGAACCAGCGCTTGGTGCGCAGGTAAGCCGGCGCCACCGTGTGCTCGAAGGCGGCCACCTCGCGGTCGCTGAGCATGCCCTCCAGGCGCCCCGTGGCGACGAGGGTGAACAGCTCGGGCAGGTAGGGCGAGGAGTGCCGGACGTCGTCGCCGACCTTTTCCATGCGGAACCAGAAGAAGCCGTAGGCCGGCAGGGTGAGCAGGTAGGGCAGCTCGCCGATCGCCGGGAACTTGGTGCCCGCCGTCAACTCGGTCAAACCGTTGCCGTTGAACTCCTCCATGTCGAGCTCGACCGCCTGGGGGGCGTTGGACACGTTGACGACGCACAACACCGTGTCGTCGTCGAGTTCGCGCAGATAGGCCATCACCTTGCGGTTCTTGGGATACAGGAAGCGCAACGTGCCGCGGCTCAGCGCGCCCTGCGAGCGGCGCACCACCAGCATGCGGCGCAGCCAGTTCAACAGCGAGGTTTCGCTGGCGAGCTGCGCCTCCACGTTGACGGCGAGGTAGCCGTAGATCGGGTCCTGGATGGTGGGCAGGAACAGCTTGGCCGGATCGGCGCGGGAGAAGCCGCCGTTGCGGTCGACGGACCATTGCATGGGGGTGCGCACCCCGTCGCGGTCGCCGAGGTAGATGTTGTCGCCCATCCCGATCTCGTCGCCGTAATACAGGCAGGGCGTGCCGGGCATGGAAAGCAGCAGCGAGTTCAGCAGTTCGATCTTGCGCCGGTCATTGCCGAGCAGCGGCGCCAGCCTGCGGCGGATGCCGAGGTTGATGCGCATGCGCTTGTCGGCGGCGTAGAAGTTCCAAAGGTAGTCGCGCTCCTTGTCGGTGACCATTTCCAGGGTCATCTCGTCATGGTTGCGCAGGAAGATCGACCACTGGCAGCCCTCGGGGATTTCGGGGGTTTGCCGCATGATGTCGGTGATCGGGTGCCGGTCCTCCTGCGCCAGCGCCATGTAGATGCGCGGCATCAGCGGGAAGTGGAACGCCATGTGGCACTCGTCGCCCCTGCCGAAATACTGCGCGGTTTCTTCGGGCCATTGGTTGGCCTCGGCGAGCAGCATACGGTCGGGGTAGTCCTTGTCGACCGCGGCGCGGATGGTCTTGAGGACCGCGTGGGTTTCTTCCAGGTTTTCGCAGTTCGTGCCTTCGCGCTCGCAAAGATAGGGGATGGCGTCGAGGCGGAGCCCGTCGACGCCGAGGTCGAGCCAGTAGCGCATCACGTCGAGCACCGCCTCGACGACCTTGGGGTTGTCGAAGTTGAGGTCGGGCTGATGCGAATAGAAGCGGTGCCAGTAGAAGGCCTGGGCTTCCTCGTCCCAGGTCCAGTTCGACTTCTCCGTGTCGAGGAAGATGATGCGCGTGTCCTCGTATTTTTCCTCCGTGTCCGACCACACGTAGAAGTTGCGCGCCGGCGAGCCCTTCTTGGCGGCGCGGGCGCGCTTGAACCAGGGGTGCTGGTCGGAGGTGTGGTTGATGACGAGCTCGGTGATGACGCGGATGTCGCGGTCGTGCGCGGCCTTCACGAAGGCCTTGAAGTCGCGGGGCACGCCGTAGGACGGATTGATGCCGCGATAGTCCGAAATGTCGTAACCGTCGTCGCGCAGAGGCGAGGGATAGAACGGCATCACCCAGATCGCGGTGGCGCCGAGGTCCTTGACGTAGTCGAGCTTCTGCGTGACGCCGCTGAAGTCGCCGACCCCGTCATTGTTGGCGTCGAAGAAGCTCTTGACGTGCAACTGGTAGATGACGGCGTCGCGGTACCATTGCGTGTCGCTGCGATCGATCATAGGCCGCCTTTCCAATCCGCCGGCGGCTTCAAGCGCCAGATCACGGCGGAGCGCTCATAGGGGTCGAGCGCGATCTGATGGGTTTTTCCGTAGAGGGTGAAGCGGTAGCCGCCGAGCAGGTCCTCGACGTCGACCGAACCGGTGTCGGGCAGCCCCCATTCCCACAGCGGCACCTCGTAGGAGCAGTCCTGCCGGTCATGCGGGTCGAGGTTCACGAGGATGAGCACGCAATTCGTCTTGTCGCGGTTGAACCTCGCATAGGCGATGATCTGCTCGTTACTGGCGTTGAGACGCAGCACGTTGCGGAAGTCGTGCAACGCCGCGTTCTCGCGGCGGATCGCATTCAGCGCCTTGATGTGGCCCTTGATGTTGCCGGGACGGTCGTAGTCCCACACGCGGACCTCGTACTTCTCCGAGTCGATGTACTCCTCGCGCCCGGGAAGGGGGCGCGCTTCGCACAGCTCGAAGCCGGAATACACGCCCCAGTTCCCCGACAGCGTCGCGGCGAGCGTCGCGCGCGCGATGTGGCCGGCGCGCCCCGCCGTTTGCAGGTAGACCGGGTTGATGTCCGGCGTGTTGACGAAGAAGTTCGGGCGGTAATACTCGCCCATCGCACCGGCGAGCTCGGCGATGTACTCCTCGATCTCACGCTTCTCGTTGCGCCAGGTGAAGTAGGTGTAGGACTGCTGGTAGCCGACCTTGGCGAGCTCGCGCATCATCGCGGGCCGCGTGAAGGCCTCGGCGAGGAACAGCATGTCGGGGAACTGCCTGTTCACCTCGGCGATCGCCCAGCGCCAGAACGGGATGGGCTTGGTGTGCGGGTTGTCGACGCGCAGGATGCGCACGCCCTCGCGCGCCCAGAACAGCATGACGTCGCGCAGTTCCTCCCAAAGCGAGGGCAGCGACCCCGCACCGTAGAAGTTCACGTTGACGATGTCCTCGTAGCGCTTCGGCGGGTTCTCGGCGTACTGGATCGTGCCGTCGGGGCGCCACACGAACCATTCCGGGTGGTCGGTGATCCAGGGGTGGTCGGGCGAGCACTGGATGGCGAAGTCGAGCGCGATCTCCAGCCCGTGGTCGCGCGCCGCCGCGACCAGGGCGCGGAAATCGGCGATGGTGCCGAGCTCGGGATGGATCGCGTCGTGGCCGCCGTCCTTGGAACCGATGGCGTAAACGCTGCCGACGTCGTCCGCCGTCGGCGTCAGCGTGTTGTTCTTGCCCTTGCGGTTCTTTAAACCGATCGGATTGATCGGCGGGAAGTACAGCACGTCGAAGCCGAGGTCCTTGACGTAGGGCAGGTGCTTGATGACGTCGCGAAAGGTGCCGTGGCGCTCCGGCGTATCGGTGCAGGAGCGCGGAAACAGCTCGTACCAGGCCGAGAAAACCGCCGCCTTGCGGTCGACGACGAGCACGAACTCGCGGTCGTAGCGCGACAGCTGGTGACGCGGGCCACAACTCGCCATCAGCGCCACCGTATCGCGCGCGCAGATCAGGTCGAGCTGTTCGTCCGAACCCATCGGCAACCCGCCCAGCGACGCGAGCAGGCTGGCGTGGCGCTCCCTGGCGGGGCCGCGCGGCGTCGCCTCGTCGATCAGCGTCAAGGCCTCCCCGGCCTCCATTTCGAGCTTGAGCCCGGCCGCGCGCTTCTTGACGATGGCGTCGAGCAGCGAGGCGAAGGGGTCGCGCCACCCTTCCACCGTGTAGAAGTGCCGGATGTTGCGGGTCGGCACGAAGCTCGCCGCCCAGCGGTCGTTGCCACGAAAGGTCATCGGCACCGCCGTCCACTCGTCCTGGTCGATCGGGCGCCACAGCAGCGCGCAGCCGATCTTCTCGTGGCCGTCGGTGAAGATGTCGGCCTCGACCGTGACGAAGTCGCCGACGACCCGCTTGATGGGATGCGTGCCGCCATCGAGGTTGGGCAACACGCGCTCGATGACCACGCGTCCCGCGCCGATGGCAAGGTCGGGCTCGTGCTGGATGGCGGCGGCACTGGCAGCGACCGCCATCGGGCGCGGCTTGGTTTCGATGTTCATGTCCGTCTCCGTCACGTCGTGCTTGGGCGCGTCGTGCTTGCGCTTCTTGTCCTCGTGCTTGCGCTTCTTGTCGCCCTTGCGGCTCATACGTCCATCCTCAGCACCGCAAACGGCAGGCCGCTCAGCAACGTCGCGACCGATACCGAGCCGCCGACCTCCAGCGTCCGCCCGGCAAGCAGGTCGCGCCAAGTACCAGCGGGCATGTCGACGGTCGTGGCGCCCCAATACCCCTTGCCGACCGGCATCACGGCCTTGGCGCTGCCGGCGCCGGCGAAGCGGGGCACCAGCACCACCAGCGTTTCGCCGCCGCGCTGGCGGGCGAAGGCGACGAGCTTCGTCCAGTGCGCACCGGTGACGGTGAGCGGCTGGTAGTCGGCCTCGGCGTAGAAGGCGGGGTGCGCCCGTCGGTCCTGGACCAGGTCGGCGGTGAGGCGGAGCTTGACCGCCCCGTCCTGCCAGTGCGCGAGGAGGTCGGCGAGCGGCGTGTCCCGCCCGAGCAGTTCCGCGCGCTGCACGTAATCGACGGGCCGACGGTTGTCGGGATCGACCAGCGAAAAATCGTAGAGTTCCGTGCCCTGGTAGATGTCGGGTGCGCCGGGCAGCGTGGATTTGAGCACCGTGCGCGCCAGCGACACCAGCATGCCGCGCCGCGCCAGGTCGGCGAGCACCGGGCGGATCGCCTGCACGAAGCGCGACCCGTCGGCGAGCATGCGGTCGAGCAGCGCGATCGTCGCGCCCTCGTAGGCCTCGTTGGGCGCGATCCACTTGGTATGCCGCTTGGCCTCGCGCAGCGCCTTGGGCACGAAGGCGGCGAGGCGCTCGCGCAGCGCGGCGAGCGTGTCCGCATCGTCGGCGTCGAGCAGTTCCACCGGCCACACACCGAGCACGACCTGGAGGAACATGTACTGGTCGTTGGCGTCGGGCTCCGCCGCATCGCCGGCCTCGGCCTTCCAAACGGCGAGGGCCTGCGCCCACAGGTCGGGCACCTCGGCGAGCGCGAGGAGGCGGGCGCGGGCGTCCTCGCCGCGCTTGGTGTCGTGGGTCGCCGAGGCGGTGAGCGCGTGCGGCCAGTCCCTCGCCCGCAGGCGGTTCTCGGCGTGGAAGTCGGGGAGCGGGATGCCGAAGCGACTCGGCTCGCCTCCCACCTCGTTCAGCACGAGGAAGCGGGCGTAGCGGTAGAACAGCGTGTCTTCCAGGCTCTTCGCCATCACCGGGCCGGTGAGCTGCTGGAAGCGGCGGCGGAACCGGTTGACGAGTTCGGGCGAGGTACGCCCGGCCCGGCCCATCGGCACCGTGCCGAGAAGCACCGCCTTGATGAAGTCGTGGACCGAGCGGTCCGGCAGGGCGGTGATCGCCTTGGCGTGGTCGACCACCTCCTCGACCATCGCGCGGTCGGCGGCATCGAGCACCTCGGCGGTGATGTAGGTGCGGTACACGGGGAAGGCGCAGACCAGGTCGCCGAGCCCGATGCGGATCGCGTTGACGCTGTAGTCGCGCGTCAGCCGATTGGCGTCGGCGATCCGTTTCATGTCCGACACCAGGCTTTCCAGCTCGGACGAGAAGCTTTCGAGCAGCACCTGCCGCTTGGCCGCAAGCAGCGCCTCCTCGTAGCCTTGCGTGAAGCCGGCAACCTCGCGGTACATGCGGTCGAAGATCTTCTCGTTGGCCCCGTCGATGAACACGCCATCGACGAGGTTCAGCATCTCGTAGCCGGTGGTGCCCGACAGCGGCCACGGCCGCAGCGTTTCGCCCGGTTCCAGGATCTTCTCGGCGACGACGTAGAAGTCCGGGCCGACCGCGCGCTGCAGCGCCGTCGCGTAACCCTGCGGATCGGCGAGGCCGTCGATGTGGTCGATGCGCAGGCCCTGGATCAGGTCGCGGCGCACGAGGTCGAAGATGAGGGCGTGGGCGCGCTCGAACACCGCTGTCTTCTCGATGCGGACGCCTGCAAGGCTGTCGATGTCGAAGAAGCGGCGGTAGTTCACGTCGCTTGCCGCGACGCGCCAGAACGAGAGGCGATAGTGCTGTCGCTCCAGCAGCCGATGCAGCGCCCCGAAGCTTTCGGGCACGCCGGGCGTGCCGTTCATCACGGCGGCGGCCCCCTCGATGGCGGCGGCGGCGCCGGGGTGGCGGGCGAGGGCGGCAAGCTGGCGCTTCATCCGCTCGCAGGTGGCGGCGACGTCGCCGCGGCGGTTTTCCGGCACCTCGGCCAGCGCCCGGAGCTCCTCGCTGATGCGCAGCAGCCCACCGATGCCCTCCTCGCCCTGCGCCGCATCGACGGCCACCGCGCGGTTGATGATGTCGGGGTAGTTCAATGGGCAGATCGGGAAGCGGTGCTCGAAGAACCACACGCTGAAGCTGCCGGCGTCGCGGTCGAAGGACAGTTTGAGGTCGCCCTTTTCCAGAACCTCGCCGTACTGCGCGCCGAGGTTGGGCGCCACCAGCTTGCCGTGGGCGCCGAGGCGCTCCCAGTCCACGTCGAAGGTGTCGGCGAAGGGCGACAGCTCGCCCCATTCGAGCAGGCTCAGCCACCACGGGTTGTCGGCGCCGCCGACGCCCATGTGGTTCGGCACGATGTCGAGGAGCAGCGACATGCCGTGCGCCTTGACCGTGGCAGCGAAGGCTTCGAAGGCCGGCAGGCCGCCGAGGTCGGGGTTGATCTGCGTCGGGTCCACCGTGTCGTAGCCGTGGGTCGAGCCGGGCCGCGCCTTGAGGATCGGCGAGCAGTAAACGTGGCTGATGCCGAGGTCGGCGAGGTAAGGCACGATCCGCTCGGCCTGCGCAAAGGTGAAACCCTCGTGGAACTGCAGGCGGTAGGTCGCGGTCGGCACCGGCGAGGACAGGCGCCGCGCGGGCGAGCGTCCCTCGTCCGCCATTGCCGCGCTTGCCCGCGCCAGCGGACCGCCGGGGGTCAGCAGGCGGTCGATGGGCGCGGCCAGCTTGCGCCGCCAGTTCGGGTGCCCGGTGTCGGGGCCGGGCAGGTTGGCCTGCTCCACGGCGCCGATCACATCCTCCAGCTGCAAGGCGACCAGCACCGCCGGCGAGCGGGCGAGGTAGCGGAACGCGCCTTCGATCGGCGGCGCGTCGGGCACGTCGTCGTTCGCGGCGAGGTGTTCGGCGGCGAGGGCGCGGGTGAAGGCGATGCGGTCGCCGCACCGCTCGTGCCGTTCCCGCTCCACCTGCTCGTCACCGGCGCCGCCATAGGTTTCACGCAGCTCCGTGTCGGCCCCGTCCCACCAGCCGGCGAAGGTCGGCAGGTCGTGCGTCGCCACCGCGGCGAGGGACTTTCGGGGGTAGGCCGACGGCGGCTTAAAGGCGGCGCCGTCGCGTTCGAAGTTGAGGATGCGGTAGCTGAGGATACCCGACGCCATGATGGCGTTTGAGAAACCTTCCGGCGCCGTGCCGAGGTCCTCGGCGATGATGATGGCGCGCGAACGGTGGCTTTCGATGCGCAGCACGGCCAGCATCGCCTCGAACGGGTAGCTGATGTACACGCCCTCGCGGGCCGGGAGGCCATCGGGGACGACGTATAGCCGCTGGATCTGGAAGGCGTGGTCGATGCGGATGGCGCCGGCGTGGCGCATGTTGGCGCTGACCAGGGTTCGGAAGGCTTGCAGCCCCTGCTCTTCCAGCGTGCGCGGGTTGAACGGCGGCAAACCCCAGTTCTGCCCGCCGGGGCCGAGCAAGTCGGGCGGCGCACCCACCGCCACGCCCGGCACGAACCAGTCCGGCCGCGCCCAAAGTTCGGCTCCGGCCTTGTCGCAGCCGACCGCGAGGTCGCGATAAAGGCCGACCGCCATCCCGGCCCCGGTGGCGCGCGCCTGCGCGGCCGCGAGCTGCCCGTCCGCCACGAACTGCAGCCAGGCATGGTACGCGACGCGCTGCGGGTTGGCCTCGCGAAACGCCTGGACCTCGGCGCTGCCGGCGTCGCGGTAGGGCGCGGGCCAATCCCCGACCCAGTGCCGGCCCTCACCGGCGAAATGCTCCGACAGCGCCTCGAAGGTGGCGTGCAATTCCAGCACCTCGCCCATGGTGGCGCGGTAGGCGGTGAAGGCGGGGTCGTCGGCGTTGACGATCCCGCCCCAGTACTTTCCGAGCACCGCGTTCTTCAAGGCCCAGGCGGCGGCGTGGTCGACGAGTTCGGTTGCGCGTAGCGCCTCGAGGGTCGCCGCCTGCGGCGCTTCGGCGAGGAAGTGCCCGGCCGTGCTCGCCGGGAAGTCGGGGAGCCTGCGCGGGTCGATGAACATGGGATCGACGAACAAGCGCGACGACGGCGAATAGGGCGACACCTTGGCCCGGTCGGTCGGGAACAGGGCGTGGAGCGGCGAAAGGCCGAGGAAGGCGGCACCGAACTGCCCGGCGCCCTCGCCTAGCACCGCCACGTCGGACAGGTCGCCGACGCCGAAATTGTTGGGCGAGCGCAGCCCGTAGACCTGCGCGGTGACGCCGTAGCCGCGTGTCTCGCCGGCCAGCGCCGGTGGCACGTAGCAGCTCGCCGGCGCCGCGATCAGCCACGCATCGGCGCTCCGTCCCGCCGCGTCGAGATGGAGGCGGTGGTAGCCTTCCGGCAGCGGGTCGAGCGCGAGCCCGGCGTGCCCGCCCTCGCGCGACAGCGTGCCGTCGCCCTCGCGCACCGTGCCGTCCTCGAGGGTGAGTCGCCACGCCACCGCCCCGCCGGCGCCGGCGACCGGCACGGTGGCGGAAACGCCGGCCTCGACCGTCAGCGTCGCGGCAAGGAGGCGGGCGTCGTCGGCTTCGAGTTGCGCCAGCGTCGCCGCCCGGGCAGCCTCCGAGGAGATGTCGTAGCCAAGGCTGCGTAGCACGGTCTCCATGACGTGCGGCGCGGTTTCGACCTGCCCGCCATGGACGTCGGTGAACCCGCGCGCGAGCCCGGCGCGCGCGGCGATGCGGTGAAGAACGTCGTCGGTCATCAAGCGTCTTTCATGAAGCGTCGCGCTTGGTGATCCGACCCGTCCAGGCGCCAAGGGGCTCGGAGATGGCGGCGGGCGCGTTGCGGCTCTGCCAGATCACGGTTTCGCCTGCGGCGGCGGCGAAGGGCTGCGGACGGTCCGCGACGTTCATGGTGAGGCGAAGCGTGCCGTCCTCGAAGCGCCATTCGACCTCCAGCCCGCCCGACCCGTGACGCTCGAAGCGCGCGTCGAGGAAGCTGCCGTTCATCAAGGGCAGCACCTCGCGGCGGCGCAGGGCGAGGAGGTCGCGCGTTTCGGCGAGGGTGCCGGCGAAGGGCTCGCGTGACGCCTCGTCCCAGTCGATGCGCGAGCGCTCGAAGGTGTCGAGCGCGGTCGGGTCCGGCACGGTGCCGTTGAAGGAGGTGAACTTCTCGAACTCGCGGGCGCGGCCCTTGCGCACCGCCGCCTCCAACTCGGGCTCGTGCTCGAAATTGACGAAGAACATGAACGGCGTCTCGGCACCCCACTCGTCGCCCATGAACAGCATGGGGATTTGCGGCGACAGCAGCAGCACGGCGCGGGCGAGCTTGAGCTTGTCCCCGTCGGCGAGCACGGTGAGTCGCTCGCCGAGCGCACGATTGCCGACCTGGTCGTGGTTCTGTAGAAAGGCGACGAAGGCCTGCGGCGGGAGACCGGCGGTTTTTTCGCCGCGCAGGTGGTCGAGGTTGGCGGAATAATCGCCCTGGTAGGCGAAACCCTCGGCGAGGCAACGCCCGAGGCGGCCGACCGTATCGCCGCCGAAATCACCGTAATAGCCTTCGTGCTCGCCCGTCAGCAGCACGTGCCAGCAATGGTGGATGTCGTCGTCCCATTGCGCGTCGTAGGTGACGGCTGCGCCCTCGCCGTCGCGCACGAGGCGGCGCGCCTCGTTCTTCTCGTTCTCCAGGACGAGGTGGACGTGGCGGCCGGGCAGCGCCTCGCGGACGCGCTCGGCCAACTCGTCGAGGAAGTGCTTGTCGCTGTCGTCGAGGATGGCGTGGACGGCGTCGAAGCGCAGCCCATCGATGTGGAACTCGTCCAGCCAGTACAGGGCGTTCTGCACGAAGAACTCGCGCACCACGTCGCTTGCTTCGCCGCGGCCGTCGAAGTTGATGCCGGCGCCCCACGGCGTCTGATGCCGCTCGGTGAAGAAGCTCTTGGCGTAGGAGGGCAGGAAGTTCCCCGTCGGCCCGAAGTGGTTGTAGACCACGTCGAGGAAGACCATCAGGCCGATCTCGTGCGCCTGATCGACGAGACGCTTGAGGTCGTCGGGCGATCCGTAGCTGTTGTTTGGCGCGAAGGGCAGCACGCCGTCATAGCCCCAACCGCGCTTGCCGGGCGTCGCCGCGAGCGGCATCAGCTCGACGGCGGTGATCCCGGCATCGGCCAGCGCAGGCAGCTTGGCGGCAAGGGCGGCGTAGGTGCCGCCCTGCGTCGCCGTGCCGACGTGGACTTCGCTAAGCACCACCTCGTTCCACGGCCGCCCGGTCCAGGCGTTGTCGCGCCACGTGTAGGCGCAGGGATCGACGACGGCGCTGCGGCGATCGAGGTCGTCGGCCTGGAAGCGCGACGCCGGGTCGGGCACGAGGTCGTCGGCGCCGTCCACCGCGAAGCCGTAACGCTCGCCCGCCGCCGCTTCGCGATCCACGAGCTTGAACCACCCCTGCCCGATCGCCGGCATTGTGTGCCGCCGCGTCCCGCACACGAGGTCGACCGCCTTGGCCGAGGGCGCCCACAGCGCGAAGCGAACGCCGTCTTTGGTCAGTTCGGCGCCGAACGGCATCAGGTGTCTGCTGTGCATCATGGGTGCGCATCATGCTGGAGGAGGACGAAGGAGCGGCCGGGCAGCCGGTAGACGCCTCCGGCCGCCAGCCGGGCGGCGCCCGCGGGCGTCAGGCCGTCGGCCGCGGTCGATTCGAAGACGGGGCGGAACGAAGCGCATGGGAAGGCGTCTGGCAACCGGAAATCGACGTCAACCTCGGCCGCGTTGAAGAGCAGAAGGATGCGCTCCGCCGCCGCGCCATGGTTGCCGGTCTGCATGCCGAGAGCATGACGCTCCGCCTGACCCCAAGCATCCCCGTTCATCTCGACGCCGTCGGCGGCCAGCCAATACACGTCCTTGAACCCCGTGGATGGGATGATGTCGCCGGTGAAGAACTCGGCGCGCCGAAACGCCGCGTGGCGGTGGCGCAGCGCAACGAGGTTGGCGACGTAATCGACGAGCCTGGGATCGGTTGCGTCGTGCCAGCGCATCCAGTTGGTCTCGTTGTCCTGGCAGTACGCGTTGTTGTTGCCGTTCTGCGTGCGCGAAAACTCGTCGCCCATCAGCAGCATGGGCGTGCCGACGGCGAGCACGGCGGTGGCGAGCAGGTTGCGCTTCTGCCGGTTGCGCCGCGCGACCACCGCGGCGTCGGCGGTGGCGCCCTCCACGCCGTTGTTGTCGGAAAAGTTCGGCTCGTGCCCGTCGCGGTTGTTCTCGCCGTTGGGAAGGTTGTGGCGCTTCCCATAGCTGACGATGTCCTGAAGGGTGAAGCCGTCGTGGGACGCGACGTACTGGACGGAGGCCCACGTGTTGCGGCCGGAATGATTGAACAGGTCGGCCGAGCCGGACACGCGGTTCGCCAGGTTGGGCGTCTGCCCGCGGTCGCCGCGCCAGAAGGCGCGCGCCGTATCGCGAAAGCGGTCGTTCCAGTCCCCCCAGCCGGTCGGGAACCGCCCGACCCGGTAGCCGCCGGGGCCGAGATCCCAGGCTTCCGCAATGAGCTTGACGCGCGAAAGCACCGGGTCCTGCGCGACCGCGTGAAGGAAGGCGGCGCCGTCCGACACGTCGAAGGGGGTGCGCGCGAGCGCGGGAGCGAGGTCGAAGCGGAAGCCGTCGACGTGGTAGGCGCTCACCCAGTGACGTAGGCTGTCGAGCGCAAGCTGGAGAACGCGCGGGTGCGACAGGTCCAGCGTGTTGCCGCAGCCGGTGCAGTCCCAATACGAGCGCAGATCGCCCGGCACCAGCTTGTAGTACGAGCGGTTGTCGACGCCGCGGAACGACAGGGTGGGGCCGGTCGCGTTGCCCTCGCAGGTATGGTTGTAGACGACGTCGAGGATGACCTCGATGCCGGCCCCGTGCAGCGCCTTGACGGCGGCGCGGAAGCCCGCCGCCCCGTCGGCGGCGAGGTAGCGCGGCTCGGGCGCGAAATAATTCAGCGTCGAATAGCCCCAATAGTTGCGCAGTCCCTTTTCGACGAGGAAACGGTCGTCGGCGAAGGCGTGGATCGGCAGCAGTTCGACGGCGGTGACGCCGAGCTTGACGAGGTGCTCGATGATCGCCGGGTGCCCGAGGGCCGAGTAGGTGCCACGCACCGTCGCCGGCAGCTCCGGGTGCAGGGCGGTGAAGCCCTTGACGTGGGCCTCGTAGATCACCGTGTCGCGCCACGGCACGCTGGGCGGACGGTCGTCGCCCCAGCTGCACGCGGGGTCGACCACCACGGCCTTGGGCATCATCGGCGCGCTGTCGCGACGGTCCGGTACGGCGTCGCCGCGACCAGTGCCGCCGCGATAGCCGTTCAGCGCGTCGTGCCAGCGGATGCGACCGCTGATCGCCGTGGCATAGGGGTCGAGCAACAGCTTGTGGTGGTTGAAGCGGTGACCGCCGGCGGGATCGTAGGGACCGTGGACGCGGTAACCGTAGAGCTGGCCGGGCCGGGCGTCGGCGACGAAACCGTGCCACACTTGGTTGGTGCAGGCCGGCAGGGCGACGCGCCCGGTCTCGGCGCGACCCTTGGCATCGAAAAAGCAAAGCTCGACGCGCTTGGCATGGGCCGAGAACAGCGCGAAGTTGACGCCGCCCCCCGTCCAGGTCGCGCCAAGGGGATGCGGCTCCCCTTCCTCAACCGATCGCACGAAGGGTTAGCTGCCGGTCACGGTCCAGGCCGGCGTCGCCTCGGTGCGCCATTCCCGCTCCGCCGCCATCGCGGCCTGCGTGCGGGGCAGGCTGGCGCGGGTGCGTTCGGTGAGTTCGTTGAGGAAGGCGCGGCACCAGTGCTCGACGTCGTTGGCCTCGATGGTGGCCATCATCACCTTCCAGCGCTCCCTGCGCTCGCGCAGCGGCATCTCGAAGGCACGCTGGATGGCAGCGGCGGTTTCCTCGAGGTTGTAGGGATTGACGATCAGAGCGGTTTCCAACTCGTGGACCGCACCGGCGAAGCGCGACAGCACCAGCACGCCGGGGTCGTCCGGGTTCTGTGCCGCCACATACTCCTTGGCGACGAGGTTCATGCCGTCGCGCAACGGCGTCACCAGCCCGACCTTGGCGATGCGATAAAGCCCCGCCAGCGCCGTCCGGCTCATCGCCTTGTTGACGTAGCGCACCGGCGTCCAATCGACATCGCCGAGGCGGCCGTTGACGTGTCCGACGTGCTCGGCCACCTCACGCTGCATTTCCGCGTATTCCGGCACCTCCGAGCGCGATTTCGGCGTGATCTGGAGCAGGGTGACGCGGGCCCTCATCGCCGCTTCCGACTTCTCGACGAAGGTGGCGAAGGCGTCGATGCGCTCGCGGATGCCCTTGGAATAGTCGAGACGGTCGACGCCGATGACGAGGGGGTGGCCTTCCAGGCTTTGCAGCGTGCGCTTGACCACCACGTTCTTCTCGGCCACGCGCGCTTCCTGGGCGAAGGTCGCTGTTTCAATGCTGATGGGGAAGTCGGTCGCCCGGAACTTGCGGCCGTAGGCGCTGATCCAGTTGTCGCCCATGTCCGTGCCGATGCGGCTCCGCGTCATGCAGGCGCGGAAGTTCTCCGCGTCGATCGGCGTTTGAAAGCCGATGAGGTTGTAGGCGGCAAAGCTTTTCAGGATGCGGTCGTAAGCGGGGATCGCGGCGGCGATGTCGGAAGGTGGAAACGGGATGTGGTAGAAGAAGCCGATCTTATTGTCGAAGCCGAGCTCGCGCAGGAACGATGCCATCGGGATGAAGTGGTAGTCCTGCACCCAGATCACGTCGTCGGGCTTGAGCAGGCGGGCAAGGCGTCGCGCGAACAGCTCGTTGACGCGGAAATACGCGGTTACGTCGCGCCGCGACAGGTCGGCCAAATCGAGCCGGTAATGGCATACCGGCCACAGCACGCGGTTGGCGAAGCCATGGTAATATTCATCAATGTCGCGGCGCGACAGATCCACCACGGCATAATCGACGTTGCCGACGGTCTGATGGTGCAAGGCCGGCTCGTTGTCGGGCGCGACCTTGCCCGACCATCCGAACCACAATCCGCCCTGGGACTCCAGCGCGCCGCTGAGCGCTACGGCCAGACCGCCCGGGGGCGGCGAACCAGCGGCGGTGGGAACGGGCACGCGGTTGGAAACGACGACGAGGCGTCCGGCCTTCGCTGCGCCGTCGCGCGGCGCAGGGGCCGTCATCATACCGATCTGGACCATCTCACCCGTGCCGCCCCTCGACCATGTGATCGCAACGTCCTGACGCGCGCCTTCGTTGCACCGCATTCGTGTGAGCCGAAACCGCCCGCACCGGGCCCGTGGGACGATACGCCGCCTGTTTCCTCCTGCCCGTCCACAGTGGAAGCGCACCCCCGCACGATGCGCCATCGGGCGTCGCGGTTGCACGCGAGCCGCAGGTCGCGTTAGAGGCACTGACCCCGAAACAACTGCAGGGGTGCGTCCACCACCGGAGTGCCACCACCATGTCCCCAGCAGGAAGCCTGCGCCTGAGCGCCTTCGCCCTGGGCATCGCCGGCGTGCTGACGAGCGCCGCGGCGGGCTTGGCTCAGCCTGCGGCAGCCCCGCCAGCGGCGGCGCCGTCGGCCGAAGTGGCCCCCGACACGCTCCTCGCGACGGTCAACGGCCAGAAGATCACGCAGCGCGACGTCAACACGGCGACGGAGGACCTCGGGCCGAACCTGTCGCAGCAGTACACCGGCAAGGCGCGCGACGGCTACGTGCTCGGCTACCTCATCGACGCGACGCTTGTCGCGCAGAAGGCCAAAACCGACAAGCTCGACCAAACGCCCGATTTCGCGACGAAGCTGGCGCTGCTGCGCGACAAGGCGCTCACGGAGTCGCTGCTCACCGTGATCGCCAAGTCGGCAACCGACGAAGCGACGCTGCACAAGATCTACGACGACGCTGCCAAGGCGCAGAAGCCCGAACCTGAAATCCACGCCCGCCACATCCTCGTCGCCACGGAAGCCGACGCCCAGGCCGCGCTGAAGCGCCTCAAGGCGGGGGAGGACTTCGGCAAGGTCGCCAAGGAGGTGTCCAAGGATCCCGGTTCGGAGGGGGGCGACCTCGGCTGGTTCACCCGCGAGCGCATGGTGCCGGAGTTCGCCGACGCCGCCTTCAAGTTGAAGGACGGACAGATGTCCGATCCCGTCAAGTCGCAGTTCGGCTGGCACATCATCCAGGTCGAGGAGCACCGCACCAAGACCTTCCCGCCCTACGATCAGGTGCGTGACCAGCTCGTGCGCTACGCCGTGCAGAAGGCGCAAAGCGACCTGATCTTCGACCTTCGCAAGACCGCCAAGATCGAGAAAACCGCCGCCGCCCCGCCGCCGCCGGCGGACGCCGTACCCGACGACGCGGCGGGCAAGTAGCCGCACGTTTCCACGCGCCCGGCTGCCGGTGCGGCGCCGGGTGCCAACCAGGCGTGGTGACACCGGACATGCCGCGTCTCTTCACGGGCCTCGAACTGCCGCCGCATCTCGCCCGCGAGCTGTCGCTGCTGCGCGGCGGCCTGCCGGGGGCGCGCTGGATCGAGGCAGAGGACTACCACATCACGCTGCGCTTCATCGGCGACATCGACGAGGCCGAGGCGAACGAGGTGCATTCGATGCTGGAACGCATCAGCCGCGCCCCATTCACCGTCACAATAGGCGGCGTCGGCGTGTTCGGCGGCGACCGACCACGGGCCCTCGTCGCCCAGGTCAAGCCGACGGCGGCGCTGGTCGAACTCCAGGGCGAGCAGGAACGCCTGCTGCGCCGCATCGGTTTGACGCCGGAGAAGCGCAAGTTCGCACCGCACGTGACGCTGGCGCGGATGCGGCAAACCTCGCCGGCGGCGGTCGCGGGCTTTCTGTCGTTGCGCGGCTTCCTCGCGTCGCGGGAGTTCGCCGTCAACCATTTCACCTTGTTCTCGGCACGTGACTCCGTGGGTGGGGGCCCCTACCTCGCCGAAGCCGTCTATCCCCTGCGATGACGGCGTTCCCGCAGCCCACCGCGTCGTGCCGCGTGAGACATGTCGCGTGAGACGCACCGCACCGCACCGCGTGGCGGAGCGGCTGGCCGCGCTGCTGGCCGGCGCCGGATGGAGCATCGCCGCGGCGCAGCCCCGCCCCATCGCCGTGGAGACGCCGGCACCGGGGCCGGTTCATCAGGCTCCGGCCCACCGAGTCCCGGCCCGCCAAGCCCCGGCACTGTGGCGCGATCCGTCCGCGGCACCCGACGCGCGGGCGGCGGCGGCGGTACGCGCGATGACGCTGGACGAGAAGATCGCGCTCGTCCACACTCATGTGGGCACGCCCTACAAGGGCCTGCCGAAGCCGCCGGGAGCGATCGGTTCCGCGGCGGTGTGGCCGGGCGTGCCGCGCCTCGGCATCCCGCCGAGCCAGGAAGCCGACGGCAGCCTCGGCGTCGCCAATCCTTTGCACGCGCCTGCGCTTTACGGGACCACGGCGCTGCCCTCGACCTTGGCGCTGGCCGCGAGCTTCGACCCGGCTCTGGCGCGGGCGGGCGGCGCGATGATCGGCGGGCAGGCGCGGGCCAAGGGCTTCGGCGTGCTTCTCGCCGGCGGGGCCAACCTCGTCCGCGACCCCCGCGGTGGCCGCAACTTCGAGTTCGCCGGCGAGGATCCGCTGCTCGCCGGGCGCATGGTCGGCGCCATGATCGCCGGCGTCGGCGACGCGGGCGTGGTCTCGACCTTGAAGCACTTCGCCCTCAACGACCAGGAAAGCGGACGCACGGTTCTGAGCGCCGACCTTTCGGAAGCGGCGGCGCGCGAATCCGACCTCCTCGCCTTCGAGCTGGCGCTGGAGGATGGGCATCCCGGCGCGGTGATGACGAGCTACAACCGCATCAACGGCACCTACACGTCGGAGGACGCGTCCCTTCTCGCGATCCTGAAGCGGGACTGGCGCTTTCCCGGTTACGTCATGTCCGACTGGGGCGCGACCCACTCCACCCGCGACGCCGCGCTTGCCGGCCTCGACCAGCAGTCGGGCGAGGAGTTCGACCGGCTGGGCTATTTCTCCGACCTGCTCAAGCGCGCGGTGCAGCGGGGCGAGGTGCCGCAGGCGCGCCTCGACGACATGGTGCGCCGCGTGCTCCGCTCGAGCTTCGCCGCCGGCATCCTCGACCGCCCGCCGGCCGCTGACGGCGCGGTCGACCTTGCCGCCGGCGGCGAGGTGGCGCAGCGCATCGCGCGCGCCGGCGCCGTGCTCCTGAAGAACGACGGGGTGCTGCCGCTGCGCCCCGACCTGCGCCGCCTCGTGGTGATCGGCGCCCACGCCAACATCGGCGTGCTGTCCGGCGGCGGCTCCTCGCAGGTCATCCCGGACGGGGCGCAGCCCTTCTCCGCCGAGCAGCCGAAGGGAGCCGTGCTCGGCGTCAAGTACTACCATCCCTCCGTGCCGGTCGAGGCGCTCGCGCAAGCCGCACCGGGCGCCGCCGTCACCTTCGTCGATGGCCGCGACCACGCCGCTGCGGCGGAGGCGGCGCGCGGGGCCGACGCGGTGGTCCTCTTCGCCGAGCAATGGCAGGCGGAGTCGCGCGACGCGCCCGACCTCGCGCTGCCGAGCGAGCAGGACGCGTTGGTCGCCGCGGTCGCCGCCGCCAACCCCCGCCTCGTCGTGGTGCTCGAAACCGGCGGCGCCGTGACCATGCCGTGGCTCGACCATGTGCCGGCGGTGTTGGAAGCCTGGTACCCCGGCGCCGGCGGCGCGCCCGCCCTCGCCGACCTGCTGTTCGGGCGCGCCAACCCGTCGGGCCGCTTGCCGGTGACGTTTCCGCAAAGCGAGTCGCAGCTTCCCCGGCCGACGGTGCCCGGCGCGGGCGACGACGCCAATCCCGGCGGCCCGGCCACGGCCGGCTTTCCCGTCGACTACGCCATCGAGGGCGCCGCCGTCGGCTACAGGTGGTTCGCCGAGCGCCGCCTGCGCCCGCTGTTCCCGTTCGGCTACGGCCTGAGCTACACGCGCTTCGGCTACAGCGGGCTTGCCGTCGAAACGAAGGGTGGCACGGTGACCGCTTCCGTCACCGTGCGCAACGAGGGCGGTCGCGAGGGCACGGACACCCCGCAGTTCTACGTCGGCTCCGCCGCGCGAGGGGCGGGCTTCGCGCAGCGCCTCGTCGGCTGGGGCCGCGTGCCGTTGCGGCCGGGCGAGGAACGGCGCGTCGCCGTCGCCGTCGATCGCAGGCTGCTGGCACGCTTCGACGCGCGCCGGCACCGCTGGAAGCTCATCGGGGGCAGGTACGACATATCGGTCCAACGCGACGCAGCCACACCGGGGCCGCGTCAGGCCTTCGAGCTGAAGGCCGCGACGTTCAAGCCCTGACGACGCGCCC
>CAXTFM010000001.1:21044-28638 GCA_964243435.1 uncultured Beijerinckiaceae bacterium
GGTTATTCCGTTGCGGCGGTCAGCGTCGGGCTCTGCTTGTAATCGTCAGGGAACAAACGCTGCAGGGCTTCGACTTTGGGCATGTCGTTGGTGGCGATGTAGGAATTGTGCGGGTGGCGGGTCAGGTAATCCTGATGGTAGCTTTCCGCCGGGTAGAAGGCCTGGAACGTCGACACCTTGGTCACGATCGCCGCGGGAAAGACGTGGGCGCGGCCGAGTTGCTCGATGTACTGCTTTGCCACCCTGGCCTGCTCGGGCGAGGTGGCGAACAGGTCGGAGCGATATTGCGTGCCCTCGTCCGGCCCCTGCGCATCGCGCATCGTCGGGTCGGCGACGACCGAGAAGTAGATCCGCAGCAGCTTGCCGTAGCTGACCTGCTTCGGGTCAAAGGTCACCTGCACCGCTTCCGCGTGGCCGGTCTCGCCCGTGCTGACGACGGGGTAGCTGGCCGTCATCCTGGACCCGCCGGAATAGCCGGACACGGCCGCCGTCACCCCCTTCACGTGCTGGAACACGCCTTGGACGCCCCAGAAGCAGCCGCCGGCGAACACCGCCGTCTCACTCGCAGCAGCTCCGTTCGCGGGTACGTCGCTGGCGGGCGGCGGGACGAGCATCACGTTTTCCGCCGAGGCGCTACGCCCCGGCAGGAAAAAGGTGGCGGCGCCCAGCGCCAGCGTGGCGCCGCAGGCGAACGACAGGGTCTTGCGGTCGAGCTTGCTCATCGTCGTTCCCTTATGCGGCGGCGTCGAAGTTCATGGCGACGCCGTTCATGCAGTAGCGCAGTCCGGTCGGCTGCGGCCCGTCGTCGAACACGTGGCCGAGATGGCCGCCGCAGCGGGCGCAATGCACCTCCGTGCGCTCCATGCCGAAGGTCGCGTCGCGGTGCTCGCCGACGGCGTCCTTGATCGGCCGATAGAAGCTCGGCCAGCCGGTGCCGCTCTCGAACTTGGTCGCCGCGTCGAACAACTTCTGGCTGCAGGCGGCGCAATTGAACACGCCGTGGCGGTGCTCGTCGTTGAGCGAACTGGAGTAAGGCCGCTCCGTGCCTTCCTGGCGCAGGACGTGGTATTGCGCGGACGTCAGGCGCTTGTGCCATTCATTGTCGCTGTAGCTGATCGCAAAGGTGCCGGTCGGCTCCGCCGACGCCCTGCCGCGCGTGCCGAACATCATGGCCCCCAGCGTCGTGGCTCCAAGCCCGAAACCGGCCACGGCCGTCAGGAAACCGCGTCTGTTGTCCATAGATCCTTGTCCCCATCGGCGGGCGATGCGCCGCAGATCGGCCCGACGCGCGGCCCCGCCGGGCCGAACCGGGCACTCATGTCACATACGGATGAAATGCGGTGGAAGTTACGACGGAAGCCCCGGATTGTTTTGGTGCGCGCTTCGTCGCGGGTTTAAACGGTGGCCTGGATCGCGTGCGCGCCCCATCGGCGCGGGTGACGGATCCCCGGAGGGGCACGCGCATGCCGAGCCGTCGCTGGTTGATCGTGGCAGCGGCCGCACTGGGGTGCGGGATCGCCCAGGCGCAGCCCACCCCCGCCGACGTGCCCGATGCGGCGGCACCCGCCCAGGCCCAACCGTCGCCGCCGACGTCCGCCGACGCGCAGCCGACATTGCCCGCCCCGGTGGCCGGCGGGCTGCCGACCGCTTCGCCGATCGTCGGCGGCGGGCGCGGGACGCAGCCGCTCACCGTGCGCAAAAGAACCGCCGCCCACCACCGCGCCCCGCGCCACCGCCTCGCCCACGTGGCAGGCTACGGCGCCGGCTCTGACGACCTCGACCGTCCCGCGCTCGCCGGGGTCGAGCTGGTGACGCCCATCCCGCACCCGATCCAGCCGCCGCATCACACCGTGCCGGTGCCGGGCTACCCGCTTGACAACTTCATCACCTTCTACACGACGCCGCCACCGCCGGTGATCTGCCAGCACGTGCCGCGCGACCCCGACGCGCCCGACCCGCATCTCGTCCGCGAGCGGACGGTGGTGTGCGCGGCCGACAACCCCTGACGCGCCGCCGCAGCCCTGCGCGCTGAAGCGCGACGCGGTTCAGGCGGCCGACGCCTTCGGCGCAGCGCGCTCCTCCAGCAGGCGCTTGACGCCGGGGAAATCGACCTTGCCCGACCCGAGCAGCGGGATCGCCGGCACGGTTGACACCTCGGCGGGGATCGCGAGGTCGGACGCGCCGCGCTTCTTGGCGAAGGCCGTGAACTCACCGCGGGTGGCGCCCGGGTGCTGGGTGATGAGCACGATGCGCTCGCCCTTGCGCTCGTCGGGCAGGCTCGCCGCCGCCGACAGCGCCCCCGGCCACAGCTCGGCCGCCAGCGCCTCGATCGCGGCAAGCGACACCATCTCGCCGCCGACCTTGGCGAAACGCCGCGCCCGCCCCTTGATGGTGATGAAGCCCCGAGCGTCGACGTCGACGATGTCGCCGGTGTCGTGCCAGCCGTCGGGCGGAGGCTGCAACTCGCCGGGACGGTCGTCCTTGAGGTAGCCGAGCATGGTGTTCGGCCCGCTGACCCACAGCCGTGCACCGTCCGCGATGCCGTCCACCGGTTCGAGGCGGGCGACCATGCCGGGCATCATGCGGCCGACGCTGCCGTTCTTGTTGAACATGGGCGTGTTGAGGGACAGCACCGGCGCCATCTCCGTGATGCCGTAGCCTTCCAGGATGCGCAGGCCGAACTTTTCGAGGTACACGGCGCGCGTCGCGTCCTTCACCGGCTCGGCGCCGGCCATGACGTAGCGCAGCGAACGGAAGTCGTAGGCGTTGGCCACCTTGGCGTAGCCGGCGAGGAACGTGTCCGTGCCGAACAGGATGGTGGCGTTCGAGCCGTAGACCAGCTCGGGGATCACCCGGTAGTGCAGCGGCGTCGGATACAGATACACCTTGCAGCCGAAGGCGAGCGGCACGATCGTGCCGATGGTCAGGCCGAAGGCGTGAAACATCGGCATCACGTTGAACACCTTGTCGGCGCGGCCGAAGTCGACCACCGCCACCGCCTGCGCCGCGTTGGACAGCATGTTGCGGTGCGACAGCACCACGCCCTTGGGCTTGCCTTCCGAGCCGGAGGTGAACAGCACGACGGCGGGGTCGTCGGCCCGCCGCGTCGCCAGGGGGCGCTGCCAGGCGAGCAGCGCGGCGAGCTTGTCGCGGGTGGTGACGGCGGCGCGGACGTCCTCCAGGTAGACGAGCTTGAAGGTGGCGCCGAGTTCGGCGGCAAGCTTGTCGAGCTTGCCGCGCGTGATGAAGGCGCGCGACGTCACGATCGTCGTGAAGCGGGCGGCGGTGCCGGCCGCCCTGATGTTGGCAGCCCCGGCGGAGAAGTTCACCATGGCGGCGACGCGCCCGGCCGACATCAGCGCGAAAAGGGTCACGGCGGCGCCGATGGAGGTCGGCAGCATCAGCCCAAGCGTGTCGCCCTCCCCCGCAAGCGGCGCGAGCTTGGCCCCGAGCACGCGGGCGCCGACCAGCGCCCGCTTGTAGGTCATGGAGCCGGTGACCGGGTCCTCCAGCGCCAAGTGCCCCGGCCCGTGCCGGCGCGCGGCCGCGACCATCGCCTCGAACACGGTGCGCTCCGTCGGCGTGGTGGTGAACACCATCTCCGACATGATGGTGTAGAGCGCGGCGCCGGCCGCCTGCCGGCGCGCCCGCCCGCGCAGCTCGTCGGGCAGGTGGATGCGGCGCGGCGGCAGCACGGTGACGGTGATCTTCTTGAACCAGGGCCGGCGCACCTGCGCGGCGCCGAGGTAGGAAAAGCGTGATGCCTCCGCCCCCTCGATGCGCACCGGCACCACCGGCACGCCCGTCTTGTCGGCGATGAGCCCCGAGCCCTCGTAGACCTTCATCAAGGATCCGGTGCGGGTGATCCGCCCTTCGGGGAAGATCACCAGCGTGGCGCCGTTGCGCACGGTTTGGATGAGCACGCGGGTGGCGAGCGGGCGCGTGGGGTCGAGCGCGAGGGCGTTCATGTAGCGCACGACCGGCTTCATCCACCATTTCTGCGCCCAGGCATGATCGATGGCGAAGACCGGGTCCTGATCGAGCACGGAGAAGGCGAGGGGCGCGTCGAGCAGGCTGACGTGGTTCAGCGCGATGATGGCATTGGGGCCGGCTTCGGCGAGGTGGTCGAGGCCGCGGACCTCCAGCCGGTACACGATGCGAAACAGCATGGCACCGAGGTCGCGCAGCGGGTTGGTCGCGAGGCCGCGGAAGATCCAGACGGCGGCGATGAGGGCGAGGAGCCCGATCGCGCCGAAGATGCCGCTGATCGGCACGTGCAGAACCTGGAGCGCCAGGGCGACGGCGATCGCGCCGCCGGCGATGAACAGGGCGCTGAGCACGTTGACCGCCGCGATCACGCGGGCGCGGTGGTCGGGCGCCGCCCAGGCCTGCACGGCGGCGAAGGCCGGCACGATGTAGAGGCCGCCGGCCATCGCCAGCACCAGCATGTCGATGGCGAGCCGCCACGCGTGCGGCCCGGCGAAGAAGGCGGACACGCCGAGGATCGTCGTGGCCGGTGCCGCCTGGACGCCATGCAGCGTCCAGGCGGCGTCGAGCGCGGCAAGGCCGAGGATCCCGCCGGCAAGCGGCGTCGGCAGGGTGAGGATGCGCCCGCCGAGCAGCCAGGAGGCGACGCCCGAGCCGAGCGCGATGCCAACCGCGAACACGGCGGAGTACACCGACACCACCAGCTCCGAACCGCCGAGCAGCGTCTTGATGATCGGCGCCAGCAGGCCGAACACGACGGCGCCCACGAGCCAGAACAGGCTGACCACGATGCCGCCGCGCCACAGCCGGGCGTCGCCGCGCAATTCGCGCAGCAGCGCCGCCGTCGAGCGGAAAATGTTGCGGTCGACCGCAAGGTGCGGGGCGCCGGCGCCGGTTTCCACGATGGCGAGGCTCGCCCCCCAGCTCAGCGCGGCGAAGGCGAGGGTGAGCGCCACGAACCAGCCGGGGCCGTTGCGCCCCTCGTTGGAGGCGAGCGCGGCGACGAAGGTTCCGGCGATGATCGCGATGAAGGTCGCGCCCTCAACCAGCGCGTTGCCGGCGGGCAGGTCCTTGCGCGCGAGGAGGTCGGGCAGGATGCCGTACTTCACCGGGCCGAACAGGGCCGACAGCACGCCGAAGCAGGTCAGCGCGACGAACAGCAGCGGCAGCGAGGACAGGAGGAAGCCGGCCGCGGCGAGCGCCACGGCGCCGAACTCCACGAGCTTGAGGCGTCGCGCCACCACCGCCTTGTCGTAGCGGTCGGCCCATTGGCCGCCGAGTGCCGACAGCACGAAGGAGGGCGCGATGAACAGCGCCGTCGCGAGTTGGATCAGCGTCTCCGACCGCCCTGCGGCGAGCTGCTGGAGCAGCACGAAGCCGAGCGCGGCCTTGAGGTAGGAGTCGTTGAAGGCGGAAAAGAACTGGCACCAGAACAGCGGGGCGAACCGCCGGCTCCGCATCAAACCGTCACGCATGTGTCCCGCCTTTCGCCTGCCCTTCTAGCGGCTCGGCCCGCGCATGCGAAGCCGGCCAACGGCGGTGTCAGGATTTCGCCATGAGGTCGACGGCGAGGCCGTACAGGCGGCCCCGCGCCGCCGCCGGCATGGCTGCGAGCGTTTGCAGGTAGTCCTGGCCGGCCTTGCACATGGCATCGTCGGGGATCGGCGGGTCGGCGGTCTTGCCGTCGAGCAGCGCGTCGATCTCGGGGCGCGTCAGCCCCTTGGCCACGAGCGCGCGGTCGAGCGTCTGGAAGTCGTCGTCCGAGGGCGTGGCGCGGGTGACGGGGTCGCTGCGGCCGCTGTTCATGGCGTCGAGCCCGGCGATGGCGGTGTCGGCGATCAGCGCGCGGTTCTCGGCGGCGAAGGGCAGAAAACCGCTGCCGCTCGCCCCGTAAAGGAAGGAAACGCAAAGGTGGGCGTCGCGCTGCGCCAGCGCCTGCACCTCGCGCAACTGGAAGGCGAAGATCTGCCCCAGCGCGGCGTCGGAGGCCTTGGTGGCGAGGCCGCCATGGGCGCGCCGAAGCGCGATGACGGCGTCGGACATGACGAGGTCGGCGTCCCCCGCGACGGCGGCGTTCAGGATCGACGCGTAGTCGTCGGGGAACAGCGTGCGGAGCCGGTCGAAGAACCTGGCGTAGTCGGGCACGGCCGCGATGCGCCGCTCCACCGCGACGCGCTGCGGGTCCGGGGCCGCGCCGCCCGGACCCGCCTCCTGCGGGACGGCGTCGGCCGGCACCGCCTCGGCGAGCCGGCGGTACGGGCCAAGGGTGAAGGCCCGCATCAGGAAGCCGGCGCCGAGCCCCACCGCGATGATCGCGGCAAGCCCGAGCAGCACCAGCCGCAGTTCTTTCATGATCCTTGGCCTCAACGCACGCCCCACCCGCCGATCTTGCCCGCGCGCCCCGGCGCCGGCAAGCATACGCCCCGCTTCACGCCGCGGCGGCGCGCAGCCGGGCGAAGCCGGCGTCGAGGTCGGCCTGCAGGTCGGACACGTCCTCCAGCCCGATGGAGAAGCGCAGCGCCGGCCCTCCCGGCCGCCAGTTCGTCGCCGTGCGGTAGGGCGCGCAGTCGAAGGGCACGACGAGGCTCTCGTAGCCGCCCCAGGAATAACCCATCCCGAACAGTTCCAGGCCGTCCAGCATGGCCGCGAGGGCGGCGTGCGACGCCGGCTCCAGCACCACGGAGAACAGGCCGGACGAACCGCGGAAGTCGCGGCGCCAGTTCGCATGGCCGGGGCAGTCGGGAAAGGCCGGGTGCAGGACGCGGGACACTTCGGGCCGCGCCTGCAGCCATGTTGCCATTGCGAGACCCTGCCGCTCGGCCTCGCGCAGCCGCAGGTCCATGGTGCGCAGGCCGCGCAGCGCCAGGAACACGTCCTCCGGGCCGGGCAGCACCGCGAAACAGTTGAAGGTGGCGCGCAGCGCCTTCGCCCATTTGGCGTTGGCGGAGGTGAGGCCGAGCAGCAGGTCGGAATGGCCGGACAGGTACTTGGTGCCGGCCTCGATCGCGATGTCGATGCCAAGCGCGTGAGGTGGCAGGAAGATCGGCGTCGCCCAGGTGTTGTCGATCATGGTGCAAAGGTCGCGTTCGCGCGCCAGCGCGACGAAACCCGGCAGGTTTGGCACCTCGAAGCTTTGCGAGCCGGGCGCTTCAAGGAACAGCACGCGCGTCTCGTCGCGTATGAGCGCGCGGACCTCGTTGATCGGCAGCAGGGGGTCGAAATAGGTGACGGCGACGCCGAAGCGGGCCAGCATCGTGTCGCAGAAGTTGCGGGTCGGGCGGTACACGCTGTCCATCACCAGCACGTGGTCGCCGGCCTTGGTGGCGGTGAGCAGGGCAATGGCGATGGCGGCGAGGCCCGAGGGCGTCAGCACCGTGGTGTCGGCGCCGGCAAGCTCGCTCCAGGCTTCCTCCAGCGCCTGCGTCGTCGGGGTGCCGTGGGTGCCGTAGGTGAAGCGCCCGCGGCGCGCCTGGAGGTCGGCGTAGGTCGGGTACAGCACCGTCGAGCCGCGGTAGATCGGCGTGTTGACGTAGCCGAACTGTTCGTGCGGGCGGCGCCCGGCCGCGGCCATTCGGGTCCGCAGCGTCCAACCCTTGGCGTCCTTGCC
>CAXTFM010000001.1:28738-104771 GCA_964243435.1 uncultured Beijerinckiaceae bacterium
TTGGCGTCCTTGCCCTTGGCGTCCTGGTCGCGCATGAATGCGTCCTCACCCTCGCTGTTCGCCGCCGGCCCCGGGCCGCGGCCCTCGATCCGTCAAGTAATAGCCGAGCCCGACGAGCAGGAAGGCGAGGCCGGCGAGGCACGTCCCGAGCCATCCGCCCCCCGCGTAGGCAAGGCCGGCCACGTAGGAGCCGAGCGCACCGCCGACGAAGAACATCGCGAGATAGAGCCCGTTCAAGCGCCCTCGTGCTTCGGCGTCGAGCGCGAAGATGTCGCGTTGCCCGATAACAAGGTGCGCCGCCACCGCCACGTCGAGGACGACGGCGGCGACGACGAGCAGCGGCCACGAACCCGAGGCGCCGCCGCCGGCCGCGAGCAGCAGCGCGCCGATCGCGCCCGCGAAGGCGAGGCTTGTGACGCGGTGCCCGTGCCCGGCGTCGGCGGCGCGCCCGGCGGCGGGCGACACCAGCGCGCCGCCCGCCCCGACGAGTGCGAAGAGGCCGATGCCGCCCTGGGTGAAACCGAAGCGGGGCCCTTCCAGCAGCAGCGGCACCGCCGTCCAGAATAGGCTGAAGCAGCCGAAGAACATGGCGTGGTAGGTGCCGCGGCGGTGCAGCACCGGCGTATGGGCGAACAGCGGGCCGAGCGAGGCGAGCGCGCGGAGATAGGGCATGCCGTGGGGGCGGCGCTCCGGCAGCCGTGCGGCGAGCGTCAGCGCCACGACGACGATGGCGACGGCGCTGAGCGCGAAGATGCTGCGGTCGCCGAACAGTTCGGCGCAGAAGCTCGCCGCCGGGCGCGCCAGCATGATGCCGAACAGAAGGCCGCTGACCACCTGGCCGACGACGCGGCCGCGTTCGGCATCGGCCGCGAGATGGCCGGCGAACGGCACCATGACCTGCACCGCGCTGCTCATCGCCCCGGTCACCAGCGAAGCGGCGAGGAACACGCCGGCGGTCGGCGCAGCGCCCGTCGCAGCGAGCGCCAGCACCAGCGCGGCGAGGAGGGCGAGGAGGAGCCGGCGGTTCTCCATGATGTCGCCGAGCGGCACGATTAGCACGAGGCCGATGGCGTAGCCGACCTGCGTCACCGTGACCAGAATACCGGCGCGCGCCGTCGACAGGCCGAGGTCGCGGCTGATCGGACCGATGAGCGGCTGGACGTAGTAGATGCTGGCGACGACGATGCCGCAGGCCAGCGACAGGAGCAGGATCACGGCGCCGGACACCGGACGCGGGTCGGCGGTGCGGGGGGCCTCAGACTCCATCACGCGCGTCTACACCGTCGCGCCCACGCTGTCTGCCGTCGCGTCGCCTTTCGCGCGGGCGCCCTTACCCGTCTTCGCCGAACTTTGCCGCCACCAGCGCGGCGATGGCGTCGAGCGCGGCCGCCGCCTCGCGGCCGCGCGCCGTCACCGTGATGGTGGAGCCGATGCCGGCGCCGAGCGTCAGGATGCCCATGATGGAGGTGCCGCCCACCGTGTCGCCGTTGCGGCTCACCGTGACATCGGCATCGAAGCCCTCGACGCATTGCACGAACTTGGCGGTGGCCCGGGCGTGGAGGCCGCGGCGGTTGACGATACGCAGCGCGCGGACGAGCGGGGCGTCGCCGTCCGGCCCGTCAAGCGTGTCGCGCGTCACCGGCCCGCTCATTTGCCGCTCAGCACGCGGCTGGCGACATAGATGTACTTGCGCCCTGCGTCCTGCGCCTGGATCACCGCCTGTTCCAGGCTCGCCGCCTCGCGCACCGAGGCGAGCTTGATGAGCATGGGCAGGTTGATGCCGGCGACGACCTCGACATGGGCGCCGTTCATCACGGAAATGGCGAGGTTCGACGGGGTGCCGCCGAACATGTCGGTCAGCACCACGACGCCGGCGCCGCTGTCGACGGCGCTCACCGCGTCGACGATGTCGCCGCGCCGACGCTCGACGTCGTCCTCGGGGCCGATGGAAATGGTGGCGACCTGCTTTTGCGGGCCGACGACGTGCTCCAACGCGGCGCGGAACTGCGTCGCGAGTTCCCCATGCGTGACCAGGACCATGCCGATCACGGTTGGCCGGCTCCTAACGGACGGCCGGTCATGGGGCGCACGGGGCACCCGGTCGGAGGCGAAGCGTCGCCGGTCATGATCCGACGCAATCCCACAGCGGTACTCCCGCCCTTGTACAGGTTCGCCGCCGCCCCGCGCAACGAGCACGGGATTGAACGAACGACGCGGCGCACAGATGCCGCAAAGGAGGTGGCGGTGAAAGGACCGCTGCACGCTTGCCGCGGAATTTGGCGCGCGGCGGGGTGCTCAACGGTGCTTCCCGGCGACGTGTGACCGTTTCATCGCACCCGGCCGGCGCGCACCCGCCATCCCTGCCGGGACGACGACGCCGTCCCACCATTCGTGGACCCGCGCGGCGCGGTCGGCAGTTGGCGCGGAACCGGGCGCGGGCAGGCTGAGCGCGGACAGGTCAAGCGTCGGCAGGTCGCGCAGCGCCGCCGGGCGCGCCAGCGCGCCGGGAAGGTCGACGAGGCCGGCGATCGGCGCCTCGGCACGGAACGGCATGGCGACGAGCCCCAATCCTCGGCGCTCGATGAAGCCCGCCGTGCGCGGGTGCGGGCGCACGACGAGCGCTTCGGCCGCGCGATCCATGCGGTGCGGCCACAGCAGGACGCGGTCGTCGCCGATCAGCTCGACCCGCCGTGCCGGACGCGACCCAGCGAGCAGTGCCGCCGCCAAGCTGCTCTTTCCCGCACGCGACGCGCCGCGGATGAGGAGTGCGCGCCGCCCGATGGCGACGGCGGTGGCGTGGAGGGCGAGCGGCTCAGGCTGCAGCATCGCACGCAGCCGGCAGCCACACCACGAAGCGGGCGCCGAGCACCCCGCCCGCATTGTCATCGCTGTCCGGCGGCACCACCCTGTTGCTGGCGACGATGGACCCGCCGTGCGCTTCGACGATCTGACGCGAAATGGACAGGCCGAGCCCGGAGTTCTGCCCGAACCCCTGCTCGGGACGGTCGGTGTAGAAGCGCTCGAAGATGCGCTCGAAGGCGTCGGCGGGAATGCCCGGCCCGTCGTCGTCGCAGACGATTTCAAAACCGTTTCCTGCCGTGCCGCGCCCGGTGCTGCGCGTCGGCCGCATCGCGACGCGCACGCTGCCGCCCTGTTCCGAGAAGGACCGGGCGTTGTCGATCAGGTTGTTGAACACCTGGCCGAGGCGCGAATCGTAGCCGTTGACGAGCACGGGCGCCGGATCGCCACCCTCGTCCCAGCTCGGCGTGACGTCGAGGCTGACCCGCACCCCGCCGAGCCCGATGCCATTGGCCACCGCCACCACCGCGCGCAGCACCTGCACGAGGTCGACCTCGCCATTGTCGGCCCGCGCCAACTCGGCATCGAGGCGGGACGCATCCGAAATGTCGGTGATGAGGCGGTCGAGCCGCTTCACGTCGTGCTGGATGATGGCGAGCAGCCGTTCCTGCGCGCTTTGCGTGCGGGCGATCGGCAGCGTTTCAACCGCGCTGCGCAGCGAGGTCAGCGGGTTCTTCAACTCGTGGGCGACGTCGGCGGCGAAGCGCTCGATCGCCTCGATGCGGTTGTACAGCGCCTTGGTCATGTCGCGCAGCGAGCCGCTGAGGTGGCCGATCTCGTCGGCGCGGGTCGTGAAGTCGGGAATCTCCTGGCGGGACTTGGTGCCGCGTCGCACCCGGTCGGCGGCCTCGGCCAGGCGACGCATCGGCTCCGCGATTGTACCGGCGAGGAACAGCGACAGCAGGAACATCACCGCCGCCGACACCAGAAAGATGCGCACGATGGCCCAGCGTTCGGAGGCGATGATGCCGTCGATGTCGCCGCCGAGCGTGGACAGCAGCAGCACGCCCTGCACCGCGCGCCCGCTTTGGATGGGCACGGCGACGGAGATGATGGTGTCGCCCTTGGCGTTGACGCGGACGATGTTCTGCATGGTGCCGTCGAGCGCGCCGACGACCTCGGGGAAGTTCTTCCCGTTGCGGCCGGTGTATTCCTCGACGCGGGCCACGGGGGCGCGGCCGAAGCTGCCCTTGACCGCGTTCCAGGTCCGCTCGGTCAGCGTGGTCGGCTCCTCCGACGCCTGGTGAGGCGCGGACGGGCGACGGCTGAGGGCGCGCGAGTCGATGAGAAGGTAGCTGTCGCGGTCGAAGATGCGGGCGCGGGTGCGCGTCGGCAGCACCAGGCGGCGCAGCACGGGGCCGATGCGCTCCGGGTTGATGGAGAACTCCAGCGACGGGGTATCCTCGGCGGGTGTCCGTACCGCCTGCCCCGGCGCCGACTGCAGCAGCTTTTCCGGGTCGAGCTGGATGGCATCGGTGTTGACGCTGGCCGAGGCCGAGATCGCCGCCGCGATGATCTCGCCCTGCGTTTCCAGGCTTTGCACGCGGGCGTCGATCAGCCCCTCGCGGAACTGGTTGATGTACAGGAAGCCGATCGCCAGGGCGACGAGACCGCCAAGGTTGAGGAACACGATGCGGCGCGTCAGCGACGACGAGAAGCGCGCGGTGGCCGCGTGCAACAGCGGTTGGCTGCGCCGCATGGCGCCGCGGACGACGCGGCGGGCGCGCTTCCAAGTATCGCCGGCCAGCCCGGGCTTCGACGCGTGCTGGAGTTCGATGCTCACCGGTCGCGCACGGCGCGCGCGGTTGGGAGATGCGTCATGGCGCGGCAGCGGATGGCGCCATGGCGGTAGGCGAAACGGGTCACGGCGCAGGGCATGGCGGCTGAAACGGCCGGTGCTATTCCTTGAACCGGTAGCCGACGCCGTACAGCGTTTCGATCATCTCGAAGTCGTCGTCCACCACCTTGAACTTCTTGCGCAGGCGCTTGATGTGGCTGTCGATGGTGCGGTCATCGACGTAGACCTGATCGTCATAGGCGGCGTCCATCAGCGCGTTGCGGCTTTTCACGACGCCGGGCCGGGTGGCGAGGGCTTGAAGGATCAGGAACTCGGTGACGGTGAGCACCACCGGATCGTTCTTCCAGGTGCAGGTGTGGCGTTCCGGGTCCATCTTGAGCAGGCCGCGCTCCAGTATCTTGGCCTCGGACTCCTTCTGCGCGGCGGCTTCCTTGGGGTTGGCGCGGCGCAGGATGGCCTTGACCCGTTCGACGAGCAGGCGCTGCGAGAACGGCTTCCGGATGAAGTCGTCGGCGCCCATCTTGAGGCCGAACAGCTCGTCGATCTCCTCGTCCTTGGAGGTGAGGAAGATCACCGGCAGGTCGGAACGCTGGCGCAGCCGACGTAGCAGCTCCATGCCATCCATGCGCGGCATCTTGATGTCGAAGATGGCGAGGTCGGGCGGGTTGGTCTTCAGTCCATCAAGCGCCATGGAGCCGTCCGTGTAGGTTTGCACACGGTAGCCCTCGCCTTCCAGGGCGATTGAGACGGACGTCAGGATGTTGCGGTCGTCGTCGACCAGGGCGATGTTGGGCATCGTGATCTCGCGCTCCCGATGGCAACCGCAGCACGACCATCCGACGACCGCAGCTTCGCCGGCAGTCGACCGCGGCAACCTTTTCCAGTCCACGTCGCCGACAGGCGACGCGGCTGAAATGTGACACTACGACATTTTCAGCGGTGGGCCGTTCGCGGACGCTTGTCAAGTTCGCCGTCGGTCAGGGCCGCCTGCATCGAATCACATCGGTGACGTCCCTGGATCCCTCGCGCCCGCCTTTCAGAAGTTCACGACCTTGTTCTCGCCGACGTCGTGCGGCGCCTCGCCGGTCAGCCGCGCCTTGGCGTAGCCGTAGGCGTAGAGCCATTTGGACGAGGGCGAGTCCCAGTATTCGGCGCTGTCCACCTCGACGCAGATCAGGGAAATGCCGGGGTCGTCCGGCCCCTTCGGGAACCACACGCGCAGCCCCTCGCTCCACAGCTCCCTGACTTTGGCCGCGTCGTGAACGAGTTTGGCCCGGCCGGCGACGGATACGTAATTCTGGCTTTTCGGCTCGGAGTAGGCGAGGAGCACGTGGTCCTCATGCGCGATCTCGTCGGTCTTGGGCGTCTCGTCGCGCGTCGCGAACCAGAGCTGGCCGCTGAATTCCTTATTAATCGCCGCCATCGGGCGGCCGCGCATGCCATCATGCGTCGATGTCACCATCAGCGCGATGCCGACGTCCTTGATCATCTCCCAAACCTTGTGCTTCTCCTCTAGAGAGTCGACCACCTTCGCCATTGCGACCTCCTCGATTGGCTGTCGCGCAAACGGCACCCTCGCGCCGTTGGTTCCTGTGGGCACGGCACGGGGGCGGGCGCGAACTCCTCGTGGGCACGGTCGCGGGAGGCTGGCATGAGCGGCGAGGACCAAGTGCCGGCGTTCGATGCGCTGGCGGAGGCCAAGCGCCTGTTGCGCTCGGTCAGGGCCGGGGCGCTCGCCACCCTGACCGCGTCGGGCGATCCGTTCTCGACGCTGGTTACGGTGGCGACCGACCATGACGGGTCGCCGCTGCTCCTCGTGTCGCAACTCTCGGCGCATACCCGCCACCTCGACGGCGACGGGCGGTGCTCGCTGCTGCTTGCCGAGACGGGGACCGGCGATCCGCTCACCCATTCCCGCCTCACCCTGACCGGCAAGGCGGCCAAGGTGAGCGCGCCGTCCGAGCGGGCGCGGGTGCGCGGGCGCTTCCTCGCCCGCCATCCCAAGGCCGAGCTTTACGCCGATTTCGGCGACTTCTCGTTCTGGCGGGTCACGGCGGAGCAGGCCCACCTCAACGGCGGCTTCGCCCGCGCGGCACGCTTCCCCGCGAGCCGGTTGACGACGTCGCTCGCCGACGCGGCCACCCTGATCGCGGCGGAAGCCAACGCGGTGGCCCACATGAACGCCGACCACGCCGACGCGCTCGCGCTCTACGCGCAGGTGCTGGATGGCCGGGCAGCCGGCGCCTGGGTCGCGACCGGCCTTGATCCCGACGGGCTGGACCTTTCCTGCGGCGACGGCACCGCGCGTCTCGTCTTTCCCGAGCGCATCACCACGCCCGGCGACCTGCGCAAGGTGCTTGTCGCCCTGGCGGAACAGGCCCGCGCCGCGTCCGCGAACCCCACGCCGTAAGGATCGGCGCTTACCGAGCCGGCCGCGCCCGACGTTGCACGAAAGTTGCTGGTGCGGGCGGCATTCACCCACGCGAGTGTTCGATGTCCGATACCGTTCAACGCCCGATGGCCGGCATGCGCTGGCTGCAGCTTCTCCTCGGCCTCGTCGTGATGATGGCGATTTCGAGCCCGCAATACGTGTGGACGCTGTTCACCGGCTCCTTCGTAAAGGCGACGGGCAGCAACCTCGCCGCCGTGCAGGTCACCTTCTCCATCCTGGTGATCCTGCAAACCTGGGCGGCGCCGGGCCAGGGCTGGATGATCGACCGCTTCGGCCCGCGCCTCCTCATCGCATTCGGCGCGGCGCTGAGCGGGCTCGGCTGGGTCCTGGCAAGCCAGGTGTCCTCGCTTTACCTGCTTTACGCGACCTACGGCCTGTTCTGCGGGATCGGCACCGGCTTCGTGTACATCGGCGTGGTCGGGCTGATGGTGAAGTGGTTCCCCGACGCGCGCGGCTTCGCCGTGGGCGTGGTGGCGGCCGGCTACGGCTTCGGCGCGCTGGCCACGACCTTTCCCATCAACACCATGATCGCCGACTCCGGCTTCCGGCCGACGCTGCTCACCTTCGGCCTGATCCTCGGCGCGGTCGGCACGGTGGCGGCCCTGTTGCTCCGGGTGCCGCGCACCACGGAGGTGCGCTCCGGCACCGAACTCAAATCCGGCGCGACGCCAGGCGTCATGCTGCGCTCGCCGATCTTCTGGCTGATGTTCGTGATGATGACCATGATGTCGACCGGCGGCCTGATGGTGGTCTCGAACTTCTCGAGCTTCGCGGCGGACTTCGGCCTCGGCAAGGCCCTGGTGTTCGGCACGGCGGCGGTGCCGCTCGCGCTTTCCATCGACCGTATCGCCAACGGGCTGACCCGCCCCTTCTTCGGCTGGGTGTCCGACTCGATCGGGCGCGAGAACACCATGGCGCTGGCCTTCACGCTCGAAGCGCTGGCCATCTCCGTGCTGATCGCGATGCGCCACGAGCCCGTGGCGTTCGTGCTGATGTCGGGCGTGGTGTTCTTCGGGTGGGGCGAGATCTTCTCGCTGTTCCCGTCGACCCTCACCGACACCTTCGGCGAGCGCTACGCCACGACGAACTACGGCTTCCTGTACATGGCGCAGGGTATCGGCTCGGTGCTCGGCGGCCCGCTCGCCGCCGCGCTGAAGGCCGAGGTCGGAAGCTGGGTGCCGGTCTTCGGCATCGTGATCTGCCTCGACCTTGTCACCGCCGCCCTCGCCCTGTTCGTGCTGAAGTCCATGCGCGCGCGGGCGGGTTCGGAGCGGGTCAGCCTCGCGACCGCTGCCGGCGCCGCCGCGTGAACCCACGCGGCCGGCGACAGTGGGCGCGCTCCTCAGCGCCCGCCGCCATCGGTCCCCGCTGGGGCGCCACCCGTCCGTTGCGCCCCTCCCCCGCCGAGGCGGGGAACCTCCACGGTGGGCTGGCCCGCCTTGTCGCCGTCCTCGGCCGATCCCAACGCGCGGATCGCGCCGTTGGGGTCGCCCTGCACGTCGCCGCCGCTGAACCGGCTCGACGAGGTGGAAGAGCCCTGGGCGTTCTGGCCTTCGGCCGCCGCCGGTCCCGGCACCACGGTCATCAGGGCAGCGGACGCCAAGGTGGCGATGCCCACGACCAATCTTGCCGAGACGCGCAACGCCATGCGTGCCACCCTATGCCGGCTCATCATCCGTCGCATCCTCATCTCAAGCCAGCGCCGGATAACGCACGCCCGTCAACTCTTCCGACACGCGCCACAACCGTTCCGCCGTGCCGCGGTCGGCGGCCCGGGCGGCGATCTTGGCGGGCGCCGGCCGGCCGCGCACTTCCATGAAGCCGTCCGGCCCCCAGTACTGCCCGCCCACCACGTCCGGCATGGTGGCGGCGTAAAGCCCCGGCCACGCCCCGGCCATCGCGTCCTGACCGAAGACGCGGACGGCGGCGTTGCCCAGCGCCGCCACCGCGCCCGGCATGCCGGTCGCCTGGAGGAACCCCGTGCTGGCGATGCCGGGATGGGCGGCGACGCTGACGAGCTTCGAATGCGCCGCCCGCGCCCGTCGATCGAGCTCGAGCGCGAATAGCAGGTTCGCGAGCTTGGACTGGTTGTAGGCCCGCCCCCCGCGATAGCCGCGCTCGCCCTGTAGGTCGTCGAAGGCGAGGGTGCCGCTGCGGTGGGCGATGGAGGAGATGGCCACGACGCGGGGCGCGGGGCTGCGCAGCAGCGCCGGCATCAGCAAGCCGGTCAGGGCAAAATGGCCGAGGTGGTTGGTGCCGAACTGCCGCTCGAAGCCGTCGACCGTCACCGCGCGTGCGGGCTGCATGCCGAGCCCGGCATTGTTGAGGAGCACGTCGATTTGCGGCAGCGCTTCCAAGCTCCGCGCGGCAAAGGCGCGAATGCTGGCGAGGTCGGCCATGTCGACGAGCGACACCTCCACCGAAGCGCCTGGACGGGCGCCGGCGATGCGGGTGCGGGTCGCCTCGCCCTTGCGGGCGTCGCGCACCGCGAGGACCACGCGCGCGCCCTTCGCCGCGAGGGCGCGCGCCGCTTCCTCGCCGATGCCGCTGCTGGCGCCGGTCACGACGACCGTGCGTCCGCTTTGATCGGGAATGTCCAGCGTCGTCCAGTTCGCCATGTGCCGGTCCGCCTGTTGCACGTCCGATCGGGACGGCCAGCCGGCCCGAGGACACCTTGAACACTTACCTGTCGGTCAGAGCCGAGACGCTGCTCCGCCCCCTTCGTCACGGATGGCGCGCCCTATCCCGTGCGCGCCGCGGCCGTCACGGTGCGCCAGCGGCGCCCGCCGTCGTCGGCGAGCAGCGCGTCGGCCTCCGGCGGCCCGTCCATGCCGGACGCATAGGACGCGGGCGACCCGCCGGAACCCCACGCGTCCAGCACCGGCTGCACCACGCGCCACGCGTCCTCCACCATGTCGGCGCGGCTGAACAGCGTCGCGTCGCCGATCATCACGTCGTAGAGCAGCGTTTCGTAGCCGACGTTGGGCGCACGCTTGAAGAAGTCCTCGTAGGCGAAGTCCATCCGCACGGTGGCGAGTTCGACGGCCGGTCCCGGCTTCTTGACCTCGAACTGCAGCGACAGCCCTTCCTGCGGTTGGATGCGGATGACGAGCCAGTTCGCCGAGAGTTCGGCGACGTCGGTCCCCTGGAAGCTCGCCGCCGGCGCCGGCTTGAAGCGCACCGCGATCTCGGTGAGGCGGTCGCTCATGTGCTTGCCGGTGCGCAGGTAAAAGGGCACGCCGGCCCAGCGCCAGGAGTCGATGCCGACGCGCAGCGCCGCATAGGTCTCGACGTCGGACTGCGCCGCCACGTCGGGCTCGTCGCGGTAGGGCTTGCTGTCGTGGCCCTTGACTGAGCCGGCCCCATACTGGCCGCGCACCGCCTGCGCCGGCGTCAGCGCCGGCATGGCGGCGAACACGTCGGCCTTGCGGTCGCGGATGCCCTTGGCGTCGAAGCTGACGGGCGGCTCCATCGCCACCATGGCGAGCAGCGTGAAGAGGTGGTTCGGCACCATGTCGCGCAGCGCGCCGGTGGCCTCGTAGAACTTGCCGCGCGCTTCCACGCCGACGACCTCGGCGGCAGAAATCTGCACGTGGTCGATGCGGTCGCGGTTCCAGATCGGCTCGAACATGCCGTTGGCGAAGCGGAACGCCATGATCGACTGCACCGTCTCCTTGCCGAGGAAATGGTCGATGCGGAAGATCTGGTCCTCGCCGAGCGTCTTCAGCAGGTCGACGTTGAGCGCCTTCGCCGAGGCGACGTCGTGGCCGAACGGTTTCTCCACCACCACGCGACGCCAGCGCCCTTCCCCCTGCGTCGTCAGGCCGGCTTGGCCGAGCTGCGCCGCTACCGTGGCGAAGAAGCGGTCGGCGATGGCGAAGTAGAAGATGACGTTGCCACCCCCGAAGCCGGCCTCCTCCAGCGCCCGGCCGATGTCGGCGTAAAGCTCGGGCTTGGTCATGTCGCCGCGCACGTAGCGCATGCGCGACGCCAAGCCCTGCCACACGCCCTCGTCGATGTGGTCCACGTCGAACTCGGACGAGGCGTTGTTGACGAAGCTTTCCAGCATGGTGTGCAGGTGGTCGGCCCAGCCCTTGGCGTCGCCCGCCGCGAGGTCGACGCCGACGAGCGCGGTCTTGTCGGGCAGGACGCCCTCGCAGCCGAGGTTGTAGATCGCCGGCATCACCAGCCGCTTGGTGAGGTCGCCGAAGGCGCCGAAGACCACGATGGCGCAAGGGTCGGGCGTTTTCGGCTTGGCGGCATCGGTCACTGGCTGTTCCCCGCGATGGCGGCGGACGGCCGGACAGCCGTTCCCCGGTGGAGAAGTCGCGACGAGGGGTTCCGGTTCGCGGAGCCCTCACCCGGCGAGCAGCGCACGGTAGATCTCGTGGGCGGGGTAGAGCGCGGCCGGCGCGCCGGCGCACCAGGACAGGTCGCCGGCGCGGGGCACGGCGCCGGCGAGGGCGGCGGGGTCGAGCGGCGCGGCGAGCGCGCAGCGAAACAGCAGCGAGATGAAGTGCCCGCGCCCATCATTGGGGAGCTGGCTGACGCGGCACGGTTCGGCCTCGTGCGCGACGGTGGTGCCGAGTTCGAGGCGCGCCACGGCGGCAATGCGGTCGGCGAAGCTTTCCCCGCGGCGGATGATGCCGCCGGGCACGTGCCAGCCCCGCCCGAAGGCGTCGTCGCGCCAGGCCAGCAGAACGCGCCCGGCCGCATCGCGCAGCAACAGGTCGACGTTGATCATCGGCACGATATCGAGCGCGAACTGGAACACCGGATCGGGGAGGCCACCGCCGGGGTCCACGCGACCGGCGCGCAGTGCCGCACCGTAGGCGTCGAGATCGCCGTCATCGCCGTCCCGTCCTGCCACCATCGCCTTTGTCCTGCCTTGGTTGCCTGCTTAACAGTACTCTTCGGTACGGGAACGCCTTCCACCGTCGGGGCAGAGTCGGGAACGCACGTGCACGCACTGATTCGACGGTCGCCAGCAGCCCTCCTCGCAAGCCTGGGACTTGCAAGGCTGGGACTTGCAAGCTTGGGACTTGCGAGCCTTGCACTCGCGAGCCTTGCACTTGCCGTCGCCACGACGCCAAGCGCGTCGGCCGCTACTGGCGATGCGGCGGCAGCCGGCACCCCCGGGGCGTGCGACGCGCAGTGCGTCCTCGTCGACATCGCCGTGGCGCGCGAGGACGAGGTCGCCCAAACCGTCATCCTCACCGGCAGCATCGCTCCCAAGTACCAGACCAACGTGGCCTTCCGCACCGGTGGCCGCATCGTGCAGCGCCTCGTCGAGATCGGCGACCACGTCGGCGCCGATCAGACCTTGGCCCGGATCGATCCGCGCGACCAGAACGCGGCGCTGGACACCGTCAAGGCCAGCCTCGCCTCGGCCCAGGCCCTGCTCACCCAGGCGGAGGTCAATTTCGGGCGCCAGGAGCAGCTTTACCGCAGCGGCTACGCCACCCGGCCAAGCTACGACCTGGCGCAGCAGCAGCTCAGGACGCAGCGCGCGGCGCTCGACTCCGCCAAGGCCGCGCTCGGCACGGCGCGGGAACAGTTCGGCTACACCGACCTCAAGGCCGGCAGCGCCGGGATCATCGTCGGGCGCAACGCCGAGGCCGGCCAAGTCGTCCAGGCTGGGCAGACCGTGTTCGTGCTGGCGCAGGACGGCCCGCGCGACGCGGTGTTCGAGGTGTACGAGGCGCTGCTGACCGAGCCGCCGGCGAGCCCCACCGTCGCCGTCGCGCTGCAATCCGACCCGCGCGTCACCACCACGGGCACCGTGCGCGAAATCTCGCCGACCGTCGACGACAAGTCCGGCGCGGTGAAGGTCAAGGTGGCGCTGGACCGCGTGCCGCCCCGCATGTCGCTTGGCGCGGCGATCGTCGGCTCGGGCGCGTTCAAGCCGCAGCGCGCGGTGGTGCTGCCGCGCGGCGCGCTGTTCCGCTGGAACGACCGTTCGGCGGTGTGGGTCCGCGATCCCGCCGCCGGCACGGTGGCGCCGCGCATCGTCGCCGTGTCCCGCTTCGACGGCGACAGGCTCGTCCTGTCCGGCGGCTTGAAGCCCGGCGAGGAGGTGGTGACCGCCGGCATCCAGTTCCTCCACCCCGGCCAGCCCGTCGCGGTCGCCCGCACGCTCGCCGCGGCGGATGCGAGCGGCAAGGGTGCCGCACGGTGATGCGGCGCGCGCTCGTCCTCGCCGTAATCGGCCTCGCCGGATGCCGCGACGAGGCGGTGCCGCCGGCGCCGCTGCGCCCCGTGCTGACCGCCACCGTCACCGCCGTGTCGACCGAAGTGTTCGGCCCCTTCGCCTCGACGGTGGAAGCGCGCTACCAGACGCAGCTCGGCTTCCAGCTCGCCGGGCGGATGATCGCGCGCGACGTGTTCGTCGGCGACACGGTGCGCGCCGGGCAGCGCCTGGCCGCCGTGGACCCGGCCGTGATCCAGTTCGCCCTGCTGCGCGCCCGCGCCGACGTCGTCGACGCGCAGGCCCAGCTCGCCAACGCCGAGGGCATCGAGGCGCGTCAGCACGCGCTCGCCAGCGGCGGCAACACCACCCAGGCGACGCTGGACAACGCCGTCGCCGGCCGCGACACGGCGCGCGCCCGGCTCGACCAGACCAAGGCCTCGCTGCGCATGGCGGAGACGCAGATCGGCTATACCGAGCTGCACGCCAACTTCGACGCGGTGGTGACCGCCTGGAACGCCGAGGTCGGGCAGTACGTCGACAGCGGGCAGGCGGTGGTCACCCTGGCGCGCCCGGACCTGCGTGAGGCGGTGGTGGACATCCCCGACGAACTGATCGGGCGCGTCGAGCCCGGCATGGCGTTCACCGCGCGCCTCCAGGCGGCGCCAACCGTCACGGCGCACGCCACCGTGCGCGAGATCGGCCCCGTCGCCGACGAGGCGACCCGCACCCACCGCGTGCGCCTGACCCTTCAGGACGCGTCCGCCGCCTTCCGCCTCGGCACCACGGTCAGCATCGCCCACGAGGCGCGCGTCGCGCCCTACGTGCCGGTGCCGGCCGGTGCCGTGCTGAACGGGGACGGCGCCGCCTTCGTGTGGCTGCTCGCCCCCGACGGCAGAACGGTGACGCGTCGCGGCGTCACCCTCGCCGCGCCGGGCGAAAGCGATGCCGCTGCGACGCGACGCGTCGCGACGGGCCTCGCCGACGGCGACCGCGTGGTGACGGTGGGCGTCCACAGCCTCGCCGAGGGCCAGGCCGTGGCGGGCGCCACGGGCGGCGTCGGCCAGTCCGCAATCAAGGTCGGGGATACCAGCCTGTGACGCGCTTCAACCTGTCGGAGTGGGCGCTGGAGCACCGCTCCTTCGTG
This sequence comes from uncultured Beijerinckiaceae bacterium, assembly GCA_964243435.1. GTDB lineage: Bacteria > Pseudomonadota > Alphaproteobacteria > Rhizobiales > Beijerinckiaceae > RH-AL1. Next base: position 43,182 of record CAXTFM010000001.1, read on the forward strand.
GTCTTCCTGATGGTCATCTCCATGCTCGCCGGGGTCATCGCCTATGGCAAGCTCGGCCGCGAGGAGGACCCCTCCTTCGCCATCAAGACCATGATCGTGTCCGCGAGCTGGCCCGGCGCCACCATCGCCGACACGCTGGACCAGGTCACCGACCGCATCGAGAAGGAACTGCAGCAGGTCGACGGGCTCGACTTCACCCGGTCCTACACGACGCCGGGCAAGGCCACGGTGTTCGTGCAGTTCAAGGACACCACCGACCCGAAGAAGCTGCCCGTCCTGTTCTACCAGGTTCGCAAGCACATCGGCGACATCCGCGGCACCTTCCCCGACACGCTGAAGGAGATCACCTTCAACGACGAGTTCGGCGACGTGTTCGGCAACGTCTACGCCTTCACCGCCGACGGGCTCTCCATGCGCCAGCTCCGCGACTACGTCGAGGGCGTGCGCTCGGCCGTGCTGCGGGTGAAGAACATCGGCAAGACGGTGCTGGTCGGCACGCAGGACGAGGCGATCTTCCTCGACTTCTCCACCCGCAAGCTCGCCGGACTCGGCATCGATACCCAGGCGCTCATCAAAACGCTGCAGGCGCAGAACGCCATCGCACCGTCCGGCGTGGTGCAGGCCGGCGCCGAGCAGGTCAGCGTGCGCGTCGGCGGCCAGTTCGTGTCTGAAACCGACGTCAGCGCCATCAACCTCCGAGTCAACGACCGCTTCTTCCGCCTGTCGGACGTCGCCGACATCCACCGCGGCTATCCCGACCCGCCGCAGCCGCTGTTCCGCTTCAACGGCCAGCCGGCGGTCGGCCTCGCCGTCGCCATGCGCCAGGGCGGCAACCTTCTCGACTTCGGCGCCGACCTCAAGGCCAAGATGCGCACCGTCGAGGCGACGTTGCCGATCGGCGTCGGCGTCCACCTCGTTTCCGACCAGCCGAGGATCGTGGAGCACGCCGTCGGCGGCTTCACCGAGGCGCTCGCCGAGGCCGTCGCGATCGTGCTCATCGTCAGCTTCATCTCGCTCGGGCTGCGCGCCGGCCTGGTGGTGTCGATCACCATCCCGCTGGTGCTCGCCGCGACCTTCGTGGTGCTCAACCAGATGGGCGTCACCTTGCAGCGCATCTCGCTCGGCGCGCTCATCATCGCGCTCGGCCTGCTCGTCGACGACGCGATGATCACGGTGGAGATGATGGTGTCGCGCCTCGAGGCCGGCGACAGCCGGCGCGAGGCGGCGACCTTCGCCTACCATTCCACCGCCTTTCCCATGCTGACGGGCACGCTTGTCACGGTGGCCGGCTTCCTGCCGATCGGCTTCAACGGTTCGGCCGCGGGCGAGTACACCTACTCGCTGTTCGTGGTGATCGCCGCCTCGCTCGCGGTGTCATGGGTGGTGGCGGTGCTGTTCGCGCCGCTCATCGGCGTCGCCCTGCTGCCGAAGCGGATGAAGCACCACGCGGAGAAACGTGGCCGGTTCCTCCAAGCGTTCCGCGCCTTCCTGTTGCTGGCCATGCGCTGGCGCTGGGTCACCGTGGCGCTGACGGTCGGCTGCCTCGGCCTCGCCGTCTACGGCATGCGCTTCGTGCCCCAGCAGTTCTTCCCCGCCTCCGACCGGCCGGAGATCCTCGTCGACCTGACCCTGCCGCAGATGAGCAGCATCGGCGAAACGCGCCGGCAGATGGACCGCTTCGAGCAGCGCCTCAAGGGCGAGCCCGACGTGGTCGACTGGACCTCCTATGTCGGCCAGGGCGCGATCCGCTTCTACCTGCCGCTCGACCAGCAGCTCGGCAACAGCTTCTACGGGCAGGTCGTGGTCAAGACGCCCTCGCTGGAGGCGCGCAACCGCCTCATGCCCAAGCTCGCCGCCTTCGGGCGCGAGGGTTTCGTTGGCACGGACGTCTTCGTCCATTCCCTCGACCTCGGGCCGCCGGTCGGCCGCCCGGTGCAGTACCGCCTGAGCGGGCCAGACGTGCAGGCGGTGCGCCAGCAGGCCCTCCAGCTCGCCGCCATCGTCGGCGCCAACGGGCACCTCGGCCAGCCGACCTACGACTGGAACGAGCCGGGGCAGGTGCTCCGCGTCGACATCCTCCAGGACAAGGCGCGCCAGCTCGGCATCACCAGCCAGGACATCGCCGGCGTGCTCAACAGCGTCGTCGGCGGGCGCAGCATCACCCAGGTGCGCGACTCGATCTACCTCGTCGACGTGATCGGCCGCGCCCAGGCGCTGGAGCGCAACTCCATCGACACGCTGCAAAGCCTGCAGATTTCGCTGTCGAACGGGCGCACGGTGCCGCTCCTCGCCTTCGCCAAGCTGCGCTACGAGCTGGAACAGCCGATCGTGTGGCGCCGCGACCGCCTGCCCACCATCACGCTGCGCTCGACCATCATCGACAACACCCAGCCGATGACCGCCGTGGCCGAGTTGAAGCCGCAGATCGACGCCTTCGCCGCCGCGCTACCCGCCGGCTACGCGCTCGCCACCGGCGGCGCGGTGGAGGAGGCCGGCAAGGGCCAAGGGCCGATCGCCTCCGTGGTGCCGGTGATGCTGCTGGTGATGGCGTTCCTGCTGATGGTGCAGCTGCAAAGCGTCGGCAAGCTGCTGCTCGTCATCTCGGTCGCCCCGCTCGGACTCATCGGCGTGGTCGCCGCGCTGCTGCCCTCGGGCGCGCCGCTCGGCTTCGTCGCCATCCTCGGCGTGCTCGCCCTCATCGGCATCATCATCCGCAACTCGGTGATCCTGGTGGCGCAGATCGACGAGTACCTTGCCGAGGGCCGGGCGCCATGGGACGCCGTGGTCGAGGCGACCTGCCATCGCATGCGCCCCATCCTGCTCACGGCGGCGGCGGCAAGCCTCGGCATGGTGCCGATCGCGCGGGAAGTATTTTGGGGGCCGATGGCCTACGCGATGATCGGCGGCATCCTCGCTGGCACGGTGCTGACGCTCATCTTCCTGCCCGCGCTTTACGTCGGCTGCTACCGCATCCACCCGAGCGTGCCGGTGGCGGAGCGGGCGCCGCTGCCAGTGCCCGCGCGTTCGGAAGCGGCCTGAGCGCCGGGCGGCGTCCTACTCGTGCCGGGCGATGTGGGCGAGCACGGAGCCGCACAGCTCGCGCGCCTCGGCCGGCGTCAGCGAGGACGGGTCGTGGAGGCCCTTGCCGGCGAGGTGCTTGACGTGATCGGAGGTGACCTCGTGATGCTTCGGCTTCTTCGCGGGCTCGACCTTGTCGAGGATTTCCGACGCCTTCGCGCTCGTGTCCACCACCTTGCAGCTCCCGCCGTTGCGCCGCCCGGCGGGTCCGCCCGGCGATCCTAGCCCGCGAACTCTAGACCGGCGGGGCGGCCGCGCCAATCGCCCGTTCCGGCGAGGCGCCCGTCACCGCGTCGAGGGCAGCAGCAGGTCCGGCAGGCGGAGCGCGATGCCCGGCACGAGGCAAAGCAGCAGGATCGCCACCGCCATCAGGATCACGAAGGGCAGCGTGCCGCGGATGATGTCGCCGAGCGGGATGTCGGGCGCGATGTTCTTGATGACGAAGATGTTGAGGCCGACCGGCGGGTGGATCAGCCCCATCTCCATGGTGACCGTCATCACCACGCCGAACCACACGAGGTCGAAGCCGGCCGCCTTTAACGGCGGCAGGATGATCGGCGCCGTCATCAGGATGATGGACACCGGCGGCAGGAAGAAGCCGAGCGCGATCACCAGGCCGAGGATGGTCACGAGCAGCACCCAGGGCGAGAGCTGCATCGCCACGATGGCCGCCGCCGCCGATTGCGAGATGTGGAGGTAGCTCATCACGTAGGCGTAAAGCAGCGACATGCCGATGATGAGCATCAGCATGGTCGACTCGCGCAGCGTCGCGGTGAGGATCGGGCTGACCTGCGCCGGGCGCCACACGCGGTAGATCGCGGCGATGAGCGCCAGCGCCAGGATGCCGCCGAGGCCCGCCGTTTCGGAAGGCGTGGCGTAGCCGCCGTAGAGCGCCACCATCACGCCGGTGAGCAGCACCACGAAGGGCAGCACGCGCGGCAGGGTCGAGAAGCGCTCCCGCATGCTGTAGCTGTCGGCAGCGAGCAGGGCGGAGGCGGTGCCGTCGCGCCGGTAGGCGACGCGCGCGCTGGCCTGCTCGGACCGGAAGCGCAGCACCGCCCAGCCCGCGAAAAGCGCGACGAGCAGCAGCCCCGGCCCGATGCCGGCGAGGAACAGCCGCCCCAGCGACTGTTCAGCCGCCACCGCGTAGAGGATCATGGTGATGGAGGGCGGCAGCAGGATGCCGAGCGTCCCGCCGGCCGCGATGATGCCGGCGGCGAAGCCCGGGGAATAGCCGCGGCGCCGCATTTCGGGGATGCCGGCCGAGCCGATGGCCGAGCAGGTCGCCGGGCTTGACCCGGCCATCGCGGCGAACAGCGCGCAGGCGAACACGTTGGCGATGCCGAGCCCGCCGGGGATGCGGTGCATCCAGGCGTGCATGGCCGAGTAAAGGTCCTGCCCCGCGCGCGAACGGCCGATGGCGGCGCCTTTGAGGATGAACAACGGGATCGCGAGCAGGGTGATGGAGGACATCTCCTCGTATACGTTCTGCGCCACCGTATCGAGCGAGGCGGCGGGCATGAAGGCGTACATGAAGGCCAGCGCCACGAAGCCCAGCGCGAACGCGATGGGGATGCCGGCGAGCATCGCGGTCAGGGTGGCGCCCGCGTACATGACGCCGATGACGGCGGTGCTCATCGCGCGGTCCCCAGGTCGCCCGGCATCAGATCGTCCGTCCCCGCGCCCGCACCGAGCGCCGGCACGTCGCGCCCGGGCATGTCGGGGCGGGGATCGGGGCGGGCGAGGTCGGCGCCGATGCCGATCTTCGGCTTGGCCCAGCCGGCGGCGCGCGGGCCGTAGGCCAGCGCCTCGGCGATCTGCACGGCGAGCTGGAAGCCGAGCAGCGTCATGCCCACCGCCATCATCGAGTAAGGGATCCACAGCGGCGGACCCCAGCTCGACTCCGACACCTGCCCGTCGGTCCAGGCTTCGCCGAGCAGCGTCCAGCTTTTCCACGCGAAGAAGCCGACGAAGACGAGGCTGACGAGGTCGGCGAGGAGCAGCCGGGCGCGGTTGACGCGGGGCGACAGCAGTCCCGTCAGCGCCTCGATCGCGACGTGGCCGCGCCGGGCCTGGACGGCGGCGGCCGACAGGAAGGTGGCCCCGACGATGAGGAACACCGCCATTTCGCCCTGCCAGTCCGTCGGCAGGGCGAACACGTAGCGGATGACGACGCCGTGGCTCAGCACCAGGCAGGCGCCGACGAGCGCCGCGCCGCCGAACACCAGCAGCGCGGTGTTGAGGATCGCAACCGCGCGGTCGATCGCGCCGAGCAGCCCCGGCACCCGCGGCGCCGCCGCCGACTCGACCGCCGCCGCGGTGGCCGCGTCGAAGCCATGGCTCACGCGACCTGCTCGGCGAGCTTGAGCAGCTCGGCACAGTTCGCGTTGCGCCCGGCATAGTCCTTCCAGGCGGTGTCGCGGGCGATGGTGCGCCACTTGCCGAGCGTCGCCTCGTCCAGCACCTGCACCTTGGCGCCGGCCTTGCCGAACACCTCCTCGACCCGGGTGTCATCGGCCTTGGCACCGGCCTCGCCGAAGGTTTCGAGTTCCGCGCCGACCGCCATGACGAGGTCCTGCTGGTCCTTGGGCAGGGCGGCGAACACGGATTTCGACATCATGATCGGCTCCAGCATGAACCAGTAGGAGTGCTCGCGGCCGGAGGTCAGCGACTTCGACAGCTCGTCCAGGCGGAACGAGATCAGGCTGGTGGAGGAGGTGATGAGCGCGTCGCAGGCCCCCGTCTGCATGGCGGCGTAGGACTCGTTGGAGGGAACGGACAGGGTGGCGGCGCCGGCCTGCTTGAGCATCAGGTCCATCTCGCGCGAACCGCCGCGCACCTTGAGACCCTTGGCGTCGTCGGGCGCGTAGAGCGGCCGCTCGCGGCTGGCGACGCCGCCGGCCTGCCACACCCAGGACACGAGCAGGATGCCCTTGCTGTCCAGGATCTCGGCGAGCTTGCGGCCGACCGGCGCAGCCTTCCAGGCGGCACCCTGGGCGTAGGAGGTGACCAGCGCCGGCATCAGACCGATGTTCATCTCGGGCAGCTCGCCGCCGGCGTAGGGGGCGGGGTAGAGCGACATGTCGAGCGCGCCCTTTCGCATGGCGCTGAACTGGGCGTTGGTCTTCATCAGGGAGGCGCCGGCATAGACCTGGACCTCGAGCGCGCCCTTGGAGCGCTCGCCGAGCGCCTGGGCGAACTTGCGGCACATGCGGTCGCGGAAGTCGCCGGCGTCGATCGTGCCGCCGGGGAACTGGTGCGACAGCTTCAAGGTGGTGGCCGCGCGCGCCGCGCCGAGGCCGAAGCGCAGCAGGGCGGGCGCGGCCAGGCCGGCAGCGGCCCCCGAGGCGAGGAGGTGGCGTCGTGTGAAGAGCATGGCGTTTTCCTCCCGCCGCATGTCGCGGCGCCGTTTCTTTTGTGGTGCCTGTCGTAACGGCTGCGCCGGTCGGCGGCAAAGAAAACTTGTCCGGCCCCCGTACCGGCCGTTCGGCGCAGGGGCGCGTCAGCGCGGCTGCGCGTGCGTGCGGGCGGCGGCCTCCATCTCCGGAGCGCCGGCCGCTTCGACCGGCGCGGTTCCCCGCCCGCGCAGGATGGCGAGCGCCACCTTGGCGGCGGCACGGACGTGGTCGAGGCAGGCCTGCCTTGTGCCTTCCGCGTCGCGACGTTCGACGGCGGCGACGATGCGGCCGATTTCACGCACCGTGGCGGGCAGGCGGTCGGGCGCCGACAGCGACGTCGCCCGCAGCTGCGTGTTGCGGTTGAGGAGCTGTTCCAGCATGCGGGCGGCGTGGGCGTTGCCGCAGCCGCGCAGCAGCACGTCGTAGAAGCGGCGCTTGAGGTCGAGCAGCGCGCCGCGGCCGTGCGCCGGATCGCTGGCGGCGAGCGCCTCGTACACGTGGCGCAGCGCCGCCCGCTCGGTGTCCGCCGCGCGCAGCGCGAAGCCGGCGCCGGCGAGCCCTTCCAGCGCCGCGCGGACCTCGTACACCTGTTCCGCTTCCGCCACGCTCATCAGCGCCACGAAGGGCCCGCGGTGCGGGAACACGGTGACCAGCCCTTCCGCCTCGAGCAGGCGCACCGCCTCGCGCACGATGCTGCGGCTGACGCCGAGCCGTTCGCACAGCGCGCGGTCGGACAGGTGTGCGCCCGGCGCGTACACGCCGTCGGTGATCGCCCGGCGCAGCTCGTCCTCCACCTGCCGCCGTACCGGCTGGGGCGTGATCCTGATCGGGGACGCCGCGCTCCGCACGGCCGGCTCGACGTCGTTGCGCACTGTCCCGGCACGTCCTCGCCGCCATCCCCGCCGGCAGAGTGAGCGAGCACGCCCCACCCCGCAAGACCCCTCCACCTTTCGTCGGATTGACCGACAATCTTGCGGACGCATAGCTTCGGAAGACAGGACGAGGTCAGCAGGAAAGGAACACCCGATGTCCGACGACGCAGCCTTGTTCGACAAGGGCATGCCGATCCGCCGCGAGGTGCTGGGTGCCGAGTACGTCGATGCCTCGATGGCCAAGGCGGACGAGTTCATGATGGCGTTCCAGCGCGCCACCACCGCCTGGGCGTGGGGCTGGGCCTGGGGCGACCCGACGCTCGACCGCAAAACGCGCAGCCTGCTCAACCTCGCCATGCTGACCGCCGCCAACCGCTCGCCGGAGATCAAGCTCCACGTGAAGGGTGCGCTCAACAACGGCGTCACGGTGGAGGAGATCAAGGCGACGCTGCTGCACGCCACCGCCTATTGCGGCATCCCGGCCGGTCTCGACGCCTTCAAGGCGGCGCACGAGGTGCTGGTCGCGGAAGGCGCGCTGCCGGCGAAGGCTTGAAGCCGCCAACGCGCGATGGCGAGGTGGCGACCGTGACCGACACGCAGCCCTGCTACGAGGTGTTCGCCATCCGCTACGCCCGCCGCGACGCGCGCCGCGCCGAGCACTTCATCGGCGGCGACCCGCATGACGGGCCGATGCCGATGGACTACTTCGTGTGGCTGATCCGCGACCCGGCCGCGCCGCCCGACGAGGCGGTGGTGGTGGACCTCGGCTTCACCGCCGCCGTTGCCGCTCAGCGCGGGCGCGAATACCTACGCTGCCCGGTCGACGCGCTCCGCCTGTTCGACGTCGACCCGCAAGCGGTGCGCGACGTGGTGCTGACCCACCTGCACTACGACCACGTCGGCAACCTCGACCGCTTCCCGGCAGCCGAGTTCCACCTCCAGGAGCCGGACCTGCACTTCGCCGTCGGCCGGCACATGCGCCACGCCCACATGCGCAACGCCTTCGAGGTCGAGGACGTGGTCGGCGTGGTGCGGGCGAACTATGCCGGGCGCGTGCAGCTCCACGACGGCGTGGTGCAACTGCGCCCCGGCATCACGCTGCACCCCGCGCCGGGCCATTCCGCCGGGCTGCAGTTCGTGCGCGTGGCGACGCGGCGCGGCGCGGTGGTGCTGGCCTCCGACGCGTCGCACTTCTACGAGAACATGGACGCGGGGCGGCCCTTCCCGATTTGCGTCAGCGTCGCCGACACCCTCGACAGCTACGCCCGCGTGCGCGCCGCCGCGCCCTCTCCGGCGCACATCGTGCCCGGCCACGACCCGCTCGTCATGCAGCGCTACCCCGCCGCCCGGCCCGACCTCGCGGGCATCGCGGTGCGCCTCGACGTGCCGCCCGCCGCCTGACCCGAAGTGCGCCACCACCAAGGAGATGCCCCCATGCACGACGACGCGAGCGGATCGGCGATCGCGCCGCCAAGCAGGGTCGCCTGGCTCGGCCTTGGCATGATGGGCGTGCCGATGGCGGCGCGCCTCGCCGGCGCCGGCTTCGACCTGCGCGGCTACGATCCCGTCGAGACGGGCCGCGCCGCGCTCGCGGAGGCGGGCGGCACCGCCTGCGCCAGCGCGGCCGAGGCGGCGGAAAGCGCGCAGGTTCTCATCACCATGCTGCCGACGGGCAAGGCGGTCGCGCAAGCGCTGTTTGGCGAGGACGCCCCGCTGGCCAGTCGGCTCGCGCCCGGCGCGCTCGTCATCGACATGAGCTCGTCCGAGCCTGTCGGCACGCGCGACCTCGCCGAGCGGTTGGCGCGGCACGGCGTCGGCCTCGTCGACGCGCCCGTGTCGGGCGGGGTGCGCCGCGCCAGCGACGGCACGCTCGCCATCATGGCCGGCGGGGCGGCGACCCTGGTCGAACGGGCACGCCCGCTGTTTGAAGCGATGGGGACGTCGCTTTTCGCCACCGGCCCGATCGGCTCCGGCCACGCGATGAAGGCGCTCAACAACTACGTGTCAGCCGCCGGCCTCCTCGCCGCCTGCGAGGCGCTGCGCGTCGGCGCCGCGTTCGGCCTCGCCCCCGCGCTGATGACGGAGGTGCTGAACACCTCCACCGGCCGCAACAATGCGACGGAGGTGAAGCTCAAGCCCTTCGTGATCCCGAAAACCTACGCGTCCGGCTTCTCCATGGCGCTGATGACCAAGGACCTGCGCACGGCCGAGAACCTCGCCCGGCAGATGAACGTCGCCGCGCCGCTGTCCTCCGCCGTCACCGCCCTCTGGGGCGAGGCCGACGCCAGGCTCGGGCCAGGCGCCGACCACACCGCCATCGACCGATGGCTCGAACTCGTCGCCGACGGAGAAGGCTAGCATGCCCGGCGCGCCGGCCGACACGCTTGCCGGCCGATGCGCGCTGGTGACCGGCTCGACCGGCGGCCTCGGCGCGGCGGTGGGAGCGGCGCTCGCGCAGGCGGGATGCCGGGTCGTGCTGCACGGCTTGGAACCCGAGACCGCGATGGCCGAGCACGTGCGCGCCCTCACAGACGGCGGCGGCGAGGCGATCTACGTCCGCGCCGACCTCGCCCGCGCGGAGGGCGTCGCCGCATTGATGGACGTAACGCGCCAACGCTGCGGGGCGGTGGACATCCTGGTCAACAACGCGGTCACCCGGCACTTCGCCCCCGTCGAGGACTTCCCGCCCGAGCGCTGGGACGCGGCGCTCGCCGTCAACGTGTCGGCGCCGTTCCACGCCATCCGCCTCGCCCTGCCGGCCATGCGCGCACGCGGCTGGGGACGGATCGTCAACATGGTGTCCGTTTACGGCCTGCGCGGCACGGCCGGGCGGGTCGACTACGCGACCTCCAAGGCCGCGCTGATCGGCATGACGCGCGCCGTGGCGATGGAGACGGTCGAAGCCGGCATCACCTGCAACGCGGTGTGCCCCGGCTCGGTCTCGACGCCGGGCACGGAGGATCGCGTCGAGGCGCTGATGCGCGACGAGGACCTCCCGCGCGAGGCGGCGGTGCGCCGTTTCCTCGAAGGCAAGCAGCCGTCCGGGCGCTTCGTCGAGGCGGGCAGCGTGGCCGCCGCGGTGCTGTTCCTTTGCGGCGCGGCGGGTCGCGACATCACGGGCGCCGTGCTGCCGGTCGAGGGCGGCTGGCTGGCGGGCTAGGGAGGGGAACATGGCGGCTACGATCGGTTTCGTCGGGCTCGACCGCCTGGGCCTGCCCATGGCCTGGCGCTTGATGGACGCCGGTCATCCCGTCACGGTGTTCGACCGGGCGGAAGGAACGATCGCGCGCCGCGGGCGACGTGCGGATGATCTCGCCGCCGTGTCCGGCGCGGCGGAGATCGTGTTCGCCGGCCTGCCCACCCCCGACATCGAAGAGGCGGAGGCGCCCGGCGTGCCGATGGCAGTCGGCGGCGCCTTGCGGCAGTTCCTGGCCATGACCAACGCCGCCTTCGGCCCGGAGGCGGACGTCGCCTGCATGGCAAAGCTGGCAAAAGGCCGGGCCGGCGTCGAAATGGGCGGACGCGGATGAGCGTCGCGGCCAGCCTCGGCGCCTTCGTCGCGGGGTCGCGCTGGGACGAGGTGGACGAACCCGTCCGCCACGCCGGGCGGCGCTCGCTCCTCAACTTCCTCGGCGGCGCGGTCGGCGTCGCGGCGACGCCGCCCGTCGAGATGCTGGTCGCCGTGCTGCGGCCCCTCGCCGGGCCGGCGCAGGCGACACTGCTGGGGCGCCCCGAACGCTTCGACATGATGACGGCCGCCTTCGTCAACGCCGTCGCCGCCAACCTCCTCGACTACGACGACACCCACCTCGACACGGTGATCCACCCGACCGCTCCCGTCGCGCCGGCGCTGCTGGCGCTGGCGGAGGCGCGCGGGATCGGCGGCGCGGCCGTGCTGCACGCTCTGCTGCTCGGCATGGAGGTGGAGTGCCGCCTCGGCCTCGCCGTGTCGCCGGGGCACTACGCCCGGGGCTGGCACATCACGGCGACCTGCGGCGTGTTCGGCGCGGCGGCGGGCAGCGCGAGGCTGCTCGGCCTCGACGCGACGCGCACCGCCCACGCGCTCGGCATCGCGGCGAGCCAGGCGGCGGGCGTGGTCGAGAACCTGCCCAGCGCGGCCAAGAACGTCGGCGTCGGCAACGCCGCCCGCCACGGGCTCTTCGCCGCGCTGCTCGCCGAGGCCGGTTGCGAGGCGGCGCCGCACGCGATCGAGGGCCGCCTCGGCTGGGCGCGCGCCAGCGGCGACGCGCTCGACGCGCAGATTGCGACGCGCGACCTCGGGCGGCACTGGGAGGCGGCGCGCAACACGCTCAAGCCCTACCCCGCCGGCATCGTCTTCCATCCCGTGATCGACGCCTGCCTGGCGTTGCGCCGCGACGGCGTGCGGCCGGCGGATGTCCGCTCCGTCATGGTGCGCGGCCCCGCGCTGCTGCTGGAGCGCGGCGACCGCGCCGTCGCCAACGAGCGCGACGCGCGCGTAAGCATCCATCACAGCGTCGCCTGCGCGCTGCTCCACGGCGCGGCCGGGCTGCGGGAGTTCGAGGCTACGGCGGTCTTCGCGCCCCAAGCGTCGGCTTTGCGCGGCATCGTGCGGGCGGAGGTCGATCCGACGATCCCCGTCGGCGCGGCGGAAGTCACGGTGGAGCTCGTCGACGGGTCGCGGCGCGTGCAACGCATCGACCATGCCCGCGGCAGCGAGGCCAACCCGCTGAGCGACGGCGAGGTCGAGGCCAAGGTGCGCGACCTCGCCGACCGCTCGGGCGTGCGCGACGTCGATCGGATGATCGCCGACGCGTGGGCCGTCGATCAACGCGCCGACCTGCGGCCGCTCATGGCCGCGGCATCGGCGCGAACGGAAGACTAGCGCCCAACAAGAGGCGCCACGCGACGAAAAGGGAGGCACGCATGACAACCATCTCGCAGCCGTTGCCGGCCGGCGTCGGGGTTCAGCCCACGGAGGAGAAGCGGCGCAGCGCCATCAAGGGCGCGCTGTTCTCCGAGTTCATCGACATGTTCGACATCTACCTGCCGGCCGTGGTGCTCTCGCCCGTGCTGTTCGTGTTCCAGCCGGGCAAGCTGCCGCCGGGCACGGAAGCGATCGCCGCCTCGCTCGTCTTCATCACGACGTTGGTGGGCCGTCCGGTCGGGGCGCTGCTGTTCGGCCTGATGGCGGACCGCGTCGGACGCCGCGCGGCGTCGATCTGGTCGGTCGCCGGCTTCGGCCTCATCACCCTGCTGATCGCCCTGCTGCCCGGCTACGGCAGCATCGGCATCAGCTCCTACTGGCTGCTCGTGCTGCTGCGCTTTCTCGACGGCATCTGCCTTGGCGGCGGCTACACCGGCGCCATCCCACTCGCGATGGAGTACTCGCGCAAGGAAGAGCGCGGTTTCGTGGGCGCGTTGATCCTGTCGACCTTTCCCGCCGCCTATGTCGCGATCAACCTCGTGGCCATCGCCATGTTCGCGCTGTTCCCGCTCGCCGGACCGGACTCGCCCTACGCCGTGATCGGCTGGCGCATCCCCTTCGTGATCGGCGCCGTGCTCGCCGGCCTGCTCGCGCTCTATTACGTGTTCAAGGTGTCGGAGTCCGAGGTGTGGGAGGTAGAAGCCGGCGGGGCGAAGAAGCAGCCGCTCCGCGAGCTGCTGCGGGGTTCGAGCGGTCGCAACCTCGCCCAGGTGCTGCTGATGCTGACGGGCTTCTGGCTGACCCAGAACCTCATGACCATCTTCATCCCGACCACGTTGCTGCCGCGCTTCCTTCACCTCGCGAAGTACGAGCTGACGGTGACGCTGCTCATCTGCTACACCGTGCTGATCGGCTCCTACATCGCCGCGGGACTGCTGGCGCAGCGGATCGGGCGTCGCCGCTTCTTCGTCATGATCGGGCCGGCCATCGCCACCGTCGGCGCGGCGCTCATGTACGTGCTCTGTACGGCGGACACGCTGCCGTTGCCGGCGGTGGTGGGACTCGTGTGCCTGATGATGGTGGTGGTGACCTCGCCCTGGGCCATCATCGTCACCTACGTCAACGAGCGCTTCGCCACCGACGTGCGCGCGACGGGCTTCGGCATCGGCTACAGCCTGTCGGTGGTCCTGCCCTCCTTCTACGCCTTCTACATGAACTGGCTCGGCGAGCTGATGCCGTTCCGCGTCACACCCGTGGTGCTGCTTGCCCTCGGCGGCCTGATCGGCATGGTCGGGGCGATCATGGGACCCGAAACCCGCGACGTCGACTTCTGATGCGCGATCGACGAGGGATCTCCCCCCGGTTGTGCAGGTCGGCACGGCCCGACGCGGCGCCGGGCTGAAAAGGAGCGAGCGGCGAAGATATCGCGCTCCAATCATTGCACGCACATGGGGTCGGCCCCTTACCGGAGCGGCAATTGTACCGCCATTCCTCCTGAAGTTCTCTACAGCCTTTGCTCTTCGCCTTACGCTCCGGATCGATCCAAGACAGGTCTCGGCGGCGGCTGACCGGGAGAACCTTGAGCATTGTCGACCGCGCAGAAGCTGCCATCGCCGCGCAGCCGGCATTCTGGCATCAACCACCACCGCGAAGGCGGCTTGGTGTGTCGTGCCAGGGTGTGCACCGGCGTGGGATTCCGATGCCGGCCAGCATCGTAGGCTCCTGATCGATTTGAGGTGTTCAAAGCTCCGCTCGCGCCGATCTGGGCAGCAGACCCATAAACGGGTTCACAGCATGGCTGATGGCCAGGCCCGGGGTGAACGCGACCGGCGTCGAGCCGCTCGGCGAGCTTGTGGCCGCGACCGGTCTGACCCTTGACGCCGAGGCGATGGGCGCGCTCGACGAGGCGAGCGCACCGCCCGTCGGCTGACCGACCCTGCCGGTACGAAGGCTGCGGTTCGGCATGGCTTCCGCGCTGGCCGTTCCTCGAACGCCGCGAGAACTGGGGAACATCGCCGCAAACGCCTGGAAGATGGCGGGTCACGTGGATTGCGCGCTGGGGCTGCTTGATGGCCCTCTGTCGATGCGCGAACGCAGACTTACGCGTTCATCCTTGGGCGCCTTGCGCGGCGCCGGGCGGCACCGGTGCGTACGACCTCTTGCCAATGGCGCAATCCGGGCAGCACCAGTCGTCGGGGATGGCCTCGAACGGCGTTCCGGGCGCGATGCCCTTGTCCGGAAGGCCGAGCTCCTCGTCGTAGATGTGGTAGCACCCTTCGCAGATGTACTGGCGGCGGGCGGAGCGGCGCGCATGCAGACCGTCTCCGGTCGCGTGCGCGGCGCGTTCCACCGCTGGTGCTTCGAAGCTCTCGCCGACGGCGATGGTGCCGCCGCTCTGCACCGTCAGGTAGGTGCCAAGGTCCTTGTGGCCGAAGGTGGCGCGGAGCTTCCGCGGGATGTCCCGGTTTCGCTGGCCCGTTGATGGATCGACGTTTGTCGCCCCGCAGCGCCCGTTGCGCCGGTCGACTTTGAGCACCGTCCCGCCGACGGTGATGCAGTGGCCGACCCAATCGAACTCCTCCCACGGCTCCGCGCCGTCGATGGTGATGTTGGCGCGGAAGCGCATGGGATCGATGCGGGTGTTCCAGCGGCGCTCGAGATCGCGGACGGTGGCCAGGTTGACCAGCGAGATCACGCTGTCGGGCTTGTCCATGAAGTGCCCGCCCTTTGAGCGCACCAGCCGGGGCGGCGAGGGAAAGCCAGGCAGCAGGGTCCAGAAGAACCGCTCCAGCGTTTCGCGATCGATCGGGTCGGCGAGGTTGCCTTCCGCCACGACGACGTCGTTGCGCGTCGCCGCGAACTGCAGGGTGGCCATGTCGAGGAAGGTCCGCACCGATGCGAGCTGCTCGTCGAGCATCAGCATGGCGAACATGCCTTTCTTGGCCCAGGCCGGCTCGTCGATGTCGACCGTCACGCCCGGCCGGACGAGCGCGAAGACGCGGTCGTCGCGCAAGGGGCGGCCCGCCTCGACCTCGCAGGAGGTCAGCGGCTGCGCGCTCAGGCCCTTGATTGGATAGCGGTGAAGACCGACGATCGATGGCATGGTCATTTCAACAGCGAACTCGAGTGCGCGTCGCTTCACACCGCCCGGCGATGCAGGGGTCGTCGGCTCGCCCAATCAGTGGCAGCGAACCTAACGCGCCGGGCAGCCCGGAATCATTCCAAGCAGCGCATCCGCCAACGGCGCGGGCACGCCATCGGCGAGCTTCGCGCCGCTCCTCGTCGGAAACGACCCGCCTGACCTCGCGTCCGGTCAGCACGGAGGCGACCGCGGCCAGCGCCGCCATGGCGAACGCTTCCGGCGCGGTCAGCGGCGGCGCGATGCCGTCCAGCCGCCCTGCGTCGGCGAGCACGACAGCGTCGGCTTCCGCCAGGTCGGCGCGTGCCGCCCAGCTCACCGAGCTGTCCTTTCGGCGCACGGATCTCGCCGATCTCGAACCCGTGGCCGACGAGGTGGAACGCGCTGTCGGCGTAGAAGCCGTGGCACAAGGCGGTGAACGGTACGGACGCCCCAGCTCTCGCGCAAGCATCATGGAGTTTCAGACGGCCGCGCGCGCGAGGCGGTAGGGACGCATGTGACAAACATCATCCACGTGGCGAAGTCGGGCAGATTCCAGGCTGGACGCAGCTTCCCCTGTCACGCCCGCTTGTGGTCGCACTCCATCTTCGAAGGGCGAAAACGGCCGCAGCTTGGCTCAATGACTGATCATCCATGGGCGAGCGCCCGGGAATGACTTCGCGGCCGCCGGCGCAGCCGATGGGCGGGACCGCTTCCCGGAGCAGCAGCCGCACCCTGCGGGATGCGCATCGCTCGAGCGCCGCGGTTCGTGGCGCGCGCGCTCGTTCACTGCGGCACCGCGGCGTGCGCCCGCGTTCATGGTCGCGAGGGCCGGTGCAGTGAGGAAGGCGCGCGGCGAGGATGTGCCGCAGTGCCCGCAGCCGGCGGGCCGGGCGTAGTCCGCCATCGGCCGGAACGCGCTGAACGGCCCGCAACTCGGGCACTGGTAGTCGTAGGTCGGCATCGCGCTCTCACTTGTCCGGGACGGTGGGCACGTCAATCGAGCCGTCGAGGTGCTTCACGGGGCCGGCTGCCGACGGATTGATGTCGAACTCGAAGATTTCCGTCGGCAGCCAGAGAGTGGCGCAGCTGTTCGGCACGTCGACCACGCCGGAGATGTGACCCTGCACGGGCGCCGTACCGAGGATCGACAAGCCTTGTCGCTTGGAATAGCCGAACTTGGTCATGTACTCGATGGCGTTGAGGCAAGCCTGGCGGTAGGCGACGTTCACGTCGAGGTAGTGCTGCGTGCCCGCCTCGTCGACCGAGATGCCCTCGAAGATGAGGTAGTCTTTGTAGTTCGGCGTGATCGGGCTCGGCTTGAAGATCGGGTTCTTGATCCCGTACTTGGCCATGCCGCCTTTGATGAGGTCGACCTTGAGGTGGCTCCAGCCGGCCATCTCGATCGCGCCACAAAAGGTGATCTCGCCGTCGCCCTGGCTGAAGTGCAGGTCGCCCATCGAGAGCCCCGCGCCCGGAACATAAACGGGGAAGTACACCTTGGCCCCGCGCGACAGGTCCTTGATGTCGCAATTACCGCCGTGCTCGCGCGGCGGCACCGTCCGCGCGCCGGTCGCCGCCGCCTTGTCCTTCGCCTCGCCTTTGAGCCTGCCCATGTGCGCCGTCGGGCCGAAGGGCGGATTCGCGAGGCCCGGCACCCGGCCGGGGTCCGTATCGATGAGCGCCTGCTCGCGCGTGTTCCACGTGTCGAGCAGCTTGGGATCGGGCAGGCATCCGATCAGACCCGGATGGACCAGCCCGGCGAAGCGCACGCCGGGCACGTGCCGCGACTTGGTGAACATGCCCTCGAAGTCCCAAATCGATTTCTGCGCCGTCGGGAAGTGCTCGGTGAGGAAGCCGCCGCCGTTCTGCTTGGAGAAGCAGCCGTTGAAGCCCCATTTGCTGTCTTCCTTGGCACCGATGTCGAGGATCTCGACAACCAGGAGGTCACCCGGTTCCGCGCCCTTGACGCCGATGGGGCCCGACAGGAAATGCACGATGGACAGGTCGATGTCGCGGACATCGGAGGCGTCGTCGTCATTCTTGATGAAGCCGCCCGTCCAGTCGTAGGTTTCGAGGATGAAGTCGTCGCCTGGGCTGACTGTCGCCACCATGGGAATGTCGGGGTGCCAGCGGTTGTGGACCATGTCATTGTCGTAGGCCGACTGCGACAGGTCCACCTTGATCAGGGTCTCGGTCATGCTGCACTCCCTTTCAGCGTGGGGCTTCCACTCTTAGACAGACAGGAAGCTCGATAGCTTCGCCGCATCGATCGAGGCGCCGATTTCCTCGTGCACGAGTTCGCCGTTCTCGATCACCACGACGCGGTCGGCGACGTCGGTCGCGAAGCTCAGCACCTGCTCGGACACCAGGATCGCCACGTCGCGCTCGTCGCGGATGTGCTTCAGGCTGCGCCCGATTTCGCGGATGATGGAAGGCTGGATGCCCTCCGTCGGTTCATCGAGGAGCAGAACCTTGGGTTCGCTTGCAAGGGCGCGCGCAATGGCGAGTTGCTGTTGCTGGCCGCCGGACAGGTTGCCCGCGCGCCGCTTGCGCATCTCCTTGAGGACGGGAAAGAGCCCGTACAGCTCGGACAGCATGGCACCCTTGCCGGCTCGGCCAAGCCCGGTCTCGATGTTCTCCTCCACCGTCATCGTGGAGAACACCATGCGCCCCTGCGGCACGTAGGCGACGCCCTTTGCCACGCGCTGGTGGCTTTTCAGGGCGGTGATGTCGGCGGAACCCACGCTGACGGTGCCGCGCCGGATCGGCAGCAGGCCCATCAGCGCCTTCATCAGGGTTGTCTTCCCCATGCCGTTGCGGCCCATCAGCGCCACGATCTCCCGACGCGCCACGGCCAGCTTGAGGCCATGCAGCACCTCGCTCTGGCCGTAGGCGACGTGGAGGTCGTCGATGGTGAGAAGGGCTGACACGGCGGAGTCCTCAGTGCCCGAGATAGACTTCGATGACCTTGGGGTCGTTCTTCACCTGGGACATGGTGCCTTCCGACAGGATCCTGCCCTGGTGCAGCACGGTGACCTTGCGCGCGATGTCCTCGACGAATTTCATGTCGTGCTCGATGACGATCACGGAGCGGTCGGCGATGATGCGGTTGAGCAGCTCGGCCGTCTTCAGGCGTTCGCTCACGCTCATGCCCGCGACGGGCTCGTCGAGCATCAGCAGGTCCGGGTCCTGGATCAGCAGCATCCCGATCTCGAGCCACTGCTTCTGGCCGTGGCTGAGGAACTCGGCGCTTTGATTCAACTGATCCTTGAGAAAGATGATCTCGGACACTTCCTCGACCCGGTCGACCACCGCGCGGTCACGCTTGAAGGTGAGCGCGCCGAAAACGGTGCGCCCCCTGGGATAGGAGATTTCGAGGTTCTCGAAGACGGTGAGCTCGTCGTAGATCGACGGCGTCTGGAACTTGCGGCCGATGCCGGCCAGGACGATCTGGCTTTCCGACATCCGGGTGATTTCGCGGTTGCGGAACTTGATCGAGCCAGCACTGGCTTTGGTCTTGCCGCAGATCAGGTCGAGCACCGTGGTCTTGCCGGCGCCGTTTGGACCGATGATGACGCGGATGTCCTTCTCGTCGACGTAGAAGGACAGATCGCTGACCGCCTTGAACCCGTCGAAGGACACGGTGAGTTGCTCGACGGCAAGGAGGTAGTCGGTGTTGCTGCCGGTCACCATCGCGCTACTCCGCAGGCTGCTGGAGCGCGTCGGCCGGCTCCTTGAGCGTGCTCGAACCCAGCAGCTTCTTGATGCGCATCTCCGCCGTGCTGCGGTAAACGCCGGCGAGCCCGTTGGGGAAGAGAAGCACGACGGCAATGAACAGCGCGCCGAGGCCGAGCGACCAGAGCTGCGGAAACGCTTCGGAAAAGCTCGTCTTGGCGAAGTTGACGATCAGCGTGCCGTAGATCGCGCCGAACAAGGAGTAGCGCCCCCCGACGGCCGTATAGATGACCATCTCGATCGAGGGCACGATGCCGACGAAGCTCGGCGACATGAAGCCGACCTGCAGCGTGAACATCGCACCACCGACCGCGGCGAAGATGGCGGCGACGGAGAAGGCGAAAACCTGGAAACCGGCGACCGAATAACCGGAAAAGCGCACGCGATCGACCTTGCTGCGCATGGCGACGAGGATGCGGCCGAGCTTGGAGCGCGTGATGTACTGCCCGACGAGCAGCGTTCCGAGCAGCAGGCCGGCGTTGATGAAGTATAGGATGGTGTGGGCACGGTCGGTGCGGATGTCCCAGCCGTGCAGGGTGCGAAGGTCGGTGATCCCGTTGACGCCGCCGGTGTATCCCTGCTGCCCGATGATGAGGATCGTGAGGATGGAGGCGACGACCTGCGTGATGATGGCGAAGTATACGCCGCCGACGCGGCGCTTGAACATGGCAAAGCTGAGCAGCGCCGCGAGGCACGTCGGCACGACAAGCACGGCTAGGAGGGTGAGCGGCAGGCTGCGGAATGGCAGCCAGAACGCCGGCAACGCGGTGATCTGGTTCCAGTCCATGAAATCAGGGATGCCGGGCGTCGATTGGATCTTCGTGTTGGCGGCGCTCGAGGCTTCGAGCTTCAAGTACATCGCCATGCAGTAGCCGCCGAGGCCGAAGAATACGCCCTGCCCGAGGCTGAGGATGCCGCCGTAGCCCCAGCAGAGGACGAGTCCCAGGGACACGAAAGCGTAGGTCAGGTACTTGCCGACGAGATTGAGGCGAAAGGGCTCCAGCAGCGCGGGAAAGACGATCAGGAGGAGGGCGGCGAGAAGGGCGAAGTTCAACCAGCCCGCGCGGCCGAGGAATGGCGTTCCGTTGGGCACCGCGGCCTCCTTCAACGCCGGACCTTGAGAACGAAGAGGCCCTGCGGTCGCAACATCAGCAGCCCGACGACGAGCAGCAGCGTGATAACCGCCGCCATCGACCCCGACAGGAAGAACTCGAGGGTCGACTGCGTTTGCGAGATCGTGAAGGCGGACGCGATCGTCCCGATCAGGCTTTGCGCCCCACCGAACACGACGATGAGGAACGCGTTGACGATGTAAAGCTGCCCGGACGTCGGCCCGGTCGATCCGATCATCGTGAAAGCGGATCCGGCGATGCCGGCGATGCCGCAGCCAATCGCGAAGGTGTAGCGGTCGACGCGCTCGGTGTTGATGCCTACGGCGCCGGCGATCGGCCGATTCTGGACGACGGCGCGGACCGAACGACCCCATCGCGAGAAGTACATGAGGTAGCCGACGACGATCGTGATGAGGATCGTCAGCCCCATGATGATCATGCCGTTGATCGGGATCTCGATCGAATCGGTCGCGTGCCACGACCCCAGCATCCAGGCAGGCAGGTCGACACCGACCTCGCGCGCGCCGAACCAGGAGCGGTACACCTGCTGGAGGATCAGGCTCAGGCCCCAGGTCGCGAGCAAGGTGTCGAGCGGGCGATGATAGAGCCGTTTGATGAGCGCCCATTCCACCAGGAAGCCCATCGCCCCGGAGGCGAGGAACGCGAAGACGACGGCAACGAAGAAGTAGGCGCCGAACAGGGACGGCAGGTAGGTTTGAAAAGCTTGCGAGGTGAAGTAGGTGACGTAGGCGCCGAGGATCATGAACTCGCCATGCGCCATGTTGATGACGCCCATCTGCCCGAAGATGATGGCGAGGCCGAGCGCCATCAGCACGAAGACGGAGAACAGGATCAGGCCCGCGAAGCCCTGCATGACGAAGATCGAACCGAGGTCGCCAAGCGAATAGTCGCCGAGCATGGGCATTCTTTCATTGAGCGGGTGACGGCGCGGATGGGCAGGGCTGGGTCGTAACGGGGTACGGCGCCCGAGATCGGGGCGCCTACTGGTACCCGACCGGAAACGGGTTCGGTTCGATCAGGTCGGCGGTCGTGTAGACGATGTCGTACTGGCCGTCGGTCCTGGCGCGTCCGACGCGTGTCTTCGACCACAGGTGGTGGTTGGGATGGATGCGCACGTAGCCTTCCGGGGCTCCCTTGAACTCGATACCGGGGGACGCTTCCGCGATCTTGTCGACATCGAAGCTCCCGGCCTTCTCGGCCGTCGCCTTCCACAACCAGGGGCCAAGATAGGCCGCCTGCGTGACGTCGCCGATCACCGTCTTCTCACCCCACATCTTCTTGAATGCGGCGACGAAGGCCTTGTTGTTGGCGTTGTCGATCGATTGGAAATACTTCATGCAGGCATAGGCCCCGGCGATGTTCTCGCCGCCGATGCCGTCGATCTCGTCCTCGGTGACGGAGATGGTCATCAGCATCTGCTTCGAGAGGTCGATGCCTGCCGCCTTGAGCTGCTTGTAGAAGGCGACGTTCGAGCCACCGACGATGATGGCGTAGATCACGTCCGGCTTCTTCAACTTGATCTTGTTGATGACCGAGTTGAACTGCGTCGAGCCGAGCGGGAAGTAGTCTTCGCCGACGACCTGCTGCTTGAGCACGTTCTCGATGTGCTTGCGCGCGATCTTGTTCGACGTGCGCGGCCAGATGTAGTCCGAGCCGAGCAGATAGAAGCTCTTCGCCCCCTTCTGCTTCTCGACCCAGTTCAGGCCGGCGATGATCTGCTGGGTGGCTTCCTGCCCGGTGTAGATGACGTTCTTCGACTGCTCCAGCCCCTCGTAGAAGGTCGGATAATACAGCATGCCGTTGTACTGTTCGAAGACGGGGAGCACCGCTTTGCGCGATGCCGACGTCCAGCAACCGAATACGGAGGCGCACTTGTCGTTGACGAGCAGCTTCTTGGCCTTTTCGGCGAAGGTCGGCCAATCCGACGCGCCGTCCTCCTGGATGATCTTGATCTTGCGGCCGAGCACGCCGCCGGACGCGTTGATCTGGTCGATCGCGAGCTTTTCCGCTTCGACCGACCCTGTTTCGGAGATGGCCATCGTACCCGTGACGGAGTGCAGGATCCCGACGGTCACGCTGTCGTCCGTGACGGCGAGGCCGCTGCTGTTGATGGCGCTCGTCACAGGCGCCGCGAACGCCCTCGGCCCGAGGATCGCCGAAGCGGGAACCGCAGCGAGACCCTTGAGGACCTGGCGGCGGAAGGTGAAGTGCGAACTGTCGCGGTCGTCGTTCTTCGACATCTCTGTTCCCCGAAGCTCCGGCTCGGACCTCGTCTGCTCCGAACCTGTCGATCCTGCATAGGCTTGCCGCAACGCAGCAATACGTGGGATCGCGTATTCGATTGCGCGGAATGACTGATATGGTCGCGAGCAGCTTCCCGCTCCCGCCGGCGTCGGAGCCCATGTGGCGGCTCCCGGCGAAGATGGAGACAGTATTGCGTGTGGGTTGGCCGACAAAGGATTGACCGGGTCCGGCGCGAGTACAATCAATGGGCGGCCAACGAGACGCTCGAAGATTACGCGCTTCGATTCACCGCCCAACGCGCCCGGCGCTGGTCCGCCGCGCGCGTTGGGCAGACGGCGTTCGGCGCCGTGTCCTTTCTCGCCCTGGAGGCGATCGGCGGGTCGATCACGCTGAGCTACGGCTTCAGCAACGCCCTTTGCGCCATCGCGGTGGTCGCCGTCATCATCTTCGCGACCGCCCTGCCCATCTGCCTTTACGCGGCCAGGTACGGCGTGGACATCGACCTGCTGACGCGCGGCGCCGGCTTCGGGTACATCGGTTCGACGATCACGTCGCTCATCTACGCGTCCTTCACCTTCATCTTCTTCGCCATCGAGTCCGTGATCATGGCGATGGCGTTGAACATCGTCGTCGGCGTTCCGCTGCCCATCGGCTACCTCGTCGCCTCCCTGGCCGTCATTCCCCTCGTGACGTTCGGCATTTCGGCGATCAGCCGTTTCCAGGTCTGGACGCAGCCGCTCTTCATCATCATGAACGTCGCGGCGGTCGCCGCGATCGTCGTCGGCGATCCCGGTGCGCTCCAGGACTGGCGCGCCTTTGCGGGCGACAAGCCCGGCGCGGACGGCTTCTCCCTCGTGCACTTCGGAGCCGCGGCGTCCGTCGCCATTGCCCTGATCGTGCAGGTGGGCGAGCAGGTCGACTTCCTCAGGTTTCTACCCGACCATCGCGAGAAGCCGAGAAGCTGGTGGTGCGCGCTTCTCCTGGCGGGGCCGGGATGGATCGCGCCCGGCATGCTGAAGATCCTCGCCGGGTCGTTTCTTGCCGTTTACCTGTTCAAGCACGGCGTCGCGCTTGAAGAGGCCGGCGACCCGCCGCGCATGTACGCGTCGGCGTTCCAGATGCTGGTCGGCTCGAAGCCGGTCGCGATGGGGTTGATGTGCGTCTTCGTCGTCCTGTGCCAGCTCAAGATCAACGTCACCAACGCCTATGCCGGATCGATCGCCTGGTCGAACTTCTTTTCGCGCCTCACGCATTCCCATCCCGGGCGCGTCGTTTGGCTGGTCTTCAACGTCGCGATTGCTCTGCTCGTGATGGAGCTGGGCGTGTATCGCGCCCTGGAGCAGACGCTGGCCTCTTATTCCAGCGTGGCCGTCGCTTGGGTGGGGGCCCTTGTCGCCGATCTCACGATCAACAAGCCGCTCGGTCTCAGCCCGCCCGGCATCGAGTTCAAGCGCGCGCACCTGTTCGACGTCAATCCTGTCGGGGTGGGCGCGATGGTGCTGGCGACCGTCGTCGCGGCGCTTGCGCAGTTCGGCCTGTTCGGCGACACGGCCAAAAGCCTCACACCGTTCTTGGCGCTGTTCACCGCACTTGTCGCCGCACCGCTGATCGCGCTCGCAACAAACGGCCGCTTCTACTTGGCGAGGCGCCCCGAGACGCCGGAAGCGGGCGCCGGCGACGGCGTGCCCTGCTGCATCTGCGAAAACCGGTTCGAGCCGGAAGACATGGCGGGATGTCCCGCCTATGCCGGCCCGATCTGCTCCCTGTGCTGCTCCCTCGATGCGCGTTGCCACGACATGTGCAAGCCGCACGCCCGCATGCACGACCAGCTGAGCGCGGCTCTCGCCCTGGCGCTCCCCACGCGGATGAAGCGGCTGATCCGCCCCCACGCCGTCGAGTTCATCCTGGCCTTCGGGCTGTCGATGATCGTCGTCGCCCTGACGCTAGGCTCGATCGGGATACAGATCGGGTCAAACGCGAACATCGATCATTCCGCTCTCGCCGCGACGCTTTGGAAGGTTTTCTTCTCCCTGCTGATCGTCGTGGGCGTGATCAGCTGGCTGTTCGTTCTTGTCCAGGTCAGCCGGCGGGCGGCACAAAACGAGACCCTGCGCCAAACGCAGCTCCTGATGAACGAGATCGAGGCCCACGAAAAGACCGACAAGGCCCTGAAGCGCGCGAAGGAAGTCGCCGAAGCCGCCAACTTCGCGAAAAGCCGCTACGTCGTCGGTTTGAGCCACGAATTGCGGACGCCGCTCAACACAATCATGGGCTATGCGCAGCTGCTCGAACGCGACCGCGATTTGGCTTCCAGGGCGCGCGGGCAAGTGGCCGTCATGCGGCGCAGCGCCAACCACCTGGCCGGCCTGATCGATGGCCTGCTCGACATCGCCAAGATCGAAGCCGGCAAGCTCGACCTGTGCCGGGACGAAGTGTCGATCGCGTCCTTCCTCGACGAGATCGTCGGCATGTTCGCGGTCCAGGCCGCCGCCAAAAAGATCGACTTCATCTTCACGCCCGCCCCGGCCCTCCCGGCCACGGTGGCGACGGACGCGAAGCGCCTCCGACAGATCATCATCAACCTGCTCTCGAATGCGATCAAATTCACGCAGGCCGGCCGGGTGTCCCTCAGCGTGACCTATCGCAACCAGGTCGCCGAGTTCCAGGTCGAGGACACGGGACCTGGCATCGCGCCCGAGGACCTCGAGCGCATCTTCGAGCCTTTCGAGCGTTTGCGCGCCAGCGCCGCCGAGCCCGGGACGGGCCTCGGGCTGACCATCTGCCGCCTGCTTGCCGGAGTCATGGGTGGCGAGCTGCAGGTGGCGAGCTGCCCCGGTCGCGGCAGCACCTTCCGGCTGCGGACCTTTCTGCCGCGCGTCAACGACGCGAAGCAGCCGATCGGCCATTCGCGGCCGGCCATCGCCGGTCCGATCGGGGCCGGCCGGACGATCCTCATCGTCGACGACAACCCGACGCATCGCGACATGATCGTCGAGGCGCTGGCACCGCTCGCCTTCACCGTGTTCGGCGCGGCGAACGGCGCGGACG
The DNA here is from genome assembly GCA_964243435.1 of uncultured Beijerinckiaceae bacterium. Classification (GTDB taxonomy): domain Bacteria; phylum Pseudomonadota; class Alphaproteobacteria; order Rhizobiales; family Beijerinckiaceae; genus RH-AL1. The sequence goes on from CAXTFM010000001.1 coordinate 68,717, forward strand.
GCCTCGAGCTTGCCCACGCGGTCAGGCCGGACCTGTTCCTGCTCGACATCGCCCTGCCCGACATGGACGGGTGGCAGCTCGCAGCAACGCTGCGACAGCGAGATCACCACCGAGCCCGGATCATCATGGTGTCCGCCAGCGCCATGGAGGAACACCGCAGCGCCATCGCCCACCCGTTCCACGACGCGGCGCTTTTGAAGCCGATCGAGATCGATCGCCTGACTGAAACGGTGGTAAGCCTCCTCGACCTGAACTGGCGCGACGAACGGCCCGTTGCGGCGATTTCGCGGTCCCCCGCCGATCTGGCCTTGCTGGAGCGCCCGACGCTCGAGCGCGTCAACGACCTCATCAGGCTTTGCGAGATCGGCCACATCAGCGGGCTGCGCGGCGCCCTGGCGGCCATAGCCGCGGACGACCCCGCGCACCGCGCCTTCGCCGATCACCTGCTCGGCTTCATCGACGCGGTCGACCTGCGCGGGCTCATGGCGACGCTTGAAGACGCAGGCGCATCGACGTGAAGGCCCAGCGCGCCGACACCGTTCTCGTCGTCGACGACTCGCCGGAAACCGTCCGCCTCCTCACCGATGTGCTGGACGCAGCCGGCTTCACCGTCCTGGTCGCTCTCGAAGGCGCATCCGCACTCAAGATCGCCGGCCGGCTCAGGCCCGACATCGTCCTGATGGATGCCGTCATGCCGGGCCTGGACGGCTTCGACACCTGCCGGCAGCTCAAGATGCTGTCCGGTTTCGACAACGTACCGGTGATCTTCATGACCGGGCTGAGCGAAGACAGCACGCGCGGCTTTCAGGCCGGCGGCACGGATTACGTGACGAAGCCCATCGTGATCGACGCGATGCTGGCACGCATGGGTGTCCATCTGGCCAACGCGCGCAAGGTCCAGAACGCGCGTTCGGCGCTCGACGCCACCGATCAGTATCTCGTCGCGGTCGACGAGGCTGGCGAGATCCTGTGGTTCACGCCGCGCGCCTACCGTTTGCTTGAACAGAACTTCGGCGGGGGACCTCCGCTGCGGCTGCCGAAGACCGTGCTTGCCTGGCTCAAGGCGCGACTTGCGACATCGCAGCGCCGCAGCCTTCCGGAGGACGACATCGTTCACGGGCAGAACGGCGTCCAATGCCAGATCAGTTTCGTCGGAGTCGCGGCGGATGGCGAAATCCTGATCCGCATTTCCACCGTTTCGCTGCGTCGCGCGGACGTCATCAAGGCCAAGTTCAACCTGACCCAACGCGAAGCAGAGGTTGCCGACTGGATCGCGCAGGGCAAGTCCAACCGCGACGTCGCCGCGATCCTGTCGCTCAGCCCGCGCACGATCGACAAGCACCTCGAAGTGATCTTCGCGAAGCTCAACGTCGAGAATCGAACCGCCGCGGCCGCCCTCATCATTGGTTCGCGGGACGGCTGACCATCAAGCCGGCTTGCGGAAAGCGCTTGCCACGTCGCCTATGGATCGATGCATGCCTGCTGCCCGACCTTGCAGCGGACGGTAGCACCTTGACACCGACACGCCATTTACGACCGCTTCCAGGAACTGCGGGAAGCGTCATGGACGATCGACATGGCCGCGAAGCGGACTTCACGCGGGTTCGTGATTGACATTCTCACACACGCCGACTGCGTAGCGGGCAAAGGCGCTATCGCAGGACGTCACAACCGGTTGGCGCCGACCTTCCGAAGGTACGCCGCGGTCGCCGGATGCAGCCAAGCGGCAGGCACGTTGTCGATGAGGTTGCGCGGGTCGCTCTCACGTCCCTGCGCGTAACGCTGGACCAGCACGGGTCGCCCGTCGTCGATCGCCCGTAGCAGCCGGAAAACGACGGCATCGTCGAGCCCGGCCCGAGCCAGGATGAAGCTCCATGATCCCACGGTCTCGATGGCCTCGGTCTGCCCGTTGAACGAGTTTGCCGGCACGGTCAGGCGTCGCAAGGAAGGGCTGAGTGCTTGGATCCTCGGTACAGCCTCCCTGGCCGGTCCGAAGAAGCGGGCGCCACCGGGCGATCCCGCGAGCGCCGCGAAGCCCGGCCAGGCGAGACTGGCGCCCCAAAGGGCCGCTACCTTGCTCTGGAGAACGAGGGCCGCGCCATCGCCCGCGCGATCAAGAATGATCGGCGTGATGTCGCGCTCGGGATCGATGCCGGATCCCTGCAGGACGGCGCGGCCCATCAAGGTGAAGCCGGAAGCGCGTGTGCCCAGCGCGACGGCCTGCCCGCGCAAATCCTGGACGCCGTGGATCGAACTCGCGGCCAGAACAACGAAGAGCCCGGGCGACGCATCGATCGGCGCAACGACCGTAAGCGCCGCACCGGTGTCGTGCCCCAAAGCGTCGTAGGCGTACTCACCCTGCACGAGGGCAAGGTCGAGCTTGCCGTCCTTGAGGAGGGCAAGGTTTTCGGTGGACCCTTTCGTCATCCTGGTCTCGATCGTGAGACCCGGATCGGCTGCGTGGACTGCAACGGCGAGCGCCTCCCCGAAGGCGGGGAACGAACCACCGGGGGTGGCCGTCCCGAGAACGAGGTGAACGGTACCCTGGGGTGTCTCGGCCCGGGACTGCGAAACACCAGCAAGTGCGATCATCGCGAGGAGAAGAAATCGGCTCGGCACCTTGATGGGCCCCCTCGTCCTTGGCTCAAGTGGAAACGCGGGCTTCTCCAGATTACCCGTTTTGCGGGGCGTCCAAGACTCCGGGGCTGCGGAGGCAACCGTGACGGCGGTGGGCGCCGCAGAAAGGCACCGGAGCGTGGCCGCCCTTGTTCACGTCGCGGTCCCCACGGAGCGTGGCCACCCGCAGCCGCTTACGCCTTCAAGAGGAGTTTCTGCACGCGCCAGTTCAACAGTTCGGCCACGAACAGCGTGTTCTCGGTGGGGCACGCCATCTGGTGGATCCAGCCGAACTGCTTCAACTGCCGCCCCGCCCGGCCCAGCACGCCGAGGAGCTTGCCTTCCAGCGTCATCTTGTAGATGCGGCCGGGGAAGGCGTCGGCGCTGTAGAGCACGGGGTTCGGGCCGGGCGAGATGGCGATCGCCCAGGGCGACCCCGGCGCGAAAGTGCCGGCGGCGATCACGCCCTCGTTCGGCATGTTGCCGATCACCGGCCGCGCCGCGGCGGGCACGGGCACGTCGATCGTGAACTGGCGCAGGAAGGTGCCCTCGCCGTTGAAGACCTGGATGCGCCGGTTGCTGCGGTCGGCGACGTACACCTGGCCCTGCGCGTCGACCGCGATGCTGTGCGGGGTGTGGAACTGGCCCGGCGCCTTGCCCCTCTCGCCCCACGACTTCACCCAGTTGCCGTCCGGGTCGACCTTGGCGACGCGCGAGTTGATGTAGCCGTCGCTGATGTAACTGTTGCCGGCGGCGTCCCACGCCACGTCCGTGACCTGCCGAAAGGTGCCGTCCACGGCCGGCAGCGGCGGGTTGGGATGCTTGAGGGGCGCGGTGTCCTCGTCCGATGCCTCCTGCTTGCGGCCGAGCACCAGGGCGACGCGCCCCTCGGGCGTGAACTTGATCACGAGGTCCGAGCCCTTGTCCGTGACCCAGATATTGTCGCCCGCGTCGACCTTCACCGTGTGGGCGAAGGACCAGGCATAGAGCCCGTGGCCGATCTCGCGGACGAAACGGCCGTCGCCGTCGAACTCGAGGAGCTGCGCGGCGGCGGCGCCGTAGGCCGGCCCCAGGGTGTTGCCGCGCGTGAAGACGAAGACGTGCCCCTTCGAGTTCAGCGCCACCCCGGAGCACTCACCGAGATACATGCCGTCGGGCAGCTTGAGGAAGCCCGGGACGGAGTCGTAGTCGATCGTCGGGACGTCGTCCGCGAAGGCCAAGTCGGGCGACATCGCCAGGCTGGCGAGGCTCGCGCCCGCCGCCGTCATGAAACGGCGGCGATGCCACACCTTGAGCAATGACGGACCGCAGCAGTCGCAACCATCCCGATCGAAGGCGGCCATTGTCTTGTCCCATCTCTTGCGTTTGGGCGACAACGCCCCGGGGTGCGAGACCATGACGACGCGCACGGGTGCTGTCGAGAACGGCATTCGGCTCGCAGGCTGGTGAAGAAGGCCGCGGTCCTGCCATAGGCGCGGCCTCCGGCCGGTGAAGCGAAGCCGAACAGGTTTGGGCAGGATGCATGCGAGCGGGACCGTGGCCTTCACTCGGGCACGCAGATCTGGTCGTTCGAGGTCCTCAACCCACCCGTCAAGCACCTGCCAAAGGCCGAACACGTTCAAACGTCCAATGGCGGATGGTTTACGTTTGCGACAGAGCTTGTGGATCGAGGGCGTGCCAAGCCAAGGATCAAGGATGTCGTCGGACGGTTCTGGTAAATCGCACACGCGCCGGCAGGTCCTCGGCACCACGGCGATCGCCGCCACCGCCCTCGCGGCGCCGGCCCTTAAACCGGCGCTGGCGCGCTCCTTTTCCAACGAGATCCCCTGGCAGCCAAACGAGGCCTACCCGCCGGCGCCCGTCACGACCGGGCCGCTCCGGTTCCTCACCACCGAGGAGGCGGCCACGATCGATGCCATGGTGGACCGCCTCATACCGGAGGACGAACTCGGGCCGGGCGGCAAGGCCGCCGGCTGCACCACCTTCATCGACCGCCAGCTCGCCGGTCCCTACGGCACGATGGAGGGGCTCTACACCGCCGGCCCGCACCCCGAGCACCCGCTGCCGACGCAGGGACTGCAAACCGCGATGACACCGCGCGAACAGTACCGCCGCGGGCTGGCGGCGCTGGCCGCCCACTGCCGGGCGGGCTACGGTGGCCGCACCTTCGCGCAGTTGCCGCCCGCCGACCAGGACCGGATCATCGCCGGGTTGGAGAAGGGCGAGTTGAAGCTCGACGGCTTCGCCGCCAAGGCGCTGTTCGCCGCCGTCCACACCAATGCGATGGAGGGCTTCTTCGCCGACCCCGTTTACGGCGGCAACCGCGACATGGTCGGCTGGAGGCTCGTCGGCTTCCCCGGCACGCGCTACGACTACCGCGAGGTGATCGACAACCCGAACAAGCCCTACACCCGCCCGCCCGTGGCGATCGCGGGACGCCCGGGCTGGGACCGCTGAGCGTGGCCACCCGCCTCCCCCGCAAGGACGTGGTCATCGTCGGGCTCGGCTGGACCGGTTCCATCATGGCGCTCGAACTGGCGCGCGCCGGGCTCGACGTGGTGGCGGTCGAGCGCGGGCCGTGGCGCGACACGGCGACCGACTTCAACATCGGCACGGCGGCGGACGAGCTGCGCTACGGATTGCGCCACGAGCTGTTCCTCAGCCCGGCCCAGGAAACGCTGACCGCCCGCAACCGCCCCGACCAGGTAGCGCTGCCGATCCGGCGCTGGGGCAGCTTCCTGCCCGGCAACGGGGTGGGGGGCGCCGGCGTCCACTGGAACGGGCAGACGTGGCGCTTCCACCCCGACGACTTCACCCTGCGCAGTCGCATCCTGGAGAAGCAGGGCGAAGCCGCGTTGCCGGCCGGCAACCACATCCAGGACTGGGGCGTCACCTACGACGAACTGGAGCCGTACTATGACCGCTTCGAGTACACCTGCGGCATCTCGGGGGTCGCCGGCAACCTCAAGGGCGTGATCCAGCCCGAGGGCAACCCCTTCGAGGGGCCGCGCGAGCGCCCCTACCCGACGCCGCCGCTGCGTCAGGGCTACGCGCAGGAGCTGTTCACCAAGGCAACGCGCGAACGCGGGCTGCGCCCCTTCCCTCGCCCTTCGGCGAACCTGTCGACCGCCTACACCAACCCCTACGGCTGCACGCTGGCGCCCTGCACCTATTGCGGCTTCTGCGAGCGGTTCGGCTGCGCCAACTATTCGAAGTCGAGCCCGCAAACCTGCGTGCTGCCGGCGCTCATGCGCGAGAAGAGCTTCGAGGCGCGTACCAATTGCGAGGTGACCAAGGTCGACCTTGCGCCCGATGGCAAGCGGGCAACGGGCGTCACCTACATCGACACGGAGGGGCAGGAGTGGCAGCAGCCGGCCGACCTCGTGCTGCTCTGCGCCTACGGGTTGTTCAACGTGCGCATGATGCTGCTGTCGGGCATCGGCAAGCCCTACGACCGCGACCGCAACGAGGGCGTCGTCGGGCGCAACTACGCCTACCAGACCGGCTCGGGCGCGACCGCCTTCTTTGACAACGCGCGCTTCAATCCCTTCGCCGCCGCGGGGTCCCTCGGTGTCGCCGTCAACGAATACAACAACGGCGCCCTCGACCATGCCGGCCTCGGCTTCGTCGGCGGGGCGTCCGTCACCTGCGCCTACACCAACGGGCGGCCGATCACCTACCGCCCCGTGCCGCCGGGCACGCCGACCTGGGGCAGCGCCTGGAAGCGCGCCACCGCCGACACCTACCAGAAGGTGACGGGCGTCGGCGCCCAGGGCAGCGTGATGAGCTACCGCGACTGCTACCTCGACCTCGATCCGACCTACAGGGACCCGCTGGGACGCCCCCTGCTGCGCATGACCTTCGACTACCAGGACAACGAGCGGAAGATGGCGCGCTGGATGGCCGAGCGCTGCGTGGAGATCGCCAAGGCCATGGGCGCGAAATCGACCACCATGAGCACCATCACCGGTCCCTGGTCGGTGGTGCCCTACCAGACGACGCACAACACCGGCGGCGCGGTGATGGGCGCCGACCCGAAGACCAGCGCGGTCAACCGCTACCTGCAGGCCTGGGACGTGCCCAACGTGTTCGCGATCGGCGCCAATGCCTTCCCGCAGAACGCCGGCTACAACCCGACGGGCACAGTCGGCGCGCTGACCTATTGGGCGCTCGACGCGATCAAGGGAACGTACCTGAAGAATCCCGGACCGCTGGTGCCGGCGTGAGCGGCATGCGCGTCATCGGGTTCACCGCATCGGTCGCCTTGGCAATACTGGTTGGGTGGTTCGCCTTGCCGCATCGGGCCAGCGCCCTGCCGGACGATTATGCTCTTGTCGAGCGCGGGCGGGCGCTGACGACGGCGGGGGACTGCATCGCCTGCCATACGCCGGCCGGCGGGCAGCCCTTCTCCGGCGGACGGGACCTCAAGACGCCCTTCGGCATCATCAAATCCGCCAACCTGACACCCGACATCGCGACGGGAATCGGCGGCTGGAGTGCGGGCGACTTCTACCGTGCCATGCATGAGGGCCGGCGCCCGGACGGAACCCGTCTCTACCCAGCCTTCCCCTATCCCTACTACACCCGGGTCACGCGCGCCGACAGCGACGCCATCTACGCCTTCATGCGGCGGCTGCCGCCGACGTCAAAGGCCGTTGACCGCGACACCCTGCCGTTCCCCTTCAACATCCGCCGCGCCATGGCGGCATGGAACGCGCTGTTCTTCACGGCAGGCACTTTCAAGCCCGACCCGGCCCACTCGGCAGAGTTCAACCGCGGCGCCTACCTGACCGAGGGACTCGGCCACTGCGGCGCATGCCACACGCCGCTGAACAGCCTTGGCGCCAACAGGGCGTCGCAGCCCTACGAGGGCAACGTCATCCAGGGCTGGACCGCCCCCAACATCACCGCCGACACGCGCGTCGGCATCGGCAGCTGGAGCGTGGACGAGCTCGTCGCCTACCTCCACACCGGGCACAACGCCCATGCCGCTGCCGGCGGCCCGATGGCGGAGGTGGTAAGCTACTCCACCGCGGCGATGCCGGAGGACGACCTGCGCGCCATCGCGATCTACCTCAAGGAGCGCGGCGCGGCGGCAGGGACCGCTCCCGCCCCGCTCCCGCCCGACAACGCGCAAATGCAGGCTGGCGCGGCCATCTATGCCGACACCTGCATGGCGTGCCACAAGGTGAACGGCACCGGGGTGGAGGGGCTGTTCCCCCGCCTCGCCGGCGCGCCGGTGGTGCAGCAGACCAACCCGACCTCGCTGGTGCGGGTCGTCATCCAGGGCAGCCGGTCGGCCGCGACCCGGCCGGCGCCGACCGCGCCCGCCATGCCCGCGCTCGGCTGGCGCTTGTCGGACCAGCAGGTCGCGGACGTGCTCACATACATCCGCAACAGCTGGGGCAACGCCGCCGCTGCCGTAAGCACGAGTGACGTCGCCTCGATCGGCGGCAAGCACGAGCTGCGGGCCGAACGGTAGCTATTCAGGGTTCGTAGAGGGCGAGGGACTGCCGCTTGACGGGTCGCCGCCCTGCCCCGGCGATGCGTTCGGCTTCGCGCCGTCAAGTGCCTTGACGCCACCCTTGGTGTCACCTGTCGCGCCGGTTCCCGCCGTATCGGTCGGGCTTTTCTCCATCGCACCGCCGCCGACGAGTTCGCTGCCCGAGCCTTCGGCCGCTTGGGCGCACGCCAGCGTGCAGGATGCTGGGATGAGGAGTGCGACGACGCCGGCGCAGGCGGTGCTCGAAGCAAAAGCGCGGCGGTGGACGAGGTTCATGGGAGAACTCCTGATCTTGATCGGATCACCGCATCTTCGTGGGAAATGGAAGCGCGCTCGGCAGCGGTCAACGCTGCCTGCTCGCCTGCTTACAGGCGAAGGCCAGTCCGAGCAGCTTGCCCTCACTCCATGGAAGGCCAAGCTCGTCCATTCCGACTGGAACGTCGAGCGGTACCTGTTCGGTCGGCGTCTAAATGCCGAGCGTCATCTGCGGAGCGTTCAGTGCAGCAGCGTTTCGGGCGCGCTTGTCGTGTTGGCAAGGCAAACTGGCGCATCAGTCTAATGTGCTGTGCCTACAGCGGGCAGCAGTCTCACCGTTTCTGCGAGGAAGCGAAGCAGGAGGCGGTTGAACGGCGCGGGCGAGTCCAGGCTGGAGATATGGCCGGCGTCGGCGATCACGTCGAATGCTGCATGCGGTACGAGATCGGCGGTGCGTCTCGAAAGATGCGTCGGGATAAGCCGGTCGTCTGCGCCGGACACGACCAGGGTGGGCAGGTCGACCCGAGGCAGCGCCGCGGCGACGTCGAAGCCCACCATGCCGCGGGCGACGTTGGCCATTGAACGACCGGACACGCCCGACAGGACGCTGCGCCACAGGTCGAGCGCCGCGACGCCGGCCGGGCTCGAACGGAAACGCTCGTTCACCAGCATCGGCCAGGTCTTCTCCAGGCGGGCCAGCGGTCCTCCCCCACCCTCGAAGTCGCCGATCCAGCCCTCGACGGCAGGACGCATCCCGACGTTCTCCGCCCGCGAGTCGGCCACCACCATCGCCGTCACGCGGTCGGCGTGGTCGACCGCCATCTGCTGCGCGACCATGCCGCCGAGCGACAGGCCGCACACCGCCGCGCGTTCGATCGCCAAGACATCGAGCAGCGTCACCATGTCTTGCGCCAGGTCCGGCACGGTGGTCACGTCGGCAGCGGCGGCGGACAATCCGTGCCCGGCGAGATCGGGCATCACGGCGCGGTAGCCCGCATGTACGAGCGCCGCCGCCTGCGACGCCCACACCAGCCCGTAGTTGGTGAACCCGTGCACGAGCAGGACGGGCGGCCCCTCGCCGACGGCCTCGTAGTGCAGTCTCGAGCCACGGGAGTTGTAGAAGGGCATGGTCAGGCGCTCAGCTCGGCGTTGATCTGTTCCAACGACTTCCCCCGCGTTTCCTTGCCGAGGACCAACATGGTCGTCCCGTTGACCAGGAGCGCCACGGCGAGGGTGACGAAGAACAAATAGGCGCCCGCGTGCGCCGCAAGGATGGCGCCGAGCAGCACGGGGGCGACGATGCCGCCGATGCGCTGCCAGCCGGCGGCCCAGCCCGTGCCGGCGCCGCGGAACCGCGTGGGGTAGATTTCGCTGACGTAGGTGAACAAGGGGCCGCCGCCCGAGCCCGCGCCGAAGAAGGCCGTGACGGCGCCGAGCACGACGACGAGCGGCCCGCTCTCGGCCAAGCCCCAGACCAGCATCAGGGCGGCGCCGGCGAGCGCGAAGCCGGCCAGGGCCGGGCGGCGCCCGATCCGGTCCAGCAGGAACCCGGATGCGATGTTGCCGAGCGCGCCCGAGCCGGTGACGGCGGCGGTGAAGGCGAAGCTGCGCACCACGGGGAAGCCCATGCGAACGAAGACGCTGGGCAGCCAGACCGCCAGGCCCACGAACACGGTGCCGGCGCAGAACTGCATGATCCACACGCCCAGCGTGGTCCTGAGGTAGCCGCGTCGGAGCAGGTCGCCGAGGCGCCCCGCCACCGCCGGGGGCAGGTCGGGCGACGCCACCGCCTCCGGCGTCACCGTGCTCAGCCAGCGGGCGATGCGCTCCGCCTCGTCGAGACGGCCGCGGGCGATGAGGAACCTGACGGACTCCGGCAGGCGTGCGATGAGCGGCACCAGGACGAGGGAAGGCAGCGCGCCTGCCACGAACATGCCCCGCCACGAGAAGGCGGGCACGATGAAGATCGCCGCGATCGCGGCAACGAAGCTCGCGCCCTGCCAGAAGAACACGCTGGAGGCCAACAGGACGCCGCGGCGGCGCTCCGGCATGAACTCGCTGAGATAGGTGAAGACGAGCGGCACCTCGGCGCCCAGACCGAAACCCTCGATGATGCGAACGATCAGCAGGGACCGGTAGTCCCAGGCGAAGGTGGCCGCCAGGCTGGTCAGGCCGTAGAAGCCGACGGCGAAGAGGAGGCAGCGCTTGCGGCCGATGCGGTCGGCAAGCATGCCGATCGCGAGCGAACCGGCGAGCATGCCGATGAACACGCTAGAGGCGAGGTAACCGATCTCGACGGGCGCCAGCTTGAACTCGCCGGCGATGCCGGGCAGCACGTAGCCGATCATGCTGATGTCGAAGCCATCGAACAGGTGGCCGAGGACCACGGTCGCATAAAGCGCGACGTGCCGTCGTGTCAGGCCCGATTGGTCGAGGCAGCCGATGACCTGCTGCGGCGTCGGGCGCGGTTCCAGCATCGTCGAGCCCGAGATGGCCGTATCGGTCGTAACCATGCAGGAAACGTGAGCAGGCGCCGTGCCATGCCGCTCCCTTGCCAGAGCTAGACTTGCGAAATGCACAGGCCGGACCCCGGCGCAAGCAATGGCCGGCCCAGTCCGGAACGGGCTGGCTCTGGCAAGCTGAACGGATGTTCGCTTCAGGGTTCGCCAGCACGCCATGGAAACGGCCGACATGGGTGCGCAGCGGTCATGCGCTTCAGCGGTAGCCGGCTGCCTGCAACTCGAACAATGCCGCATAGCGCCCGCCTCTCGACACGAGTTCGGCGTGCGATCCGGCCTCTTCGACGCGTCCACCCTCCAGAACCACGATGCGATCGGCCATGCGGACCGTGGAGAAACGGTGCGAAATGATCAGGCAGGTCCGGCCTCGGGAAAGCTCGCGGAAGCGGAGGAACACCTCGTACTCGGCGCGGGCATCGAGCGCCGCGGTGGGCTCATCGAGGATCAGCACCTCCCCGTCCCGCATGTAGGCGCGGGCGATGGCCATCTTCTGCCATTCGCCACCCGACAGTTCGACGCCGTCCTTGAAACGCCGTCCGAGCGGCTGGGCATAGCCAAGCGGGAGCCGGTCGATCACGCGATCGGCCAAGGCGCGCTCGGCGGCGTTGACGACCCGTTCGCGCTCGTCGATGCGCGCGATCGACCCCACCCCGATGTTCTCGGACGCCGAGAAGCTGTAATGGACGAAATCCTGGAGAATGAGAGCGATGCGGGCGCGCAACGCATCGAGAGCGAACGCCCGGAGATCGATGCCGTCGATCGTGATGCGCCCTTCGGTCGGATCATAAAGGCGCGACAGAAGCTTCACGATCGTCGTCTTGCCGGCACCGTTCTCGCCAACCAGTGCCACCACTTCGCCGGCGCGGATCTCGAGATCGAGATGGCGCACCGCCCACTTTTCGGCGTCGTGGTAACGGAAGCCCACGTCCTCGAAGCGGATGCGGGAGCGGATCGGCACCGGAAACGCCACGGGCTGGTCGGGTGAGCGGATAGCCGGAACGATGTTGAAGAAGGAGAACAGGTCGTCGAGGTACACGGCCTGGGACGCAAGCTGAGAGAAGCCGAGCAGCAACCCTTCCAGCAACGACCGCAGTCGCAGGAGCGCTCCCGCGAGGAAGCCGAGGTCACCGATCGTGATCGCACCGTCGAGGGTGCGCTTGAGGATCACGGCGTAGCCCGCGTAGTAGCTGAGCGCGCTCACGGTGGCGAAGAGGCCGCCCCACAGCGCGCGCCGCGCCGCAAGGCGCCGGGTCTCCCCGTACATGAGCGCGGACAAGCTCGCGAAGCGGTCCGACAGGAAATCCTGGAGGGCGAAAAGCTTGATCTCCTTTGCCGTCTCGACGCTCGCGCCGAGGTAGCGCAGGTAGTCGACCTGGCGTCGTTCCGGCGTGCGCCCATAGGCAAGGCGATAGCCTTCGCGGTTGAAGTGCAGCTCGCCCAGCGCCGCCGGGAGCAGCGTCAGCACAAGCACAACAAGCAGCCACGGGGCATAGGCTGCGAAGCCGATCGCCAGCGCGACCACCGTCATAGCGTCCTGGGCCTGCCCGAAGACGAGCTGCAGGATGGAGGAGCGGCCCGTGACCTGTCGGCGGGCGCGGTCGAGTCTGTCCTGCTGATCGGGGGACTCGAACTGTTCGAGGTCCAGCATCGCGGCGTGGCGCATCAGGGCGAGGCTGGCGGAGTCCGAGTAGCGCTGGCCGAGCAGATCCCCGACGAGGGTGCTGGCCCGACCCAGCAGGTCGGACAGGATGCCGAGAACGGCTTCGGCCGACACGAGGACGGCGACATGGCTGAGACGGCCCATCGCCAGCCCGTCGCCGATGCCCAAACCGGGATGCGGCAAGCGCACCTCGGTCACCACGGCGTCGATGATCAGCTTGCCGACATAAAGCGCCGCGGGCGGCAGGACGGCACGCATCAGGCGGAGGACGACGGTGGCCAGCATCAGCCTCGGGCTGGTTCGCCAGACGAGCCGGAACAGCTTCGGCAGATTGTGCAACGAGCCGAAACGGCCGCGAAAGGCAGCTCCGGGGCTCACGTGGTGCTCGCGACGGTCATGGCGCCATCGGGTGGGTCGACATCATCGTCGCGTCTGCGCCCTTGCTCCCGCAGCAGGCACCCCCTGGATGGAGGGTGCAGGCAGGGCGAGGAACGACGCCAGCGACGCCTTGTCGGTTCGCCCGCACCGCTCCAGCATCGGAAAGGCGTGGTTTGCCCCGTCCGCGGTGACAATGGTCGCAGCTGCGCCAAGCCACGCTCTCGCCCGCCGACCAGCCCGCAGCCTCCGTCTGCTTTGGGAGTCATCGCGAGTGGTGCTCGGATGGTCGACTTGGGCGCGTGGCGGACGATCGATGGTCATCCCATCATCATGAGGCTGGCGTTGCCGCCGGCGGCGGCGGTGTTCGTGCTGACGGAGCGTTCCCGGACGAGCCAGTCCAGAGGGTAAGCGCCATCCGGGCCAGGGACGTGGACAGGCACGATCGCGCCGGTTCTCTCCGCCAGTGTCCGATGGATGACCTGCAGCGCGTCCGCGCTGCCGGCGAAGAGGGCGGCGGCCACCTCCTCCCGTTCGGGCGTCACGGCCCCAGTGACCCAACCGGCCAGGCTCGGCGGCAGAACCGACAGCTCGCCCAGGGCACCCGCCCGGATCAGGGCGCGGTTGCCGGTGGCGAGCGCCGCGCCGACCTGGCGCAACGTCGACGCCCGGTCGGAGGCCGCGCACAGGATCGTGCCGCGCCCCTTCAACCCGTACAGGTTGCGCTCGCCGACAGGGCCGGGCAGCTCGCGCTCTCCGCCGACCGGCGTGGCAAGAAGGACCGCGGTCAGGTGCTCCGCCTCGGCCAGCTCCCCGGTCAGCACGAGCCAATCCACCCAGGCGCGAGCGGCGGCCGGGATGCGGCCCGGCATGATACCGGACCGCCGCGGACGCTTCGCCATCAGGCGCCCGAGGTAGAGGGGACCGCCCGCCTTGGGGCCGGTGCCCGACAGGCCGTGCCCGCCGAAGGGCTGCACGCCGACCACCGCGCCGACAAGGTTGCGATTGACGTACACGTTGCCCGCCGCCGCCCGCGCGGTGACGTGGGCGATCGTCTCGTCGATGCGGCTGTGGATGCCGAAGGTCAGGCCGTAGCCGGTCGCGTTGATATCGTCGATCAGTGCGTCCAGCCCCTCGCGGGGGAAGCGCAGGACGTGCAGCACCGGGCCGAAGACCTCACGGTCGAGGGCCGCAAGGCCGTCGATCTCGATGATCGCCGGCGCCACAAAGGTGCCATGCGCACTACCTGCGGGCAGGGCCGCCTGGTGGACGGGGCAGCCCACCGCGCGCATCGCTTCGACATGGGCGTCGATGCCGGCGCGCGCTTCCTCGTCGATCACCGGACCGATATCGGTCGAGAGTTGGGCGGGGTCGCCGACAGCGAGCTCCGCGACCGCGCCCCGCAGCATGGCGAGAATGCGGTCGGCGACCTCCTCCTGGAGGCACAGCACGCGTAGCGCCGAGCAGCGCTGCCCCGCGCTGTCGAAGGCTGAGGCGAGAGCGTCGGCGACGACCTGCTCGGCGAGGGCGGAGCTGTCGACCACCAGCGCATTCTGCCCGCCCGTCTCGGCGATGAGCGGCACGGGCGTGCCGTCCGGGTTGAGACGCTTGGCGAGCTCGCGCGCGATCAGGCGCGCCACGTCGGTCGAGCCGGTGAACACCACGCCGCGGCTGCGCGGATCGGCGACGAGGCGGGCGCCGACCTGCCCGCGGCCGGGCAGCAGTTGCAGCACGTCGCCCGGCACGCCGGCCTCGTGCAGGATCGCAACCGCCTGCGCGGCGACGAGGGGCGTCTGCTCCGCCGGCTTGGCGAGCACGGCGTTGCCGGCGGCGAGCGCCGCGGCGACCTGGCCGGTGAAGATCGCAAGCGGAAAATTCCAGGGCGAGATGCACGTCACCACCCCGAGGGGACGATGGTTGCCGTCGTCCAGCGACGCTTGCGCCTGCGCCGCGTAGTAGCGCAGGAAGTCAACGGCCTCGCGCACCTCGGCGACGGCGTTGGCCACCGTCTTGCCCGCCTCGCGCATGATGAGGCCGAGCAGCGCGGGCATGCGCGTTTCCAGCGTGTTGGCGGCGCACTGGAGGCAGGCGGCGCGCACCGCCGGCGGCGTGGTGCCCCAGGCTTGCGCCGCTGCGTCGGCCCGAACGAGGGCGGCGTCAACCGCCTCGGGCGTGGCCTCCACGACGTGGCCGACGATGTCGCGACGGTCGGCTGGGTTGCGGACGCACTCCTCCGGCCCCTCCTCGCCGACCGGCGGCGCCGCGCGCCAGGGCATGGCGGCGCTGGCGGCGCAGGCTTCGGCGAGCGACGCCAGCGCGTGCTCGCTCGCGAGGTCGACGCCGCGCGAGTTCGCCCGCTCCGGGCCGAACAGGTCGCGGGGCAGCGCGATGCGGTCGTGCCCGGCGCCGACGGGCTGGCCGGCGGCGACGAGCGCCACGGGGTCGGCGACCAGCTCCGCCACCGGCACGGCCGGGTCGGCGATGCGGTTCACGAACGACGAGTTGGCGCCGTTCTCCAAAAGGCGGCGCACGAGATAGGCGAGCAGCGTCTCGTGCGTGCCGACGGGTGCGTAGACGCGGCACGGCCGGTCAAGCTTATCGTGGCCGACCACCTCCTCGTAGAGCGGCTCACCCATCCCGTGCAGGCATTGGAACTCGTAGTCGCCCGGTGCGAAGCCCGCGTTTGTCGCGCCGTGCTGGGCCATGCCGTGGATTGCGGCCACCGTGTAGGCGTTGTGCGTCGCGAACTGCGGGAACACGGCGTCGGGCGCGCCGATGAGCTTGCGGGCGCAGGCGAGGTAGGACACGTCCGTGTGGACCTTGCGGGTGAACACGGGGAAGCCGTCGAGCCCGTCCACCTGCGCCCGCTTGATCTCGGCGTCCCAGTACGCGCCCTTGACGAGGCGCACCATCAGGCGATGGTCGGTGCGCCGGGCGAGGTCGACGATCCAGTCCAGCACGAAGGGCGCGCGCTTGCCGTAGGCCTGGACCACGAAGCCGATGCCATTCCAGCCATCGAGCGCCGGGTCGGTGCAGAGCGCCTCCAGCAGGTCGAGCGACAGCTCCAGCCGGTCGGCCTCCTCGGCGTCGATGTTGAAGCCGATGTCGTAGGCCCGTGCGAGCAGGGCCAGCGCGCGCAGGCGCGGCAGCAACTCGGCCATCACCCGCTCGCGCTGCGGGCGGGAATAGCGCGGGTGCAGCGCGGACAGCTTGACGGAGATGCCCGGACCTTTGATGGGCCCGCGCCCGCCGGCGGCCTCGCCGATGGCGTGGATCGCGTCCTCGTAGTCGCGGTGATAGCGGGCCGCATCCTCCGCCGTGGTCGCCGCCTCGCCGAGCATGTCGTAGGAGTAGGAGTACCCTCGCGCCTCCAGCCGTCGGGCGTTGCGAAGCGCCTCGGCGATGGTCTGTCCGGCGACGAACCGCTCGCCCATCATGCGCATGGCGAGGTCGACGCCGCCGCGGATCACCGGCTCGCCGCCGCGCGCGATCAGGCGCGTCAGGGCCGCGCCGAGGCCGCCCTCGTTGCCCGTCGCCGTCAGCCTGCCCGTCAGCACCAAGCCCCAGGTCGCGGCGTTGACGAAAAGCGAGGCGGAGTTCCCGACGTGCTCGCGCCACCGTCCCGCGCCGATCTTGTCGCGGATCAGCGCGTTGCGCGAGGCGGGATCGGGGATGCGGAGCAGCGCTTCGGCGAGGCACATCAGGGCGACGCCTTCCTGGCTCGACAGGTCGTACTCGCGCAGCAGGCCTTCGATTGGCCCCCGCGCGCCCTTGGCGCGCAGCGCCTCGACCAGGGTGCCGGCGAGCGCCTGCGTCCGCGCCACCAGGCTCGCCGGCAGGGTCGCGGCGTCGATCAGAGCCTGCACGCAGACCGCCTCGGAGGTGCGGGTGTGCCGCGTGATCGCGTCCCGCAGACCCGATGGCGCCTGGGCGTGGACGACCGGTGCCGTACCCCGACCGGTCCCCTCGGCGAAGTGGAAGTCCGATGTGCTCATCGCCGCTGCTCCCATGTGAACGACGTCAGGCTTAGGACGGCGCCGGAGGAATGTCCTTTTTTCCTGGATGCCGTCTTATGAACGGCGTCCGGTTCAACGCTGCCCGAACCACCGGATGTTAGGCCACCTGGGATGAGCAACGCGACGTCGTCGCGTTCAGCAGCATGATCTTCGTGTCCGGCATCCGGCCGTTGTCCCGAAGGACTCCGCCGTGAGAACGTTCGCGGACCTCGATGGATGAACCGTCCGGCTCATCACCGGGTCGACGGCGATCGGCCCTCCGGACAAGCGTGCGCCGGATAAATGTATCTCGCCGCGGGTCCCGACACCTGTTCGGCGTCGCGACCAGCTTGTGAAACAAAAAGCTCGCAGCACCGTCGTGACGACGCGGGCGACAGGCCGCTTCGCCGGTTTGCCATCAACGCGAAGGACTGGATCTGCTTTGGGACAGCGACAGCGCCGCCGCTGCCACGAGCGGGGCGAAGTCGGCCTCGGCTTGCTCGGGCGTGAAGCGGGCGCGGGACACGGCGATGTTGAGTGCGGCGACGGGGTAGCCGTTGTGGTCGCGCACCGGAGCCGAGACGGTGAGGTCGCCCTGGTAGAACTGGTCGAAGGCCGTCGAGTAGTTCTTCCGCGCTGCCCGTCCGACCGCATCCATCAGCACGTCGACCGTCGTGAGGGTCGAAGGCGTGAAAGCCTTGCGCTCGCTCCGCAAAAGGATCTGCCGAGCTTCCTCCCTCGGCAGGGCCGAAAGAATGGCCAAGCCCCCGGCGGTGCAGAAGACCGGCATCCGCGTTCCAACCACCACGTCGGTGTTGAGGACGTGCCGACTCATGAAACGAGACAGGAAGACGATCTCCGTATCGTCGCGGACGACCAGGTTGATCGTCTCCTCTGTTGTTCGACTGAGGTGCTGGAGGTAGGGCATCGCACGGTCGACGAGTGGATTGGCGTTCAGGAAATGGAAGCCGACGTCGAGGGTGCGGACCGTCAGGCCGAAGTGCTTGGTCACCGGATCCTTGCACAGGTAGCCCAACCGTTCGAGCGTGTGGGCGAAGCGCTGCACCGCGCTCCTGTTCATCCCGACGCGCGAGGCGAGTTGCGTGAGGCTCAGGCTCCGGTGCGCCGCATCGAATGCGACAAGGAGGCGAAACGCCTTCTCGACCGAATGAACCATGAGTTCGTCGATCCGCCCCGTGTCGTCGCCGTACGACTCCTTTCCCATTGCGACCCCTCACGGCCGGCACGCGACCCGCTCCGGTTTGACAGCGTGCTGCATCCGGCTACATTCGCATATCGATAGTACTTATCGCATGCCGATAAAGCAGGACAAGTCATGTCGAGGCACATCCTCACCGAACGGCGCGATGAGATCGGCATCGTCACCCTGAACAGGCCCGAGGTCCTGAACGCGTGGAACGCCGCGATGCGCGACATGCTGATCGACGCCTTCACCGCCTTCGAGGACGATCCGGCCGTCAAGGCTCTCATCCTCACCGGCGCCGGCGACCGCGCCTTTGGCGCCGGTCAGGACCTCGGCGAGGCCAAGTTCTTCGATGCGGAGCGCGCCGGGAAATGGATCGCCGAATGGGAGCGGCTGTACGATCGCATGCGTTCCTTGTCGAAGCCGCTGGTGTGCGCCCTCAACGGCGTCGCGGCCGGTTCCGCCTTTCAGGTCGCCCTGCTCACCGACATCCGCGTCGGCCACCCCGGGGTTCGCATGGGACAGCCCGAGATCAACGCGGGTATCGCCTCCACCACGGGTCCGTGGATCATGCGGGAGATGCTGGGCGTCTCGCGCACGATCGACCTGACGTTGACGGGTCGGCTCATGGACGCCGACGAATGCTTCAAGATCGGCCTAATCGGCCGCCTCGTTCCGCAAACGGAGGTGTTTGCCGCGTCGCTGAAGCTCGCCCAGGAGCTTGCCGCCAAGCCACCGGTCGCAATGCGGCTCGACAAGCAGCGCTTCCGCGAGATGACCGAGGCCGGGTTCCGCGAGTGCCTGGAAGCGGGCGTGCGCATCCAGCGCGAATCCTACGCGTCGGGGGAGCCGGCGCGGATGATGGAAGCGTTCTTCGCGGCACGCGCCTTGCGGCGCGCCTGATGCATGCAACCCGTTCAGGACCCATGTCCATTTCGGAAGGCATGACTGATGACTGAGCACGATCACGGGAGCAGCCGCCGCGGGATCCTGCGAGCGGCGAGCGGCCTGGCCGCAGTTTTGGCCGCGCCAACCCTGATCCGCCCGGTCGCGGCAGCGACCTCGCTCACCGTCGCTGATCCGGGTGGCCCCTACGGCCCGGGCTATCGCAAGGCGTTCTACGACCCCTTCGAGAAGGCCACGGGTATCCGGGTGAACAACGTCGCGCGCGAGGCCGAGCCGACCGCGCAGTTCAAGGCCATGGTGGAAACGAAGGCCTATACCTGGGACGTATGCACCCTTACCCTGTCCGCGCGCGACATCCTGACGAAGCAGGGTCTGCTCGAGCCGATCGCCCTCGCGGCGGCGGACGTGCCCGGGCAGATGGCGGAAGGCTTGACGCCGGTGTGGCTCGGCATCGACGTTTACTCGACCGTCCAGGCGTACCGCACCGAAACGTTCAAGGCGAAGGCGCCCTCGACGTGGGCGGAGTTCTGGGACGTGAAGGCCTTCCCCGGACGCCGCTCGCTGCGCAAGAACCCGATCGACACGCTGGAACAGGCCCTGATGGCCGATGGCGTGCCCTTGGCCCAGCTTTATCCCGTCGACGTCGATCGGGCGTTTAGGAGCCTCGAACGCATCAAGCCGCATATCGAGGTGTGGTGGACCTCTGGCGCCCAGGCGAGCCAGCTCATCCAGAGCGGCGAGGTCGATCTCATCGCCATTTGGAACGCCCGCGCGCAGGCGGTGATCGATAGCGGCGCCCCGGTGAGGATCGTCTGGAACCAAGGGCTTTACTCCATCGAGGGCTGGGGCATCCCGAAGGGCTGTCCCCGCGCCGACGCGGCACGGCAGTTCGTCAGGTTCTGCGCTGACCCGGTGAGGCAGGCCGACTTCGCCGAAGCGCTGGCGTATGGGCCGGCCAACCTCAACGCTTACAAGAGCATCCCGGCGGCGCGCAGCGCGCTGCTCCCGACCTCGCCGGACAATCTCGGAGTGATGACCATCGCCCGCGAGGACTGGTGGAGCGCCAACCGTGCCAGGATGAACGAGCGCTTCAACGCGTGGATCCTGAGCTGACCGGCTCGGGTGAGGACGCCCCGGCAGGGCCAGCCGCGGGCTGCGGCGACGCCGAGCCCAAGTTGAAGGTCCGCGGCCTCGGCAAGGTTTATGGGTCCGTGACGGCTTTGGCGCCGACCGACCTCGACGTGCCGGCCGGCGAGTTCCTGACTCTGCTCGGCCCGTCCGGATCGGGAAAGACGACGCTGCTGCAGATGGTCTGCGGCCTGGTCGAGCCGAGTTCCGGGCGCGTCTACATCGAGGGCCGCGACCAGACGGCCACGCCCGTCCACAAACGCGACATCGGCCTGGTGTTCCAATCCTACGGCCTGTTCCCTCACCTCACGGTGGCCGAGAACGTCGCCTTCCCCTTGCGCATGCGCAAGGCGGCGACGGCGGACGTCGACCGGCGGGTCAGATCGGCCCTGGAGATGGTGCAACTCGGTCACCTGGGCGGCCGGTTCGCGCGCGAACTGTCGGGCGGGCAGCAGCAACGGGTCGCCCTCGCCCGGTGCTTCGTCTACCGCCCGTCGATCATCCTCATGGACGAGCCGCTCGGCGCCCTGGACAAGAAGCTGCGCGAACACATGCAGCTCGAGATCCGGCGCCTGCACCGTGAAAGCGGCGCCACGGTCGTTTACGTCACCCACGACCAGGAGGAGGCGCTCGCCCTATCCGACCGGATCTGCCTGATGAACCACGCGCAGGTCGAGCAGCTCGGGACGCCGCGGGACATCTACGCCCGGCCGCGCACGGCCTTCGCCGCGGACTTCATCGGCATCTCCAACATCTTCCGCGGGCGGATCACGCGCGGTCCCGACGGTTGTTCGCGCCTGGCGACGCCTTGCGGCTCCTTCCGCGTCGACGCCCGCGTCCCGCTTGCCATCGAGGGGGGCGCCGTCGTGATCCGCCCCGAGCGGATGGTGATCGGCGACGATTGCGAGAACGTCGTCACCGGCGAGGTCAGCGAACTGATCTACGCGGGTTCGGAAACCCGCATGATCGTGGCGCTCCGGGATGGGTACCGCGCGACCGTGCGCCTCCGCCCGGACATGCCCCTGCCGCAGCTCGGCGACACCACGCCGCTGAGCTGGCGAACGGAGGACGCGGTGATGGTGCCGTGACCGCGGCGGCCCGGCTCGCCCATGCGCCGGTGCGCCGCGTCGCGAAGCTCGGGCCGCTGTGGCTCGCCGCACCGGGCGTCGTTTTCCTCGCGGTGTTCCTGCTCGTCCCCGTGCTCCGGCTGTTTGCCCTCAGCGTCGAGGACGCGGACACCGGTGCCCTCACGCTGGCGTCCTACGCCAGGCTGTTCGGCGTGGACCTTTACCTGCGCGTCCTCGGGATCACGTTTCGGATCGCCGGCCTGACCGCGGTCGTCTCGGTCGTCCTCGGCTATCCGCTGGCCTACTGGCTCGCCAAGCAACCGGCAGGTCGGCGGGGCCGGTCCCTCATGCTCGTTTTGGTGCCGTTCTGGACGAGCTACCTCGTCAAAACCTTCGCATGGGTGATCGTGCTCGGCCGCACCGGGGTCATCAACGCGGGCCTGCAGGCGACCGGACTGATCGAGCGACCGCTCAACCTGTACCACAACGAGGTCGGCACCCTGATCGGCATGGTGCATTCCATGCTGCCCCTCGCCGTGCTCGCCATGCTGCCGGTCATGACCGGCATCGACGAGCGCCTGACGCCCGTCGCGGCGACGTTGGGGGCCGCGCCCGCCCAGCGCTTTTGGCTGGTCTACGTCCCGCTGTCGATGTCCGGGGTCGCGGCGGCCGGCCTGCTGTCGTTCATCTCGTCGCTCGGCTTCTTCATCGTGCCGGCGCTGCTGGGCGGCCGCCAGCAAACCATGCTCGCCCAGCTCATCATCACGGAAGTGCAGGAGGTGGTCGATTGGGGCTTCGCGGGAAGCCTGTCCGCGCTCCTGCTCGCGGCGACCCTCGCGACCTGCTGGGTTTACGACCGCATCTTCGGGCTTTCCAGCCTCTCGGGCGACCCGGCGCGGCGCGGCGCCGCGGCCGGCGTTCTGCGGCGCGCGGGCTTGGCGTTCCTGCACGGCATGGCTGGCCTTTCGACCAGCGCCGGCGTCGCGCTCGGGCGCGTGCTGCCCTCAACCTCGGCGAGCCTGCTTCCCGCCTTCGCGGCATTGATGATCGCCTTCCTGGTCCTGCCGATCCTGGTTGTCATCCCGATGGCCTTCAGTTCCTCGTCGTTCCTCCAGTTCCCGCCGCCGGGCTACGGCCTGCGATGGTTCGAGGCTTATTTCGGCTCGGACGTTTGGACCGGAGCCACGCTGCGCTCCTTCGGTGTCGCCGCGGCGACCGCGATCCTCGCAACGGTGCTCGGCGGTGGCGCCGCGCTCGGCCTCGCGCAAACGCGCTCGCGCTGGCGCGGCGCCACCTTCGCCCTGTTCCTCGCCCCGATGATCGTGCCTCGGATCGTGCTGGCCGTTGGCCTCTTCTACCTGTTCGCGCAGTTCGGTCTTGTTGCGAGCGATCTCGGCCTCGTTCTTGGCCACACGCTGCTCGCGATCCCGTTCGCGACCGTCGCGGTGACGGCCGTCCTCAAGACCTATGACTGGCGGCTCGACCAGGTCGCCGCCACGCTCGGCGCCAACCGCTGGCGTTCCGTCCGGCTCGTCACGCTGCCGCTGATCCGCGGCGGCCTCGCCGCCGCCGCTCTGTTCGCCTTCATCACTTCCTTCGATGAATTGACGGTCGCCCTTTTCGTGTCCGGCGGGATCAAGACGACTTTGCCGAAGCAGATGTGGGACGATATGATCCTGCAGCTCAACCCCACACTGGCGGCAGCCTCCGTGGTGACCTTAGCCGTCATCACCGGCCTTCTGCTCCTGGCCGAGCGGCTGCGCAGGGTCACCTGATCCGCCCCAACTGCTGCGTCGCGCCATGACCGATCGACTCGACGGCTTCGTTCCCCTGTTCCTGCGCAAGGCGGCGATTGACCCCGACGGCGTCTTCGCACGCGTCGAGGGGCACGCCCTTACCTTTGCGACGCTCGACCGCATGTCGGCAGCCTTCGCCGCCGCCCTGGCAGCGCGCGGGATCGGCACCGGGTCACGCGTCGCCGTGATGATGCACAACGGCCCGCAAGCGCTTGCCACGCTGATCGGCATCGCCCGCGCCGGAGCCGTCTGGGTGCCGATCAACGCCCGCCTCCGGGGCGACAACCTTCGCTACGTCCTTGACCACTGCGATCCCCGCGCCCTCGTCGCGGACGCGACGCTCATGGGCACGATCGCGGACAGCGGGGCCGATCATCCGCGTGCCTGGGTGATCACCCATGGCGACGGCTCCGGCTGCCTGTCCGAGCTGCTCGACGGCTCGGCCCGCGGACCGGTGCAGCTGCCGGCTCCCGACGACCTGTTCGCGATCATGTACACGTCGGGCACCACCGGCCGGCCGAAGGGCGTCATGGTCACGCATTACATGATGCGGCTCGCGGGCGAGGCGGTGGCCCAAGTGTCCGAAGCGAGGGGAGGCGACGTGTTCTTCGTTTGGGAGCCGCTCTACCACATCGGGGGCGCCCAGCTCATGGTGCTGCCGTTGATCCGGGACGTGCAACTCGCGATGGTCGACCGCTTCAGCGCCAGCCGCTTCTGGGAGCAGGTGCGCATCGCGGCGGCGACCCACATCCATTACCTCGGCGGCATCCTCCAACTCCTCCTCAAGCAGCCGCCCCGGCCGGACGACCGCGACCACCCCGTGCGCATCGCCTGGGGCGGCGGCTGCCCGGCAGAGATTTGGCGCGCGTTCGAGGACCGCTTCGGCGTGCGGATCCGGGAATGCTACGGCATGACGGAAGCGTCCAGCATCACGACCTGCAACGATCACGGCGTGGTCGGCTCGGTCGGCCGGCCCATGCCCTGGTTCGAGGTGGAACTGGCTGGCGAGGGCGGCCGCAAGGTCGAGCTCGGCGGAAAAGGCGAGATCGTTGTGCGCACAACGCTCCCCGGCGCCATCTTCGCGGGCTACTTTCGCAATCCGGACGCGACCGGCAGGGCGTTGCGGGACGGCGCTCTCCACACCGGCGACCTTGGCTCCCGCGACCCGGACGGCAATCTTGTGTTTCACGGCCGGATCACGGACAGCGTGCGCTGTCGCGGCGAAAACGTGTCCGCCTGGGAAGTCGAGCACGTCGTCGCCGGCCACCCTGCCGTCGAGGATTGCGCGGTGGTCGGCGTGGACGCCGACATCGGCGAGCAAGACGTCAAACTCTTTATCATGCCGAAGGCCGATGCCCGCTTGGGCGCGGCGGAGTTGTCGGCTTGGCTCGCCACGCGGCTGGCGATCTATCAAATGCCGCGATACATCGCGGTCGTCGAAGCCTTCGAGCGCACCCCGAGCCAGCGCATCATGAAGCATCGGCTTTCGCCCAGTCGCGAGGACTGTTGGGATCGCTTGAGGCCCGAAACTTGAGGCATCGATGGATCTTTGATCGGGAGAGGTTGGCATTCCAGTAATGCCTGCTTCGGAATGGCCAATCGCTCGTGGGACGGTGTCCGGTGCTGGGCTGATCCGCAGCAGATGCGAAGCCGACAACGTAAGGGTGCCGGAAGCGAACCGGCTGCTTACGGGCATGCCACGCGACAAAGCCGACGTTGGCGGCATCACGTTCGATGCCGAGCCGATCCGTTGCTGAAACAACTCAGCCTCGACCCGCTATGCGGCAACGCTTTTTGGCGCGTCGAGGCTCTCGCGCAGCGCGCGCACGCAATCAGGGTCGAAGGCGCGCTACGTCGGCCTCGATGATGGCGAATGCCCGCGTGGCCGGCATGACACCGCGGTAGGTCCGGTTCGCCGTCACCGTTGGACAGGTCACCAGCGTCGTCACGCAAACCGACGCGGCCATCGTGACCTTGCAGGATGCGGACCGACCCGCGGTGCGCTACGCCGCCGATCGAACGGGCGCGCCGGTAGGCCAGATCGATTTGATCTGCGACGGGACGATCGGCACAGGTCCAGTAAGTGTGACGGGGATCGCCAACGCGACAACTGCGAGCGGCGCCGTCGCGCCGGCCCAGTTGCCGCTGCCGTACAGCTCGACGCTCGGCGTTGCCCTCCAACAGCGCGACGCTTGTCGCCGCGCGTGGCGTCACGCCGATGGATCTCGCTCCCGGCCTAGTTGTTTGATCCCATGATTTGATGGTGCAATCTTCTCCGAGCGGAAGGATGCGCTATGGGTCAAGTTGTTCACGCAAACGCCCGCACCACACAGGCAGTCCGTCGCGCGATCCAGCGACATCAAGAGAGCGTAAGGGCGCTGGCCCGACGCACCGGCGCCAGCCCGACCACGATCCAGAAGTGGCGCAAGCGCACGATGGCGAGCGATGCGCGCATGGGAGCAAAGCAGCCTCGCTCCACCGCGCTGACGCCGGAGGACGGGACCGTCACCGACGCAGGGTCCGGACGAAGCCGACATGCCAGCGGGCGTAGCCGTGCTGCAGCATGCCGAGCCGCGCACGCATCGCCGCGTGGGCGTCAGGCAGGCGGTGGAACGGGATCGACGGATAAAGGTGGTGCTCGGTGTGGAACGGCATGTTCCACATGAGTAGCCGGATCAGGCCGTTGGTCAGGGTCGTGCGCGTGTTGGTCAGACCGTTGCCGTCCATTGTGCAAAGCGTATGCTCGGCGAGCAGGTAGAGCCGCAGGAACGGCTGCCCGAGGAGCTGCGGCCCGATCCAGAACACCAGCGGCACCCACCAGCCCACGAGAAGCATCGAGAGCGCCGAGCCGGCGAGCATGAAGGCGCACATCAACCGGATCGAGGAAATGATGCGCGGCGCCGCCCTCTCCGTGATGTACGGGTACGCCGACATGTCCCCGCGCAGGCCGGCCCAGGCGACCTGAAGGCGCGTGCGCCAGTAGGGCAGCGCCAGCACGCGCCAGACATAGGCGTCAAAGGTCGAGGGCGCCGGCGCCGCGAGCTCCGGGTCGCGCTCGGGATCCTGGGTGTGACGGTGATGGGCGAGGTGGAACGCCGTGTAGAAGTGCCAGTTCAGCAGAGACGGGCAGGACGCCAGCCAGCCGAGGACCGCGTTGGCGCGACGCGACCGGAACGCGGTCAGGTGCATGGTCTCGTGGATCGGCGCGAAGAGAGCCGCCTCGACGATGCCGAGCAGCACCATGGCGGGCAGCAGCGTCCAAGGCCCGGAGCGCCACACCAGCCAGCCGGCGCCCGCAAGCAGCAGCCCGTGCGCACCGAGGCGCACCGCGCCGTGCAGGTCCGATCGCTGCGACAGCGCCTTCAACTCGGTGCCCGTGAGGATCCGTTCGCTTGCTGATGCCATGCTGCCGAGACCGGGCCTGCGCCTTGAGAACGCACAAGGCTTGCACGGTCTGTGCCGGCCCGTGGAAACTCGTCGTTTGGCCCGGTTCGGCTGCCGCTGTGCTTGTTCAAGGCGCTGGCACTGCCAGCCTCCCGCGCAAGACCGATCGAGGCCCACGATCTTTCAACGGCCACAGCCGCACCGCTTCATGACCGATGCATCGCGGCGGTGACGCAAGCTGAAGTCGCCGTGCGGACGATCCTCCAAGCGGCACCGCCGGTGAGCTTTCGGCCGCACCGGGGATTGAAGCGCACGACACACCGGCGTTTGCTGCCGCTCGCGCTGGCCGGTGCGCGCCGCTGGGAATGCAAGTCCGATAGAGCCTTTATCCTCCGGCTCCGAAGACCGACAGCAAGCTGCGATCGGTTTCAATCCAGGTCGGATCACGCTCCTGCCTGGCCGCATAACAGGGCACTTCTATGCACGTCAGGTCGCATCGAATGCGACCGGCTCCAGTTGGCGGAGGATCCGCTCGGCCTATCGCCGGAAGGGGCGATCGCGCTCCTTCGGTGTCCTGAACCGTGGGTCGGAGGTTCGCATCCCTTGCGGGATGCCAGCTTTCCGAGGCCGCGCCGCGCGTTTCGGCGCGGCCTGTTCCACGCTATCGCCGACGCCGTCCTCGGCTGTGGCGCGGAGCACGTCGCCCTGTCGCCCGTGTCCGTGCAGATTCGATCCGCCCGCATCCGGGGCAATGCCCACCGGGTCGCGAGGCTTAGGGGGAACGCCATTCCTTATTGCCGAAATCGATGTTGGTCGGCGCCCGCAAGCTGGTTACATCCACCCGAGCGCAATGCGGGAGGCGACCATGACGAGTTCGGAAGGGGGGCTGGAACGCGAGGCGGGCTGGCAGGGCGACGTGTTTCGCGTGCTGAAGGGGGCCGGGATCAGGCACGTCGCCTACGTTCCGGATGCCGGTCATTCGACGGCGATCCGCATGGCCGAGGCGGACGCCGACATCCACGCGGTCGTGCTCACCACGGAGGAGGAAGGGATCGGCTACCTCGCCGGGGCTTGGCTCGGCGGCGAGCGCGGCGTGCTGCTGCTCCAGTCGAGCGGCGTCGGCAACTGCATCAACACGCTGGCGCTGCCCGCCGTCGCCCGCATGCCCCTGCTCATGGTCGTCACCATGCGCGGCGACTGGGCCGAGTTCAACGGCTGGCAGAACCCGATGGGACAGGCGACCGAGGCGGCGCTGCGCCTGATGGGGGTGCTGACGTGGCGCGCCGATGATCCGAAGGACGTCGCACCGCTCCTGCACGGGGCCGCCGCCATGGCGTTCAACGGCGATGCGGCCTGCGCCCTCCTTCTCGGACAACGCCTGATCGGAGAAAAGCAATGGGTGAAGTGACCGCGGGCGGCGTCTTGAACCGCCGCGAGGTCGTCGAGCGCCTGCTCGCGGGGCGTCGCGACCTGCTCGTCGTCACGGGACTCGGCTCCCCCTCCTACGACGTGATGGCGGCCGGCGACCACGACGCCACCTATTACCTGTGGGCGGCGATGGGGTCGGCGGCGATGGTCGGCCTCGGCCTCGCCACCGCCAGGCCCGAGCGCCCGGTCCTCGTCGTCACCGGCGACGGCGAGATGCTGATGGGCTTCGGCGCGCTCGCCACCATCGCGCTGCGCAACCCGGCGAACCTCACGCTCGCCGTGCTCGACAACGGGCACTACGGCGAGACCGGCATGCAGCTCAGCCACGCCGGACGCGGCATCGCACTCGACCGCGTCGCAGCAAGCTGCGGCTTCGGCTGGACGCGGGAAATCCGCGACATGGCCGATGTCGACGCCTTGCGCGACCGGCTTCCCGCCCGGTCGGGCCTGTCGTTCGCGACGATCAAGATCAAGGCGGAGAACCTGCCCCGTGTCCTCCCGCCAAGGGACGGCGTTCACGTCAAGAACCGCTTCCGCGCCGCCCTCGGTCACAGCCCCGTGTGAGGCGGGACGGTGGTGGCCGGTCGAGCGCGGAGCGGCGATGGCAGCAAATCCGCCTCGCCTCGATGCGCTCGGCAGATGGACGGCTTCGCTCGACGACCCAAATCATGCAGCAGGCCGGGCGTGCATGGCGCGTCCCAGCCCGCGGTCTGCCGCCAGGGTGTTCGCCTCGGCTACTCGCCGGGGCTGAGCGCCTGCAAGGTGTTGCGACAGGTGAAGGGATCGATGAGGCCTTCGCGGCAGGACTGCGCGATCTCTGCCCTGTAGCCGGAAAGGCCGGGTAGGTCCGCGGCCGGCGCCGCCGCAACGGGCAGGTCGGTCGCCTGACGCGGCGGCAGTTCGCGGGGAGCCCGCTCCGGCAACGCGTGGGCGGCAGCGCGACGCTCCTCGCGCGACGCGACCCGCGACCGCTCCTCGCGCGTAACGACGCGGGAGCGCTCCTCGCGGGCGGCGACGTGCGGCTTCGGGGCAGCCGTGGCATCGGCGAAGGCGGCGCGGCACCGCGGGCTCAACTGCGCCACATGCGCCTTCATGCACGCCGTCGTCTTGGCAATATCGGGAATGGTTGCCGAGCACAGGCGCACCGCGTCGGGCGTGCAGGCTTCCTGCTGCTCGGCCGTGCCCTGCGCCAGCGCCGGCCCCGCGGCGAGCATGGGGACGGCAAGGAGAAGCACTGCGGCGATGACGTGGCGTGGCGGCGGGACGGGTTTCAACATCGGCTCTTTCTCAAGTCGGCGGAACGTGAAACGGGTACCGAACGCGACGATGCGCATTCGGCTGGACACGCGCGGCGACCGGCGGCGCGCCCGCGATATGCTTGCCGTAATGCGGCGAGGCCGCGCGTGCAATGACCCGCGTGCCCGATCAACGCGGCGTGAGATCGAGCGCGAGGGAGGCGCGACGGCTTGCGCTCAGCGGTGCGGCATAGGCCTTCATGCATCCGGGGCGGTACAGCCGACGCCAGGAATGGTACCCGCGCACAAGCGAATTGCGCCGGGCGTGCATGTTTCACGCTCTTCGGCCGGGCCTGGGGCGTGGGCTCCTGGTGTCGTCCGGGCGAAGGGCGCAAGCGGGAGGGTGACGCGGCAATAAATTAGACGGACGATCCATGCATGGGAACGAAACGGATGCCGCGCTGACGACGCATCGGCGAACGTCGGCATTGTCAAATGCACGCTTACCGACTCATCCCATCGCGGAAGCGTCGATTGCCGTCGCGACCGGTCCGGCGCGACGATAATCGACGCACATCAGACCGAGATGGAAGCGCGTCAGGCCAAAGCCTTCTCCAGTTGCTCGCGCGTCATCGTGGAGCGACCCGGGATGTTCTTCGCCTTGGCCTGCGCGTAAAGCTCGCTCTTGCTGGCTTGGCCGCCGTGGGAGCCGGCCTTGGTCCCCGTGTGCGTCTTGCGCGCCACGTCCTTCGGTTGCGCGGAGAATTGCTTTCCCTTTTGCGTATCGGCCCGCTTCTTGGCGCTCGTGCGGTCGTATTCGCCCTTGGTCAGTTTCTCCCGCGCCTGCTTCGGCAGGTAGCGCTCTCCGGTGTCCTCGCTTTTCTTGCCGGACTTCGTGCCCCACTCCTCGTCCGTCCATTGCTGGAGATGGTTGTCCTTGGACTTGCCGCCCTTGTAGCCGCCACCTTCCTTCTTGTACTCGGCCGACGCCATCTGCGCCTTGCGGGCCGACCATTGGCCCGGCTTGCCGCCGTGATCGCCTTCCGTGACCTTCTTCTTGACCTTGTCCCACAGCTTGGGATCGGTCTTTTCCGCGGTTCCACTCATCGCACTTGCCCTCACCATCCGTGGAACAACGATTCGACCGGGCAAAGTGCGCTGCGGCGACCCGTCGCCTCCTGCGCGCAAGGTTAACGGCGCTCTACTCGGCTGCCTGCGGACTGGCTTGGCCGTTGGCGGCCTGCTCGGGCGTGCGCAGGAGCGTCCCGTCGAGGAGCTGCCCGGGACGCCCGACGACGAGGCGCGAGCCACGGCCGTAGGTGAAGAAGGCCCAGGCCCAGTTCGTGAACACGATGAGCCGGTTGCGAAAACCGATCAAGAGTAGGAGATGGACGAGCGACCAAGCGAGCCAAGCGGTGCGGCCGCTGAGCTTCATGCCGGCAAGCAGCGCGATGGCGTGCGAGCGGCCGATCACGGCCATGGTGCCGAGGTTGGTGTACTTGAACGGACCGGGATGCGGCCTGGCACCGATGCGGCTCGCGATCACCTTGGCCACGTGGGCGCCCTGCTGCTTTGCGACCGGCGCCAACGCCGGCAGCGCCCTGCCGTCGTCCGTCGTGAAACTCGCCACGTCGCCGACCGCGAAGATTTCGGGGTGGCCGGGGACGGCGCACTCGTCCGTCACCACGACGCCGTTGTTCTTCGCCGCCGCCGCTCCGATCCACTGCGCCGCCGGTTGCGCGCGCGTGCCGGCCGCCCAGAACACGTTGGCCGCGTCGATGCGCTGGCCCTTCAACGTCACGCCGCGCGCATCGATGTCCTCGCAGGGCGCGTTGAGGATGACCTCGACGCCGAGTTGCTCCAGCGCCTGCTTGGCGTAATGCGACAGCCGCTCGGGAAATTCACCGAGGATGCGCGGGCTGGCGTCGACGAGCACGATGCGCGCCTTGGAGGGATCGATGTGGCGATATTCCGCCTTCAGCGTCGCCCGCGCCAGCTCGGCGAGCGAGCCGGACAGCTCGACGCCGGTCGGGCCGCCGCCGATCACCACGAAAGTGGTCAGCGCACCGACCTCGACCTCGTTCGTCCGGGTTTCCGCCCAGTCGAAGGCTTCAAGGATGCGGCGGCGGATTTCCAGCGCGTCGGGAAGCGTCTTCAGCACGGCGGCGTGTTGCGCCCACTCGTCGTGGCCGAACCAGGTGTAGGCCGAGCCCGTCGCCAGGATGAGGTAGTCGTAGGCGATGTCGCCGGTGTTGCGGACCTGCACGGTGCGCGCCCCCGCGTCGACGCCCTCCACCTCGCCGAAGACCACGGACACGTTGGGGTATCTGCCGACGAGCGCACGCACCGGGGAGGCGATGTCGGACGGGGAAAGAGCGGCGGTCGAGACTTGGTACAGCAAGGGCTGGAACAAGTGGTGGTTGGTGCGGTCGATCATCACCACCTCGATGTCGAACTTGACGAGGTGCATGGCCGCCTGGAGGCCGCCGAAGCCGCAGCCGACGACGACGACCACCGGCTTGCCGGCATGTCCAGGCGTACCGTCGAGCTTGAAGGCGGTCGGGTCGTTGGTCATCGCTTGCCTCGCATCAAGCCCCGCGCGCGAGACGGCACCGTCGGCCGTGCGGTGCCCGAAGCGCACATCGTCGGGTGGCGTCCCGCAAGGGCGGCTGCCGCGCACGCTACGATCTATCGTAGCATAGGGGTCGGCACCCTGCCGTGCTCATGCTGCAAGGCGGGCTTGCATCGGGTGGGCGCCGGATGGCGCGGCGCTCGCCGCGAGCGCGGCAGCGGTCGCGACAGCAAGGAAGGGGATGCCGAGCGACATCAGGTGCCAAGCGAGCGGCGGCGCGAGCCAGGTCGCGAGGCGGGCGAAGGCCGCCCAGTTCCCGTTGTCCTCGCGCAGCACCATCGGTGTCAGCGCCGGGGCGGCAAGCGCGAGGTCGTAGGCGTTGCTGTAGGGCAGTGCGACCACGGCGGCGAGGGCCGTGGCGAGAACGGCCTGCCGGCGCGTGCCCTCGCGCCGCAGCGCGCGCACGGCAAGGGCAAGGGCCGCGCCGCCGACGAGGAGTTGCACGGCGGCGGCACCGCCACCGGACAGGCCCAGCGCACGCGCCCCGAGGTAGGGCGAGATGGTCGTGCCGAGCATGCCGACCTCGAAGTCGGCGAGCATGCGCGCCTGCTCGGGTAGCGTCACGTCGAGGAAGCCGCGCCACGGATCGAGGCCGAAGGCGGCGACGGAGGCGCCGAGAAGAAGCATCGTCGCCGGGATGCTTGCGCAAACGCAGCGCCAGCGTCCGGCGCCGAGCAGGACGAGGCCGACGACCAGGGCCAGCTGCGGCTTCACCGTCAGCCCGGCGAGGCACAGGCCGGCGACGACCGGCCGGCGTTTGCCGTCACCGACGATCGTCGCCAGCGCCAAGGCGAGCAGGCCGCCGAAGTGGCCGTACAACACCATCACCAGCGCGGCCGGCGACAGGCAGGTCGCAACACCCGCCAGGCGGCCGCCCCCGCGCTCCCCGTGCGCGACGACCCGCGCCGCGATCGCGAGCGCGGCGAGGTTGCCCGCCGTCCACACCGCCAGGGCGAGGTGGTAGGGCAGGCAGGCAAGCGGGGCGAGCAGCAGAAGAATGTGCGGCGGGTAGGAGAAGATGAAGCTGTCGCCACGGGTATGCGCGAAGCTGCGGGCCACGAGGTCGTTGTAAGCCGGCAGGTCGGCAAGGGTGGGCAGCGACCCTTGAAGCGCCAAGCGCCCGCCGAGCCAGAAGTTGACGAAGTCGCGCCCGAACGGCGCCCCGATCATCGCGCCGCCGTGCAGGTCCCACGGCCTGTAGCAAAGGTAGACGAGGAGAAAAGCCGCGAGGCCCGCGCCCATGACGAGCGCGGCGGTGCGCGACGACCCGTGCCCGTCCATCCGATGCGGCCCCCGCCCGAACCCGCAGCATAGGGCGCCCGGGTTTAACGAAGCGTGCGCCGCCGGCCGGGAGGCCGGGTTTCAGGCCGGCGTGAGGACGTGGACCACCCTGGAGGCCAGCATGTCCTTCACCTTGGCGGCGTAGCTGGCCATGTGCGCGGCCTTGGCATGGGCCTGGAGCGCCTCCAGGCTTTCCCATTTCTCGATGACAACGAAGCTGTCGTCGCCGAGCGGCGTCTGGATGGCGCCGGCACCGGACGCGTCCACCGTCGGGCCGTACTCGATGCAGCCCGTCTCGGCGCGCACCGCGGGCACGTTGCCATGGAAGGCGTCGAGAACGGCGGCGCGGTGGCCAGGCTTGGCGGTGATGATGGCGATGACGTGTATCATGGCGGGTCCTTTCGAGGGTTGCGCGGCCGGGCGTGCGGCGCCAGGCGCGGATGCGTCGTCAACGCGCGCCGGCCGGCGACGGCGAGGGCGGCGTTCGGCCGAAGGCGAGGACGGCACTGGTGTAGCGCTCGTTGACCTCGCTGAACGGCCGGCGTTGCGCGTCGTAGAGCACGGCGCGGTGCTCGAACAGCACAGGCGGCACGTTCAGCGCGCCCGTCCCGTCGGGCAGCGGCGCGTGCCGCTCCCAGCCGGGCGGCAGCACCTGCCACAGCACGGCGGCGGCGAAGGTTTGCCGTTGCGGCGCGAGCGGCGCGACCACCTTGCCGAAGGGCACGTCCGTCGAGGCCAGCGCCTCGTTCATCGCCGGGGTCAGGCGGGAGGGAACGAACCAGTTGTCCGCCTCCGACAGCACGCGGTCGCCGCAGGTCAGCCGTACCCGCCGGTGGGCGATCGGCTCGTCCTGCCCGACCTCGAGGCGCCGGCGCTGCTCCGCGCTCGCCGGCACGCCCGCGTCCCGCACCCGCACCGCCACGAGCCGCGGCACGGCGGCGAGGGCGTGGCTGGCGCACCACGCCTCCAGCGTCAGCGTGGCGCTGCGGCTGGCGAGCAGTTCGGCGTCGAGCGTTTCCATGGAGGCCAGCGCCTCCAGCCGGGCCAGGAAAGTGTCGGGGAGCGCCGCATCGGCTCGGGCCGGGGCGGCGGTGGCGGCGCACAGCGCCGATAGGACGATCGGCAGCTTCAGCACGGCGCGAACCCCGGCTGTGCGCCCGCGTTGCGTCACCATATGATCTCCTGCCGGACAGTCCCTTCCCGAGCCTGGGCGTCACACAACATGCGCGTCGGCCTTTTCGTGCCCTGCTACATCGATGCCTTCTTCCCCGAGGTAGGGGTCGCCACGCTTGAGCTGCTGGAACGCCTGGGCTGCGATGTGGACTACCCCTTCGACCAGACCTGCTGCGGCCAGCCCATGGCGAACGCCGGCTGTCAGGAGGAGGCCGCGGCGACCGAACGCAACTTCGTGCGCAACTTCGCCGGCTACGACTACGTGGTCGGCCCCTCGGGGTCCTGCGTCAACCATGTCCGCTCCAAGTTCACCGCCATCGAGCAGACGGCGGAGGTGCGCGACGTGCGCGAGCGCACCTTCGAACTCGTCGAGTTCCTCCATGACATCCTCAAGGTCGAGGACTTCCCCTGGGCGGCGTTCCCGCACCGGGTCGGGCTGCACAACGGCTGCGGCTCGCTGCGCGGACTGGGACACGCCCGCGCCAGCGAGATCAACGCGCCGTTCTTTTCCAAGCCGCTCGACCTGCTCGCCAAGGTGCGCGGCATCGAATTGGTGGAGCCGGCGCGCCCGGACGAGTGCTGCGGCTTCGGCGGCACCTTCTCCGTCTTCGAGGAGGCGGTGTCGGTGAAGGCGGGGCGCGACAAGGTGAGCGACCACGCCCAGGCCGGAGCGGACTACATCGTCTCGGCCGACACCTCCTGCCTGATGCACCAGAAAGGCTGCGCCGAGCGCATGGGTTCACCGATGAAGTTCATCCACATCGCGCAAGTCCTCAACGGAGCGGCGCAATGACCGAGCACGAGCTGCTGTACAAGGACCTCGACGCCGCGGACGACGAGTCCGCGCGGGGGCAGGACGGCGCGCGCCTCGACCACGGTGAAACCAGCAGCCGTCCGTTGCAGCCGAATGCCGGCGGCAAGGGCGTGCGCGAGCCGCAGCCGCGCGGCGCGGTGATGCGGCGCGGCCGCATCGACCACGCCGAGGCGGCCGAGCGCTTCCTCGCCGCGCCCGAACACCTCAAGTTCCACGACGAGCGGCTGTGGGACCTGCGCCGCAAGCGCGACGCGCAGGCGCACGGCCTTCCCGAATGGGAGGAACTGCGCGACCTCGCTTCGCAGATCAAGGAACACACGCTCACCCACCTCGACACCTACCTCGAACAATTCGAGGCGGCGGCGCAGGCCAATGGCGTCACGGTGCATTGGGCCAGGGACGGGGCGGAGCACAACGCCATCGTGCTCGCCATCCTGCGCGAGCACGGCGCCAAGACGCTGATCAAGTCGAAGTCGATGCTCACCGAGGAATGCGGGATGCGCGAGTTCCTCACGCATAACGGCATCGTCATCACCGAGACCGATCTCGGCGAGCGCATCCAGCAATTGGACGAGGAGGCGCCGAGCCACGTCGTCGTACCCTCCGTCCACAAGCTGCGCTCGGACGTCGCCGACGTGTTCTCCCGGACCATCGGCTCCGAGCCCGGCAACGACGATCCCCACTACCTCGCGCGCTCGCAGCGCGAGCACACGCGGCCGCTGATCCTGGAAGCCGACGCCGGCATGACGGGCGGCAACTTCATCGTCGCCGAGACGGGCGCCGTCGTCACCTGCACCAACGAGGGCAACGCCGACCTCAGCGCCAACACGCCGAAGCTGCACATCGCGTCGGTGGGCATCGAGAAGCTGGTGCCGCGCACGCGCGACCTCGCCGTGTTCATCCGCCTGCTGTCGCGCTCGGCGCTGGGTTCGCCGATCACCCAGTACACCTCGCACTTCAAGGCGGCGCGGCGCGGCGCCTCCATGCACGTCGTGCTGGTCGACAACGGGCGCTCGACACGGCTCGGGCTGGAGAAGTTCTGGACCTCGCTGAAGTGCATCCGCTGCGGCGCCTGCATGAACAC
>CAXTFM010000002.1:0-6643 GCA_964243435.1 uncultured Beijerinckiaceae bacterium
GCGCTGCACGGGCGCGGCCTTGCGGCGGCCGGGCGCATCGCCGCCGCGACCGGCGCGCGCCTCGTGCGCGACACCTTCGCGCCGCGGCTGGAACGCGGCGCCGGCCGCGCCATCGCGGAGCGCCTGCCGTACCGGGCGGCCCAGGCGCTCGCTTGCCTTGCCGGGATTGACACGCTGATCCTGGTCGGCACGCAGGCGCCGGTGGCCTTCTTCAAGTATCCCGACCAGCCGAGCGAGTTGACGCCGGACGGGTGCCGGCCGCTGGTGCTCGCCCAACCCCACGAGGACGGCGCCGACGCGCTTGAAGCGCTGGCGGAGCGCATCGGCGCACCCCGTTCGCCCGCCGTCCCCGGACTGCGGCGGCCCGACCTTCCCGTCAACGGCGCGCTCACCCCCGAGGCGGTGATGCGGGTCGTCGGCCACCACCTGCCGGAGGGCGCAGTCGTCAGCGACGAGAGCATCTCCGCCGGCCTGCCGCACTATCCCCTGCTCGACCAGGCGGCGCCGCACGACTACCTGCACATCGCGGGCGGCGCGATCGGCCAGGGACTGCCCGTCGCCACCGGAGCGGCGATCGCCTGCCCGGGCCGCACCGTGGTCGCCCTCCAGGCGGACGGCAGCGCCATGTACACCCTGCAGGCGCTGTGGACGATGGCGCGCGAGCGCCTGGACGTGGTCACGGTGATCTACGCCAACCGCTCCTACAAGGTGCTCAACGACGAGTTGCGCTTCGTCGGCGTCGGCAGCATCGGCGCCGCGGCATCGTCGATGCTCGACCTCAAGAACCCCGTGCTGGACTGGGTGAGGCTCGCCGAAGGGATGGGCGTCGAGGCGGTCAGGGTGGAGGACGTGGCCGGCTTGACCGACGCGTTCCGCTCCGCCGTAGCGGGGCGCGGCCCCCGCCTGATCGAGGCGGTGGTGTGATCAGGCGAGCCGGTTCGACACCGCCACCGCGTCGTTGAACAGGTCGAGCAGCGCCGCCGCGAAGGCCCGCATGTTGGCGGCGCGGTCGCCGTGCCCCGTTTCAAGCGTCACGACGCGCTCCGTCGGGCCGCTCACCGCGAGGCAGGTGTGGCCGGCGGCGTCGCCATAGCGGTTGCCGCTCGGGCCGGCGGCGCCGGTTTCCGCGATGCCCCACGTGGCGCCGAGACGGGCGCGCACCGTGCGTGCGAGCAGCACCGCATAGGGCTCGGAGGCGGAGCGCATGCCGGCCATCTCCGCTTCCCCGATGCCGAGCAGCGCCGTGCGCGCCGCGGCCGTATAGGTCACGCCGCCGCCGAGGTAGTAGGCGCTGGCGCCCGGCACCGCGAGCAGGGCGGCCGAGACCAGCCCGCCGGCCGAGGTTTCCACGACGCCGACCGTTTCGCCCCGCGCCTTCAGCAGCGCGCCGAGCCGGTCGGCCCGGGTCAACAGTTCCTGCATCGCGTGCTCCACTTGTGCGGCGCGCCCGGCTGGCGCGGGGTTGCGGCGGTTGCGCCCTGGTCACGGGCGCCCCCGACTTATAAACCCCCCTGCATGGCCGTCACCTCCACGACACGTCGCCCGCCCGTCCTCGCCGCCGTGATGGCGTCGATGTTCATGATCGCGGTGGAAGCCACCATCGTGTCCACCGCCATGCCGCAGATCGCCGGCCAGCTCGGTGACCTCCACCTTTACGCCTGGGTGTTCGCCGCCTTTCTCCTCACCCAGACCGCGACCACCGTGGTGTTCGGCAAGCTCAGCGACCTTTACGGCCGGCGTCCGGTGATGCTGTTCGGCATCGCCGTGTTCCTCGTCGGCTCGCTGCTCTGCGGCTTCGCCTGGTCGATGCCGTCGCTGATCCTGTTCCGACTGCTCCAGGGCGTCGGCGCCGGCGCGGTGCAGCCGATGAGCCTGACGGTGGTCGGCGACCTTTATTCCGCCCGCGAGCGCGGGCGCATCCAGGGCTATCTCGCGAGCGTGTGGGGCGTGTCCTCGGTCGTCGGGCCGCTCGCCGGCGGCCTCATCGTGTCGCACCTCAGCTGGCCCTGGGTGTTCTGGATCAACCTGCCGGTCGGGGCGCTCGCCGCAACGCTGTTCATCGTGTTCCTCCACGAGGAGGTCGAGCCGCGCGCCCGCCGCATCGACGCGCCCGGCGCGGCGCTGTTCACGGCGGCGATCTCCGCGCTGATGGTCGCGCTGACGCAGGCCGGCGGCGCGCCGTCGGCGGCGATCCTGCCGGCCGGCGTGTTCCTCGCCGCAGCGGCGCTGTTCGTGCTGCAGGAACGGCGCGCGGCGGACCCGATGCTCGACATCCGCCTGTGGATGCAGCGTCCCATCGCCACGGCGAACGCGGCGACGCTGCTGTCGGGCATGACGGTGATCGGCCTCACCGCCTTTCTCCCGATGTACGTGCAGGGGGTGCTGCGGCAGACCCCGCTCGTCGCGGGCTTCACCTTGACGCTGATGATCCTCGGCTGGCCGATCGGCGCGACGCTGGCCGCGCGCAACTTCGTGCGCTTCGGGCTGCGGCCGGTGCTGCTGCTCGGCGCGGTGCTGCTGCCCTTCGGCGCGGCCGCCTTCCTGGCGCTCGGCATGGCGACCTCGCCGGTCGTGGCGGGCGCGGGATCTGTCGTCGTCGGCCTCGGCATGGGGTTCTTCTCATCGACGGCGATCGTCATCATCCAGGACAGCGTGGCGTGGACGCAGCGCGGCGCCGCCACCGCGTCCAACATTTTCTCGCGCAACCTCGGCTCGACGCTGGGCGCGACCGCGCTGGGCGCCGTGCTCAACGCCCGCCTCGCCCACCCCGGCGCTGACGCGGTGGTGAGCTCCGACCAGCTCCGCCGCCTGCTCGACGACCCCGTCAGCCTCGGCAGCTCCGCCCTCGCCATCCGGGTGACGCTGCAGCACGCACTTCACGGGACCTTCTGGGCGGTATTCGCCGTCGCCGCCCTGACGCTGCTGCCGGCGCTTCTGGTGCCCCGCGTCGTCCTCGCGGACGGCCCGCGCGACCTCGCCCTGGAATAGGTCTCAGGCGATGGCGGCGATCGTCGACGCCATCGCCTTCGCCCGCGGCACCAGGCTCGCCACCTCCAGGTACTCGTCCGGCGAGTGCGCCTTGCCGCCGACCGGCCCGACCGCGCAGATCGTTGGGCAGCCGACGCCTGCGGTGAAGCCGGAGTCGGCGCAACCGCCTGCGAACTCGCCCGCAACCGTTGCGCCGTGGCCCGCGCTCGCCTTGGCATAGGCGTCGAACAGGGTGCGCGAGGCGTCGTCCTGCACCAGCGGCAGGAACTCGCCGCGGATGGCGAGCCGCGCGGTGGTGCCCGGCACCGCGGCGCGGGCGACGATCGCCTCGATGCCGGCCATCGCCGCGGCGCGGTCGGGCGGGTCGACGTATCGCAGGTCGATCTCGCACGAGGCGTGGGGGGCGACCGTGTTCACCGACTGCCCGCCGGCGACGAGGCCGACATTGACGGTGGTGCCGCGTGCAAGGTCGGTGAGGGCGTGCAGCGCGATCACCTTGTGGGCCAGTTCGCCGATCGCGCTGATGCCGTCGGCGTAGTTGCCGCCGGAATGCGCCGCGCGCCCGTCGACGTCGAGGCGCATGAACACGCCGCCCTTGCGCCCGGTGACCACGTTGCCGGTGGGCCGCCCCGGCTCGGCGTTCAGCACCGCCCGCGCGCCGCGCGCCGTGTCCTCGATGATGGGGCGGCACGCCGGCGAGCCGATCTCCTCGTCGGAGGTGAACAGGCCGACGAGCGGTACCGGCGCCCCGCCGGCCCGGTGAAAGGCGGCGAGCACGAAGGCGTTCATCACGAGGCCCGCCTTCATGTCGGCGACGCCCGGCCCGTAGGCCCGCGTCCCCTCGACGCGGAACGGGCGGCGCGCGACCTCGCCCTTGGGAAACACCGTGTCGCGATGGCCCATCAGCACCACGGGGCGGTTGGCGCCGCCGGAACCTTGCACGTGGGCGCGCAGCGCGTCGCCGTAGCCCTCCACCGGCACGGTCGCGACGGGAATGCCGTGTTCGCCGAGGAAGCGTGCGACGCGGGCGCCGACCGCGTCGACGCCTTGCTTGTCGTAGGAGCCGGAGTCGATGTTCACCAGCTCGCCGACGAGCGCCAGCATGGCGTCGTGCTGCGCGTCGAGCCAGTCGAGGGCGGCGGCTTCGGTGTCGGGCATGGGATCTCCGCGAAGGTGGGTGCCGTGCCGCGACCAGCAAGCGCCGCGCCGCTGGGGAGGGGGCGGCTACGGCCCCGCCGCTTCCTCGGCGAAGGTGGCGGCGAGCGCCTCGACGGCGCGGGCGAGGTCGGCCTCGTCCATCGCCTCGTCAGGGTTATGGCTGCCGTTCCCGTTGCGCAGGAACACCATGGTGCTTTCCCAGCCCGCCGCAGCGAAGGCCGCCGCGTCATGCCCACCGCCCGACAGCATGCGGCGCGGCGCGAGGCCGAGGCGCCCGGCGCCGGCGGCGATGGCGGTGTTCAGCGTCCCCGACAGCGTCGCCGGCTTGCTGCGCGTCGCCGCGCCGAGCCCGAACGATACGCCGCGCCGGGCCTCGATTGCGGCGACCTCCCGGCGGAGCACCGCGTCCATGCGCTCAAGCACGGCATCCTCGCCGGAACGGATGTCGACGCAGAAGTCGAGGCGTCCCGGTACCTTGGCGAGTGCGTGCATGGGACTTGCCGCGTCGACCTTGCCGAAGGTGACCGCGAGGTCCTGGCCTCGCGCCAGCACCTCCGCCCAGTGCCGGTCCAGCGCGGTGACGAGGTCGGCGAAGGCGAACACCGCGTCGGCGCGGGTGTCGCGCGGCTCCCCGCCGGAGTGCGCCCAGGCGCCGGAGATCGTTGCGGCGCGGTAGCGCAGGGCACCGCGAATGCCGTCGACCAGGGCGAAAGGCTCGCCCGCACGGTGCAGCACCGGACCCTGTTCGATGTGCAACTCGACGAAGCGCGCGCGGGCGAGCCCCGGCCCGCGCAGCACCGCGTCGGGGTCGGCGCCCTCGCGACGCATGTGGACGGCCAGCGTGTCGCCCGTGTCGGCGCGGCACGCCTCCAAGTCGGCAGCTCCGAGACGTCCAAGCGCCGCCCGCGAGCCGATGTATGACACCGGGAACCACACGCTTTCCTCGGCGCGGGTCACGATGACGACGAGGTCGCGCGGCGGCGGGGTGCCACCGTGGACGACCGCGGCGGCCAGCGCCATCGCGCCGGCGACGCCGGCGGTGCCGTCATAGGCACCGCCCATCGCCACCGTGTCGAGGTGCGAGCCGATGTAGAGTGCGGGTGCGGCGCGGTCGCGCCCGGGCAGGCAGGCGAAGAGGTTGGAGGCGGCGTCGCGCGTCACCTGCATCCCGAGCGCGTCCGCTTCGGCGGCGACGAGGGCGTGGGCCTGCGTTTCCAGCGGACTGTAGGAGGGCCGGGTGTAGCCTGGGCCTGGCAGGCTCAGCGCGTTGACCCGCCCGATGACCCTGGCGATCGTGTCCCCGATGACGGCGCCCATCCCCGCTCGGCCGGTCAGGCCGCCGCCGCGAGGCGGTCGGCGAGGTACAGGTCGCGCAGCCGCCGCGTCACCGCGCCCGGCCGCCCGTCGCCGATCGCCGCGCCGTCGATGCGCACCACCGGCAGCACGAAGCTCGTCGCCGAGGTGATGAAGCATTCCGCCGCGCCCGCCACCTCCGCCGGGGTGAAGGCGCGCTCCTCCGCCGCCATCCCGGCGCCGCGCGCGAGGTCGAGAACGGATGCGCGGGTGATGCCCGGCAGCAGGGCGCGGCTCAGCTCGCGGGTCACCACCGTGCCGTCCGCGGTGACGATGTAGGCGTTGGCCGAGGACGCCTCCGTGACATAGCCGTCCTCGACGAGGAAGGCGTCGTCGGCGCCGCGCCGCTTCGCCTCGACCTTCATCATCGAGGCGTGGAGGAGCTGAACGGTCTTGATGTCGCGCCGCCCCCAACGCTGGTCGGGCAGGGTGACGACGTGGAGGCCGCGCGTCACCATCGGGTTATCGATGACCGGCTTGGCCTGGGTGAACATGACCAGCGTCGGGGCGAGGTCGTCGCCGAAGATGAAATCGCGATCCACCGCCCCGCGCGACACCTGGAGGTAGATGGAGCCTTCCCGCAACGCGTTGCGCGTCATGATCTCGTGGTGCAGGGCGAGCAAGCGCTCCTCCGACACCGGCCGGGGAATGCCCAGTTCGGCGAGCGAGCGCCCGAGGCGCGCCGCATGGCCGGGATAGTCGAGGAGCCGCCCGTCGACGACGGCCGTCACCTCGTAGACGGCGTCGGCGAACAGGAAACCGCGGTCGAACACCGAGACCTTGGCATCGTCCTCCGAGCGCCAGCAGCCATCGACATAAACCGTGCGGGACATCGCTTCGCTTTCGGATACGGGCCGCGCCGCGGGACGGCGCGGTCGCCAGCGTCGCAACACAACCGAAACCGGGAAGGCCGTCAAGGAACGGCGCCCGGCATCCCTTGCCCGCGGGCAGGGCGACGGTCGCGCATCCCGTCGACCGGGTACGGCAGGGCGCCGCTGGCACCCCGCAAGGTCGTGAGCGCCGCGTTCGACGGCGCCATGGCGAACCGCCCTCCGAAGGGTTCACCGCACCGACAGGCTCCACGCCTCGCGTGCCGGCCGTCGCCCTTACGCAGGGCCTGGAGCGGGGGCCCAATCGCGCGGGC
>CAXTFM010000002.1:6743-74737 GCA_964243435.1 uncultured Beijerinckiaceae bacterium
AAGGATGAAATCCAACGCTTACGGCTGCGACGTCACACGCGTATGC
Organism: uncultured Beijerinckiaceae bacterium; assembly: GCA_964243435.1. Classification (GTDB taxonomy): domain Bacteria; phylum Pseudomonadota; class Alphaproteobacteria; order Rhizobiales; family Beijerinckiaceae; genus RH-AL1. The sequence continues at coordinate 6,790 of CAXTFM010000002.1, forward strand.
TGCCTGAGCACAGATCGACGGGAGTACGCTCGATGCGGACGGTCGGGTTCGAACGAGACGAGGGGCGCACCGTCCTTTCCCCGCAGGGGCGAACAATGGCCGGCGCCTGCCTCGCGCACGTGCTGCACGACGGCTACAGCGACCTCATCTACGTGCTGCTGCCGGTGTGGCAGCAGCAGTTCGCCCTCGGCTACGCCGCACTCGCCCTCGTGCGCAGCCTGTACGTCGGGAGCCTGGCCGCGCTGCAGATGCCGGCGAGCCTGCTCGCGCACCGCCTCGGCACGCGCACGGTCCTCGTGGGCGGCACCCTGCTCAGCGCGGGCGGGTACGCCCTCGCCGGCGCGTCGGGCGGCCTCTTCGGCCTGTGCGCAGCCCTCGCGCTGGCCGGCGCCGGCGGCAGCACCCAGCATCCGCTCGCCTCGGCGGCGGTGTCGCGCGCCTACGGTGCGGCGTCGCGCGGCCCGCTCGGCACCTACAACTTCGCCGGCGACCTCGGCAAGGCAAGCGTGCCCCCGCTCGTCACGCTGCTGCTGGTGCTGTCGGGCTGGCGCGGGGCGCTTTGGCTGGTGGCCGCCGTCGGCGCCGTGGTCGCGTTCGCCGTGTGGTGCTTCCTCGGCACCGATGCGAAGCCGGTTCCCGCGCAGGACACCGCGCGGCCGGCGCGCGAGTCCGGTGGCCGGGATGTCGGCAAAGGCGGCTTCGGCCTGCTCGTCGCCATCGGCATGCTCGACAACGCCGCCCGTCCGGCCTTCCTGCTCTACCTGCCGTTCCTTCTGGAGGAGAAGGGCGCGGCGCTGACCACCGTGGGCCTCGCCTTTTCCCTGACCTTCATCGGCGGCGCGCTCGGCAAGGCCGTGTGCGGGCGGCTCGGCGCGAGGCTCGGCGTGACCGCGACGGTGGTCGCCACCGAGGCCGGGACCGCGGCGGCGATCATGGCCGTGATCATGCTCCCGCTCGTGCCCGCCCTGTGCCTGCTGCCGGCGCTGGGCGTGATGCTGAACGGAACGTCATCGGTCCTATATGGCACCGTGCCGGAACTCGCGCCCCAAGGTCGGATCGAGCGGGCCTTCGCGGTGTTCTACACCTGTACGCTGGGCGGCAGCGCGCTCGCCTCCCCGCTGATCTACGGGCGTCTCGGCGACCTCGTCGGCCCGCACTGGGCCGCGAGCGCGGCGGCGGCAACGACGATGACCGTCGTGCCGCTGGCGCTGCTGCTGGCACCTTTCCTGGGCGAACGCTCGAAAGGGACGGCGTGATCCGAGGGGCGGACGATCGTCGCCGCATCGGCCTGGACACGCCGCCGCGGCACGTCAAGCCGGGACGGTCACGACGGACGTGCCGGCAAGGTCGCCCGCCAGCGCCCGCGCGATCAGGGCGCGGGTCGCGGCGATGCCGTAGAGCGCCACGAAGGAGCCGAAGCGCGGCCCCTTCTCTTCCCCGAGCAGCACCTGGTAGAGCATGGCGAACCAGTCGTTGCTGACGCCGGGACGCGCGGGCGTCGCACCCTTGGCGGCAAGGTTCTGGTAGCGTGGGATCGGACGCGCGACATCGTAGAGCGCCGCCTGAACGTCCTCGGCGGACGCGCCCTCCGGCAGGGCGGCGAGCGCGTCGCCGAGGTGCCGCAACGCCTCGCCCTCGACCGTGTCGGGCGGGCGGTAGCGCTTCGCCGGCGCGACGACGTCGCGGTAGTAGCGCACGGCGTAGCCGACCAGCGCGTCGAGGCGCGGGTGCGTCGCCGCCGACACGTCGGGCGCGTAGCGGCGCAGGAAGCCCCACAGCACGGCGGGGTCCTCGCTGTTCGCCACCGTCGCCAGATTGAGCAGCATGGCGAAGGACACGGTGCCGGCGGCGGCGTTGAGCGGCTCGGGGGCGGGCGGCGCCCCGTCGTGGAGGTGCCACGCCGGGTTGCCGAGCAACGACCTCACGTCCTGCCCCGCTTCCTGCCTGCGCGCGGCGTCGAGGAAGCCGAGGTACTCGTCGACGGCGCGCGGGATGACGTCGAAATGCAGCTTCTTCGCCTCGCGGGGGCGCTGGTACATGAACAGCGCCAGGCTTTCCGGGCTGGCGTAGTCCAGCCACTCGTCGATGGTCAGCCCATTGCCCTTCGACTTCGAAATCTTCTGGCCACGCTCGTCGAGGAAGAGTTCGTAGTTGAAGCCCTCCGGCGGCGTGCCGCCCAGCGCCCGCACGATCTCGCCCGACAGCTTGACGGAGTCGATGAGGTCCTTGCCGGCCATCTCGTAGTCGACGCCGAGCGCGTACCAGCGCATCGCCCAGTCCGGCTTCCATTGCAGCTTGGCACGGCCGCCGGTGACGGGCGTGGTGTAGGCCGCCTTCGTGTCGGGATCGCGCCAGGAGATGGTGCCGGCCTCGGGATCGACGGCGTCGAGGGGCACCTGCATGACGACGCCCGTTTCGGGATGGAGCGGCAGGAAGGGCGAGTAGGTCGACGCCCGTTCGGCGCGGAAGGTCGGCAGCATGATGGTCATCACGGCGTCGTACCGGCGCAGCATGTGAAGAAGCGCCGCGTCGAACCGCCCGGACGCGTAGTAGTCCGTCGCGGAGGCGAACTCGTAATCGAAGCCGAAGCGGTCGAGGAAGGCGCGCAGCCGCGCGTTGTTGTGGGCGCCGAAGCTCGGATGGGTGCCGAAGGGGTCCGGCACCTGCGTCAGCGGCTTGCCGAGGTGGGCCGCGACCAGCGCCCCGTTCGGGATGTTGTCCGGCACCTTGCGCAAGCCGTCCATGTCGTCGGAGAAGGCGAGGAGACGTGTCGCGATGCGATCCTCGGTCAGCACGCGAAAGGCGTGGCGCACCATGGCCGTGCGTGCGACCTCGCCGAAGGTGCCGATGTGCGGCAGGCCCGAGGGGCCGTAGCCCGTTTCGAACAGCACGGCCGTCTGCCCCGTGCGCTCGATGCGGGCGACGATCTTGCGCGCTTCCTCGAAAGGCCAGGACTTCGCGGCGCCTTTGGCGGCGGCAAGAAGTGCGGGATCAAGCGACGGCAAGCTGGCGACCGTTGGCGCGGCGTGACATGGACGATCCGATCGATGGTGAAGGGTGGGCGACGTCCATTCCGGCCGCCGCCTCGCCGCCGCACCCTAAAAAGCGGGGCGGGGATCGTCAAATTTATCGCGCGGGAGGTCGCGCCCGCTTGCGATCATTTAACGCCGGCGTCATAGCTTTGTCGCGCCGGCACCCTATCTAGGCCCGGTATCAGCAAACGCAGAAGGTTTCAGGTTTGGCACGTAGTTTGGACGTCGGTTTCGCAGAGCGCCGTGAAGCGGCGACAAGTTCTCGCCTCGCCCTGGTCAAGAAGATGCAGGAGCGGATGACCAGTCCCGAGAGCGAGGCCCGCGCCGCCGAACACCGCAAAGTCGTTCAGGCGCGCAATCAGCGCGACGCCGAAAGGGAAGAGCGTCGCAAGCAGGAGGAAACGCGGCTCGCCGCCATTCGCGCAGCCGAGCAGGCTAAGCTCGACGCCGAGCGCCGTGCCCGCGAGGAGGAAGAGCGTATCCGGCTCGAAGCCGAGCAGGCCGCCGAGGAGGCGCGTCTCGAAGCCGAGCGAGCGCGCCTTGCCGCGTCGTCCTCCGCTCGCGCCGCACGTGCGCTCGCCGAGATGATGGGCACGCGCTTGAAGCGCGGCGGTGGTGGCAGCGGCGGCGGCACAGGCGACCAGCGCCGCCAAGCCTAAGTCGGGCCGAGACTTGGGTTGGGTTCGCCGGCTGGGCTGCCCAACAAGGCGAGCAGCGCCGCTTCATTCGGTGCACTTGCAACAAGAACGTCAGCGCAGCCTGCTTCGTGCAGCGGCGCGGCGACCTCCGGCGACAGGGCGAAATGCCTGAGTCTTGCCGCCGCGAAATCGTTCGCTGCGGCGAGGAAAAGCTCGGCGCTGCGCCGTGAATAGTGCAGGACGCCGTCGCCATGCCGGAGCGCGCGTCCGACTTCGGGTGCGAAGACGCCTGTCGGCTCCGCCGCGTAGCATTCGACCACGGTCGTCCGACCCGACGAAGCAGCGTGCAGGTCGTGCAGCGCGCGTTCCAGGTCGGGCCTGCGGTCGCGACCGGCAAGGTACGCGACGTGCCGCGGAACGTGCGCCAGCGACGGCAGCAGGACGCCGAGTTCGCCTGCGTCGTTTGCCACGGTAGCCATGCCGCGAAAACCGCTGCGCCACGCCGCCTCGCGCGTGCGGGCGCCAACGAGCAGCAGCGGCACCAGGCGGCGCGTTTCGCGCGCCGGGAAAGCACTATCTCTCCAAGTCGCGAAGGCGTGAGCGCTTGTAGCGGCGACGGCATCCACCGTGCCGGTCGGCCAGGACGCGGCGAGCGGCACGATGCGGATCACCGGCGCGACCACCACCTCGTGCCCGCCCGCTTCCAGCCGTGCCCGCGTGCGCGCGGCATCATCCTCGGCCCGCGTGAGCAGCAGGCGCATCAGGTCGAGAAGAAGCCCGCCGGCAACCGCGCCTTGACCGCCGCTCCGGCCGCCACGCCGATCGCCGCCGCGTCGGCCACCGCGCCGTGGGCCTCCTCGTCATAGGCCTGCGACCCGTCGGGCCGCAGCACCGTGCCGCGCAGGGTCACGGTGCCCCGATCCACCACGGCATGGGCGCCGATCGGCGTGCGGCAGGAGCCGTCGAGTGCGGCGAGGAAGCCGCGTTCGGCGGCGAGCGCCACGCCCGTGGGGCCGCAAAGGATGGGCGCCAGCAGAGCCGCCACGTGCGCGTCGCCGGACCGCGCGGTGATGGCGATCGCGCCCTGTCCGGCCGCGGGCAGCATGTCCTCGACCGGGAGCACGTAGGTCGCCTCGTCGGCGAGGCCGAGCCGTTTCAGGCCGGCCAGCGCCAGCATGGTGCCGCTGAACGCGCCTTCCGCCACCCGGCGCAGGCGCGTCTGCACGTTGCCGCGCAGCAGCGCGGTCGAGATGTCGGGGCGCATCCGCCGGAGCATGGCGCCGCGCCGCAGCGACGCCGTCCCCACGACCGCGCCAACCGGCAGCTCGCGCGGCGAGGGCGCCACCGGCGAGATCCACGCGTCGCGGACGTCCTCGCGCGGCAGGTAGCCGGCGATGGCGATGGCGTCGGGCAGGAGGGTCGGCAGGTCCTTGGCCGAATGCACGGCGAGGTCGATGCCGCCCTCCATCAGCGCCGTGTCGAGTTCCTTGGTGAACAGCCCCTTGCCGCCCGCTTCCGACAGCGGCCTGTCCTGGATCGCGTCGCCGCTCGTCCGGATCACGATGATGGCGATTGCGCCCTCGTCGAGCCCGTGCGCCGCACGCAAACGATCACGGGTCTGGTGTGCCTGCGCGAGCGCGAGCGGACTACCGCGCGTTCCGATACGAAGCGAAGCGTCCGAGGGCATGCGGCGGGTCTCGTGGAAACGGTGGCGTACCTTACAGGCGGCTGGAACGAGGCGGAAGCGTCTTCCCCAAGCACCCGGTTCGGGCTACGCCTTCGTCCCGTGACGTTCATCTACAAGATCGTGCCACGCCGCCTTTGGGACGAAGCCGCCGAGGCCTTCACCGGCGCGCCGGTCGACCTCGCCGACGGCTTCATTCATTTCTCAACTGCCGCGCAGCTCGCGGACACCGCGGCGAAGCACTTCGCCGGGCAGGCCGACCTGCTGCTCGTTACGGTCGACGCTGCACGCCTCGGCACGGCGCTGCGGTGGGAGGCGTCGCGCGGGGGCGCGCTGTTCCCGCATCTGTACGCACCGCTGCCGCTCGACGGTGTCGCTTCCGTGAGGCCGTTGCCGCAGCGGGCCGACGGGTCCCACGACATGACGGGACTCGTACCGTGAAGGCGTTGTGGCCGCTCGCACGGCCGGTGCTCCACGCCCTCGATCCCGAACGGGCGCACGATCTCACCCTGAAGTTGCTCGCCGCCGTGCCGTTGCCCCGCCCGCGGCCGGACGATCCGCGCCTCGCCGTCGCGGCCTTCGGCCTGCATTTCCCCAATCCGGTCGGGCTTGCCGCCGGCTTCGACAAGAACGGCACCATCGCCCACCGGGCGAGCGCGCTCGGCTTCGGGGCGACGGAGGTCGGAACGGTGACGCCGTTGCCGCAGGCGGGCAACGCCAAGCCGCGGCTGTTCCGCTTGGCCGAGCACGGCGCCGTGATCAACCGGTTCGGCTTCAACAGCCTCGGCCATGCCGGCGCGCAAGCCGGGCTCGCCCGCCTGCGCCGGAGCAGCCAAGGGGGCGCGGTGCTGGGCGTCAACGTCGGCGCCAACAAGGATGCGTCCGACCGCATCGCCGACTACGTCGCCGGCGTTCGCGCCTTTGCCGGTATCGCCGACTACCTCACGATCAACGTCTCCTCGCCGAACACGCCCAACCTGCGCGACCTGCAGAAGCCCGACGCGCTGGATGGACTGCTCGCCAAGGTGCTCGCCGCACGGGACGACGTCGCCGCGACCGCTTCGCGCGGCACGCCCGTCCTGTTGAAGATCGCGCCCGACCTGACCCTGGTCGAACTCGATGCGATCGTCAGGATCGCCCGTGACCGCGGCGTCGACGGCATGATCGTTTCGAACACCACGGTCGGACGACCGGCATCGTTGGCGTCGCACCGTCACGGCGCCGAAACCGGCGGACTTTCCGGCCGCCCGCTGTTCGCGCTCGCGACGCGCATGCTGGCCGAAACGTTTCTGCGCGTCGACCGGCAGTTCCCGCTGGTCGGCGCCGGCGGCGTCGACAACGCGGCCACCGCGCTGTCAAAGATCGAGGCCGGCGCGAGCCTGGTGCAAAGTTACTCCGCCCTTGTCTTCACGGGGCCTGCGCTCGCGGGCGACATCAAGCGTGGCTTGCTATCCGCCTTGCGCGGGAACACGTTGTCCGACCTCGTCGGGTGCAACGCCGCGGACTGGGCACGAGGAGTGGGCGCGGACGTCGCCTAACCGCGTCCACCCTTTTCCTTGTCGCTGGGGGGTTGGATCGGCGAGATCGGATCACTTGCCGGAAACGTGTCCTCCAGCCCCTTGTCGAGAGGATCCTTGTCGAGAGCGTCCTTGTCTTGGCTCTGCGCCGCCTCGGCGTCCTTGTCCTTGATCTTCTCGCTCATCGCAGATCCCTCCAGGCCTCCCCAATCGGCCAATGCGCCGTTGCGTTCCCCGCAACACCTTCTCCGGTGCCCGGCGTACTAGCCGGCGAGCACACGGGCCGGCGGGAACGAGATCTCGATCATGGTGCCCTGGTCGAGCTTGCTCCGGATGATGAAGGTCGCCTCGTTGGCTTCGACGAGGGCCTTCGCCAACGGCAGGCCGAAGCCGGCGGCGCCGAGGCCGCGCGACCCGTCGCCCAACCGGCCGAGCGGGTCGAGCACGGTTGCAAGGTCGTCGTCGGAGATGCCGGGGCCGGTGTCGCGGATGCGCACCACCACGTGGCCCTCATCCGTGCGGGTCGAGGCGACGATCACCTGACCGCCCGGCTCGTTGAACCTGACCGCGTGCAAAAGGACGTTGTTGAGGCAGCGGCGCAGGGTGCGCCCGTCCGCCCTGACTGGCGGGAGGCCCGGGGCAAGCGACAGGCGCATGATGATCCGTTCGCGGTTGGCGCGCGGCTGCAGTTCCGCCACCACCTCGCCCACCATCCTGCCGATGTCCACCGCGTCGGGCGCCAGCTCGATCCGGCCGGTCTTGATTCGCGTGAGGTCGAGCAGGTCGTCGACCAAGCTCACCACATGCCGGCCCGCCGCGCGGATGTCGCTGAGATACCCCCTGTGGCGCTCCGCTCCTGCGGAGCGTTCCTCCAGCAGGACGTCGACGAGACTGCCGATGGCGTTGAGCGGCGTGCGGATCTCCTGGCTGACGCGGGCAAGGAAATCGGCCTCCAAGGCGCCGCCGGCTTCCACCTCCCCGCGCGCGTGGTCGAGGTCGCGTTCGACGCGCTTCAACGGCGTCAGATCGCGGAACAGGGCGCAAAAGCGCGATCCGTCGGCTTCGTCGGCGGAGCTGCCGAGCCGCCCCAGCGTCATGAACACGGGAAGCGTGCCGTCCCCATGCACCTGCACCAGGATCTCGCGCCCATCGTTCAGCAGGCGCTTCGTCGGGCTCGACGTCAGGCCCTCAAGGTACTCGGCCGCCAAGCCGCGGTTGTTCGCCGCGAACAGGTCGAGGAACGGCTTGCCGGTCACGGCGCCGCGGTCGCAGCCGAACAGGGCCTCGCCGGACCTGTTGAGCGAGCGCACGTTGCCCGCCGCATCGATGATGGCGACGCCGTCCGTCGCGGTTTCGAGGATGGCGCGAAGGTCGCGCAGTTCGTCGCCTTCGGGCGCGGGTGCCGGCGGCTCGCCTGTGTCCGGCGCGGCTCGATCCGGCTTGCGCCCGTCATCGGTCTGTCCGCCGCTTGCAGGCCCGGCTGCGCTGCCGAGCGTGAGCAGGGTCGCCGGCAGCCCATCCCAGCTGGTGCGCTGCATGCGCGCGATGGCGGGGATGATCGCACCGCCATGGGTGCGCAGGCCGACCGCTTCGGCGCCGCTGGCGTTGCCGGGCATGTCGCCGAACAGGTAACCGAGGCCCCCGGCGGCGTGGAGCGCGTCCTCGTCCGCGAAGCCCGTCAGTTCCAAAAACGCGCGGTTGGCGAAGATCGGCACGTTGTCGCGGCTGACCAGCACGGCCAGGGCAAGCCGGTCGAGAACGGCGAGTCCGTTGCGCGCGACGCTCCCCGCGCGCTCCTGCGCCGGACCGCCCGGCACCGGGGCGCTTTCCAACAGGGGGGGTGGCGCCGTGATGCTCGGCGCCGACCGCAGGTCGGCGCCGGCAGGCGGGGGCACGGCGTCCCGTTCCGGCGCGACGGCGTCGGGCGCCGGCGGCCGCTCCGCACCATCGGAGGTTTCGGCCTCGCGTGCGGTCGCATCGACGACGCCGACCCGGTCGCGAAGCTCGTCGCCGATGCTGCGGAACGCGTCGCGATCCTCGGACGACATCGCCTTCGCCGCGCCGGGAAAGGTCACGACCGTGGCGGAGGCCGGCTCGGTGGCTGGAAACGGCATGAGGCGGAGGCGCTCGTGCGGCGCGATGCGGTCGAGGCGGATCACCCCGTAGCCGCGAAAGCCCTCGAAGGCGCGCTCCCGGCCGAACACGGGGATGGCGCCGAGGCGAACGTCGACGGCGGCGGAGGCGTCGGTGATCGGCCAGGCGACGTCGACGCCGCTCCACGTGTCGCGGCCGGCAAGGGCCCCGGCGAGGCGGCCCGTCGGGTCGAGTCGCGCGGCGAGGTCGGGAAAGCCCCGGCCGACAAGGTCGGCGTTCGCTGCGCCGACGATCTCAGCGAGCTGCGGCGTGAGATGCGTGCAGGTGCCGTCGCCGTCCGTTTGCCACAGGAAGCGGACCGTCCCCTTCACGGGCCAGCGCGCCCGGAGCATGGCCTGGATGGCCTGCACCGATTGCGGCGCCGGCATGCGCGGGCGGGCGTCCGGCACGGGCTCGGCGACGGACGTGGCTGCCACCGGCGCCGCTTCGGCCAGCACGTCCGGCATTCGCGACGCGGCCTGCGCCGGGCCGCCCGTCGACGACGCCCATGACACGAGGGGTGATGCCGGGGAAGGTGCCAGGGGGAAGGCGCGCGGCGGCGGGGGTTCCCCCGATTCCGGTCGGGCCTGACGCGCCTCGTCGGGCTGGGCGGGCCGCTCGGCCAGCACCTCGCCCCCCATGCCCAGGGCGGCGGCAATGAACAGCGTTTGGTCGTCGCGGAACAGCACGCGGCGGCACAGGAAGGTCACGACCTCGCTCGCCGGACTGACCAGGAAGCGCAGCCGTTCCAGGCGCGGCGCCCCGTCGATAGTCAGGTTCTGGCAGAGATGGGCGAGGCGCCGGCTTCCTGGATCGTGCCCGGCGAGGAGGCGTGCGGCGAGCGCCTCGCTGTCCGAAACGTCGAAAAAGCGGAAGATCATCCGGCTCGCGACGACGAGCCGGGTGCCGCGCTCGGCGACGGCGATCAAGGGCGGCAGTCGGGTGCCGGCCAATGACAGGGCTTGCAGCATGGTCCCGAGATCGCGGCGCGTGAGGTTTGACCCGAACCAAACATCATCCATCGAGACCGACACACCCCGCAGCGCTGCCAACCGGCGGACCGCTTGATGCCGCCGGGTCGTTGAGGTTCCTAATGGGAGGGCCGCCGAGCGTCCATTGCGCGGATAGCGAACCGCACACTCAACCTTTGTTAGCCTTAATTGCGGCGCTTGGCTGCGCGACGGCGATCGTCCGGTCGCCGCGTCAACGTGCTTCGATCAGGATCGCGCGGAAGTCGTTGACGTTGGTCAAGGTCGGCCCCGTCACCACGCTGTCGCCAAGCGCCGTGAAGAAGGTGTGCCCGTCATTGGCGGCGAGGCTTGCCGCCGGCACGATTCCGCGCGTCAGGGCGCGTTCCAGCGTGGTCGGCGAGGCGTAGGCGCCGGCGATCTCCTCCGCTCCGTCGACCCCGTCCGTGTCGCCGGCCAGCGCGTGGACGCCGCGCTCGCCGGCGAGGCCGACCGCGAGCGACAGCAGGAATTCGACGTTGCGGCCGCCGCGCCCGGCACCGCGCACGGTGACGGTGGACTCGCCGCCCGACAGCAGCACGCAGGGCGCGGCGAAGGGCTGGCCGCGGCGGGCGACCTGGCGGGCGATGCCGGCCATCACCGTGCCCATGTCGCGCGCCTCGCCCTCGAGGTCGTCGCCGAGGATGTGGGGGGTGACGCCGTGGGCGCGGGCCACGGCGGCGGCGGCCTCCAGCGAGGCCTGCGGGGCGGCGATGAGATGGAACGCGGTGTTCGCCATGGTCCGCTCGTCCGGCTTCGGCGTTTCGCCGCGGCCGTCCGCCAGCGCGGCTGCCACGGCGGCGGGCAGCGCGATGCGGTATCTGTCCACCACCGCGCGGGCGTCGGCGCAGGTGGTCGGGTCGGCGACGGTCGGGCCGGATGCGATGTCGCCAGGCCCGTCACCCGGCACGTCGGAGATCGCCAGCGTCACCACCCTTGCCGGCGCGCAGGCGGCGGCGAGCCGGCCGCCCTTGATGCCCGACAGATGGCGGCGCACGACGTTCATTTCCGTGATCGTCGCCCCGCTGCGCAGCAACGCCGTGTTGACCGCCTGCTTGTCGGCCAGCGTCAGGCCGGCGAGCGGCATCGGCAGCAGCGCCGAGCCACCGCCGGAGATCAACGCGATCACCAGGTCGTCGGCGTGCAGGCCGGCGACGAGCGCCATCATGCGCCGCGCCGCCGCGGCGCCGGCCTCGTCCGGCACGGGATGGCTCGCTTCCACGATCTCGATCGACCGCGTCGCCGCGCCGTGCCCGTAGCGGGTCACGACGAGGCCGGCGAGCGGCCCGTCCCAGTGCGCCTCCAGCGCCCGTGCCATCTCGGCCGAGGCCTTGCCCGCACCGATCACCAGCGTGCGCCCCTTCGGCCGCGGTGGCAGCAGCGGCGCAATGGTCTTCATCGGCTGCGCGGCCGCGATCGCGGCATTGAAAAGCGCGCGCAGGAGGTCCTTGGGGTCGGCGATCAACGTTGTCTCAAAGCGAGGACAGCTTCGCGCTGTTTACGCGAGAAGCGCTTGCCGCGCCATTCCACCCACCGGGGGGTGGCGCGACCTCGCTGGCGTCGGGGTTGGCCGGCTTCGGCTGGAAGGCGGCGGCGAAGGCCTTGGCGATGGCGAGGTCGTTGGTGCCGAGCTTGGCGCCGATCTCGTCGCGCTTGCGCGCGGCATCCGCGTCGTCCTGCGAGGCCGCGATTGCGAACCACTGGTAGGACTGCGTGAGGGATTGCTGCACGCCGAGGCCGCGCGCCAGGAGGACGGCGAGGTTGTACTGGCTGTCGTGCACGCCGTATCCGGCCGCCTTGCGGAACCAGGTCGCGGCGCCGGCATAGTCGGGATGGCCGTCCCCATCGGCGAGCAGAACAGCGAGGTTGTGCATGGCGCGCGCGTTCCCCGCCTCCGCCGCCTGGATGTAAAGGGTCCGCGCCCTGGCCTTGTCCTGCGCGATGCCGACGCCCTTCTCGTAGAGCGACGCCAGACGGTATTGCGCGGGAACGAGGCCCTGCTCCGCCGCCTTTTCAAGCCAGAAGGCGGCGAGCTTGGGATCGCGCGCGACCGCGCGGCCATCGGCGTAGCGGGCGCCGAGGTCGTACTGGGCGGCGCCGACGCCGGCCTCCGCCGCCGTCTTCAGGCCTGACGGCAGCATCGGGCGCGGCGGGTTGGACGCGGCGGCGAAGGCGGGCAGGCTCGGGATCGAGCCGGTCTGGATCGGGTCACTGCCGGGGATGGCGGCCGCGAGCGGCGCCGCCGGCTTCGGCAGGGCACTCGGCGACAGGGCGCCCGTGCGGGACGCGGCCGGGACGCGCTCGGGTGCCGGCGGGGCAAGCTGCGCGACAACGGCGCGCGCTTCCGGCCTCGCTGCCGGCGTCGCGGCGACGATGTCGCGCGCACCCCCGATGCCGTTCTGCTGCAGCAGCGCGAGCGTTCCAAGCACCATGACGATGGCGGCGACGCCCATCAGCAGGGGTCGCTTGTGGGCGGCGACGTAGGCGCGGGACTTCGCGAGCAGCCCGGCACGGGCTTCCCGCTGCGCCGACGCGGAAGCCGGGCGACGGACCGGCGCGACCAGGGGGTCGGCCCGCGCGGCCGTGGCGGCGCGGCGCGCGGCGGCGATGTAGTGCGCGCGCTGCGCGGCCTCGTCGAGGTCGTCGGGCTTGTGCGGCTCCGGGGCGCTTCGCCGGGACGTTGACAAGGGCGGCGAGACCGCGTCGCGTGCAACGGCGGGGGCGGGCGGGAGCGCGGCCGGCCGCTGGGCTGCCGGGCGCAATGCTTCCCCGGCCTCGGCCGTCTGGTCCCGGTCGAGCGTCGACAAGCGGTCGACCATGCCATCCAGGATGCCGTGCACCGCGTCGAGCGCGCGCGCCGAGCGTGCGCCGTCCATCGCGGCGAGCTGCGGCGCGGCACCCTCGGCGGTGGCCTTCGAGTGCATGCGTCCGTCGCCGGCGGCGATGCGGAGCACTTCGCGGGCGGCATGGGCCGCGGACGCTTCGACGTCGGCGCGGGTCCCTTCGAGCTGGTCGAACAGTTCCCGCACCGATGCCGCGAGCGTCGGCAGGATGGACAGGCCCTGCTCCGAGCGCTCATAGCGCGCCGACAGTCGCTCGACCTGCTCCTGCAAGGCGTCGAGCGCGGCGATGTCGGCGCCCGGCGCGCGCACCGCCTCGATCTTGGCGCCGAGGTCATGCACCAGCCCTTCAAGCGCGCTGGTGTCGAGCTTGGGCGCAGGGAGGCGGACCGGCTGCGGCTTCCTTGCGAGCATCTCGTCGACCTTGCCGGCGAGCGAGGCGAGCTGCCGTTCGATCTTGTCGAGGGCCGCATCGGTGGCGGCTTGTCGCACGGCGGGGGTCGGCGCGGCATCCGCCGTCACTCCGTCGGCCTTGCTGCGCTTGGCCGACCTGAGATGCTCCATCTTTTCGGAAATGGAGCGAATGTCGATGTCGAGCGCGTCGAGGGCGTCGCCATTCGTCTTGGGCTGCACTTCGCCGCGTACCGCGACGGTGGGCAGCACCGGCCGCACGGTGCGCATGGGCGGGCCTTCGAACTCCGCGGCGGGTGCGCGCAGCGACGCGCCGATCGGCGGTGCGGCGTCACGCGGGACGGGCTCGTGCCGTGCCTCAAGCGACGGCTCGGGCGACGAGCGATCGATCCCGTCGCCTTTGGCGCCGCCTGCCATGCTGTCGTCGAACGCGGCGCGCGGCGGATGCGCCAGCGCGTCCCGTCGCCGGCTGATCTCGGCGATGGCGTCGCCGAGGCTGCGTCGCGGCGAGGGCTCGGCTTTTTGCACCGCCTGCACGGCGACCTGCGACACGGCCGTCGGCTGGAACCGGATCGCGTCGAGGATGGTGTTCAGTTTGCCTTCGAGGCGCCGCACGCCGTCCGCATCGGGGTCCGGCTCCGGGGCGTGGATGCCGTGGCGCACGGCGTTCTCGGCTTCGCTGCGCTTGCCGATGATGTCGAGGCGCGCTTCAAGCCGGGCGAGCGCGCCCTTGATGGGGCTCTCGCCCGAGGTCATGCGCTCGGTGATCTTGGCTTCCAGGCTCGCCATCGTCCGCGCCAGGGCGTCGACGGCCTCGCGCTCCTGCGCCCGCCGCTCCTCGCTCGTCTGCATCATGGCGGCAAGGGACGCCAGCGTCTCGTCCATGCCGCGTTTTTCCGTGCGCCGCTCGGCCTGCCGAGCGGCGAGGTGCCCGCCTTCGACCGCGTCGGAAACGACGTCGGCGCGCGTGGCGGAGGGCAGGTGACGTTCCCGCCGCGGGTCCGGCCGCACCGCGTCGCGCGCCCACCGTTCGTGCATTCGCCGCTCCCAAACCGCCGGCTCGCGCACCGGGTCCACTTGCACCCCGCGCCGCGCGGCATCATCCGGGTCGCGCTCGTGAAGGGCGCGGGGTTCGCGCGCGGGTCGCGCCGGGGAGGAAGCGTAGCGGGCCGGCGCGTCGTCCCGCCGCCGCCCGTTCCCGTCCGCCGGGGGACGCGGGCGGCGAACGGGTAGGCCAAGGCCCTGCGCCTGCTCCTCGATGGTGCCGTGCAGCCATTCGCCCAGCGTCCGGCCGTCCATGGCCATGCCGTCACGGTCGCCGTGCGGTCCGCGCTGCGCACCGCCGCTTCTGACGCCTCGGGAATCAGCCTTGTTCATCAAACGATCCGTGAGGTTTGCCCATCGAGAGCGCAGGCCGAACTCGTGCGAGCTTGCCGTGACAGCTCGTTCGGGCGGACCTTGAAGACGCTGAGATTTCCACGGTGCGGTAAACAGAGGGTTAAGTCTGCCCAAAAATGGCACAGGGCCGCGCGAGCGATGGCTTCTTGATCCAGGTTGTTATTTCTCTGGACACACTCATAAGTTGAAAATACGTTTGCTCGACGGGACACGGGTGGAGACGTCGATGAGGAAGGAAGCGGTGGCATTCGGCGCCTTCGACGAGGGTGCGCTGCAGGGGGAACGGACGATCGGCGACGTCGCCCGCAGCTATGACGTGAGCCTTCGCACCCTGCGGTTCTACGAGGACAAGGGGCTGCTGCAACCGCGGCGCTTGGGGACCGCGCGTTTCTACTCCGCCCGGGACCGCATCCGCCTCGAGCTGATCTTGAAGGGCAAGCGCCTCGGCTTCACCCTGGCCGAAATCTTCGACCTCATCGCGTCGCGTGCCAAGGCTGAGCCGGACATCGCCGACGCCGACCTCACCGTGAGCCTCGGCCGCGAACAGATCGTGGCACAGATCACCCATCTCGAGCGGCAGCGCGACGAACTCGAAGCGGCGCTCGCCGAACTGCGCGCCGCCATGCCAGCGACCGGCGACGCCCTCTCCTGACCCGCCCGGCGCGCCTTTACCGGTTGTCACCTCCCGCGGCGCCCGGTATAAGGCGCCCGGCGGTCGCGGACCGCATGTCGGAGTGTAGCGCAGTCTGGTAGCGCACCTCGTTCGGGACGAGGGGGTCGGAGGTTCGAATCCTCTCACTCCGACCAATTTCCCAACCTTTCAGTTTTGAGCCGCTTCGGCGCTCGACCGGTTTCCGCACAAACCGATGGGAGTGCCCTCCCTATGCTGTGTCGCGGAAGGTTTGGATGCGCCTCGGCCCTGAAATTCCATCCGTCCTTTCCCGAAGCGGACGGTTACGTCGGGGTTTTGGAGAACCCGCCCGAGCACGGCATTGGGGACGACTGACGATCGCGACCGGGCCTCGGCGTCACGCTCGACCGCAAGCGGGTCGAGTCGTTCCTGTGGGCGACGCGCGCCGCCTCCCGACCAGCAGCGCCTGGAGCACCACGCCGATCCCAACTCCTGCCACCTGAAGGCTGCCGGGCGGCTCTCGGCCAGTCCAGGTCGTCCGCCGTGCGCCCGTGTCCGCCGCGCGAACGGTCGGGGATCGCTCCCGCAACCGGACGTTTGACGGAGGTGGTCGCTTCTTCACAGGCTCCTGACGAGAACCATCGCGATTCGGCCAACCCCAAACCGACGTGTTCCGATGTCCGCGCTTGACCAACTGATTCAGCTGGCGTCGCGACGGTTACCTTCGACCTCGAAGTACCGGCCACGCCGCCTGGCATTGCCTTCGGCCCAGTCGAACTCTTCCTCAAGCGTCCTGTACGCGTCGTCCCCGACGGCCCGGCTCCGCCGCAACGCGAGCAGTCGTTCGCGCTCGGCGGTGATGGCGCGTATCCTGAGGCGACCGAACACCTTCGGGCGCAACGTCTCCATCTGCTCGTCCTGGCGGAGCACGTCGTACTCCCGACGCAGGATCGCCGCCTCGGGCTCCGTGCAACCGTCAAGCAATTCCAGCGCAGCCCGCGTCGTTTCCTGTCGCGCGAAGTTCCGCTCGCGGTCGATGCGGCCGTCGTCGGTGAGGTCGAGCCAGCGCAGCAACGGCCCTAGGGTGAGGCCCTGGACCACCAGGGTTCCGAGTACCACCGTGAAGGCGGCGATGACCACGAAGTCGCGGCCGGGGAAGCGCGCGGGATCGCTTTCGAACGGCAGGGCGAGGGCGGTCGCCAGCGTGAGCAGGCCGCGCATCCCGGCCCAGCCGACAACGAGCGCGCTCTTATAGGACCGGCCGACGGGCGTGCGCTGTTCCGGGCGCAGCGTCATGCGGTCCACCAGCCGGGCGCCCGCGTTGTAAACGAAGGTCCAGGCGAGGCGCACGACGATCACCGTGGCGAGAATGGCGAGGCCGAAGCCGAGGTAGGTGCGGATGCCGCCATCGAGGGTGCGGGCGATCTCCTGCAGTTGCAGCCCGACGAAGATGAAGGCGAGCGCGTTCAGCACGTAGACCGCAACCTCCCACACGGCATGGGAGCCGCGACGGTTCTCCGCGCCCTGCCGCGTCGCGACGAGGCGGGACAGGATGACCGCGTAGACGACGGTGGTCAGCACGGTCGATACGCCCAAGCGCTCGGCGATGAGCCAGACCGCAAAGGTCGCGACGAACTGCGTGACGACGGAGATCGCGAGATCGTCGATGCGGCGCGTGAGCCAAAGGTAGGCGCGAGCCAGCGCCCAGCCGAGCGCGACGCTGCCGAACGTGCTCGCGAACAGCAGCGGCACCGCCTTGCCCGCGGTCAGCGTCGAGCCGAGCATCACGCCGATGGCGAGGCGGTACACCAGGAGCGCGCTGACATCGTTGAGCAGGCCCTCGCCTTCCAGGATCACCATGAGGCGGCGGGGCGGCGACAGCCGTCCGAGGACCGCGGCGGCCGAGACCGGATCGGGCGGCGCCACGATGGCCCCCAGCGCGATGGCGGCGGGCCACGGCAGATCGGGCACCAGCAGGCGCGCCACCACCGCGACGGCGGCGACCGTCAGCAGCACGGCGACAAGGACGAGGCTTGAGATCTGGATCCAGTTCTCCCGCAGGTCGCGGGGCGACGCGCCGAACGCGGCGTCGACGATGGCCGGCGCCACGAACAGCGTCAGGGCGAGCTCGGGGTCGAGGCGCACGCCCGGCACCTCGACCGGCGCGAGCGCCAGCGCCGTACCGGCGAGCGCGAGCAGGACGGGATAGGGCGCCCCGATCCTGTTCGCGACGGCCGTCAACACTGCGCCCCCGATCAGCAGCCCGATGAGAAGTTGGAACAAATGCATGGTCGCCATCAGGTACGGGAGTGAGCTTGTCACGGCAACGAAGGTTTGACGTCGGCTTGGGCGCGACGCCTCACAATCCCGGTGTCCCACGCACGCGACGCGTCATGAGCTGGCGCGTGCGGCAGGCGTCGCGATGAGGCACCGCCTAGCGCACGGTTCCCATGCCGGTCAGGATGAGGTCGACGCCGGCAAGGAATTGCGCGCGGTCGTCGTGCTCGCGCAGCTGCGTCGCCACCTGACGCACGAACGGGTACGCTGCCGGATCGAGCTGCGCCCACCGTGCGGCGACGGTCGCGAGGAAGGCCGATCGGTCCGTCGCGCGCGCGTGGAGGCGGGCGTTGGCGGCGTTCTGCCCGGCGACGCCGAGGATGTAGTTCACCAGCGCGGACGCGGCGTCGAACCGCGCGCGTTCGGGGACGCCGAGCGCCTGGAGCCGGCCGCCGATGCCTTCGAAGATCTGCAGCATCGCCGACCGCCATGGTTCGCGGGAAAGCTGGGCGCCCACCCAGGGGTGCGCGTCGATGGCATCGAACACGCCGAGGGCGATGGCCCGGATCGCCTCCCGCGGCTCCGCACCGCCGACCACGTCGGTCATGACACGGGCGATGACCGCATCGGTGGTCGCCGCAAGCAGTTCGCTCTTATCGGCAACGTGCCAGTAGAGCGCCCCGCTTCCCGTCGCCAGACGCGCCGCGAGCGCGCGGAAGGTCAGGGCGCTTTCGCCGGCGGTGTCGAGGATGGCCGTTGCCGCCTCGACGATGCGGTCCTTCGAGAGCGCGTCCGCGCGCCGGTCGGATCGATCGGTCCTGATTGCCATGCGCACCATCTTGACAGGTTTGGAACGTTGTTCCAGACGTAGCTTTGGAACGACGTTCCAAGTTTTGAAAGGGACACGTTGACGACGCCGGTCACGATCATCGGTGCGGGCCTCGGCGGTCTCGTTCTCGCACGCGTCCTCCACGTCCACGGCATCCCCGCGACGATCTTTGAGGCGGAGCCCTCGGTGGGCGCACGCGGGCAGGGCGGTCAGCTCGACATCCACGAGCACACCGGGCAACGCGCGCTGGAAGCGGCCGGCCTCACCGGCGCGTTCCGCGCCATCATCCGCGAGGGTGGCGAGGCGTCGCGCGTGCTCGACCAGCACGGCACTGTGCTGCTCGACGAGCCCGACGACGGCACCGGTGGGCGTCCCGAGGTGCTCAGGGGCGATCTGCGACGGATCCTCCTCGACGCCCTGCCTGCGGACACGGTCCAGTGGGGGAAGAAGCTCGCCGGCGTCGCGGTCCTCGGCGACGGTCTTCACGAACTGGCGTTCGCCGACGGATCGACCGTCCGCACCAAGCTTCTCGTGGGTGCGGACGGCGCCTGGTCGAAGGTCCGGCCGCTGCTTTCGGACGCGAAGCCCGCATATGTCGGCACGACGTTCATCGAGAGCTACCTGTACGACGCCGACGAGCGGCACGCAGCGGCGGCCGCGGCGGTCGGCGGCGGCGCACTGTTCGCGCTCGCCCCTGGGAAGGGCATCGTCGCGCACCGCGAGGCGGGGGCCGTCCTTCACACCTATGTCGAATTGAACCGCCCCGCCGCGTGGATCGCCGGCATCGACTTCACCGACGCCGCCGCCGCGACGGCCCGCGTCGCGGCCGAGTTCGAGGGGTGGGCGCCGGCACTCACCGCGCTGATCACCGATTGCGACACCCCGCCGGTCCCGCGCATGATCCACGCGCTCCCGGACGGACACCGGTGGGACCGCGTGCCCGGGGTGACGCTTCTTGGTGATGCCGCGCACCTGATGCCGCCATCGGGCGAGGGCGCGAACCTGGCGATGCTCGACGGTGCCGAACTCGGACAAGCGATCGCGGCGCACCCCGACGACGTCGAAGCGGCACTGGCCGCCTACGAAGCGGCGATGTTTCCGCGCAGCGCGGCTGAGGCCGCGGAGGCGCACCTCATCCTGAAGCTCTGCCTCGGCGACCGCGCACCTTTTGAGCTGATCGACTTCTTCGCCGGCGCTCGGCGGGGCGCATGAGCGAGCCGCGCAGTCCCCCATCCACGCCGCCGACTGTCCCGATGCGAGCCCCGCATCGGTGAGGCCTTCCCTTGCATTCACGCCACAGCCGAGGACCCTGCCGACGACAACAGCCGGCGCATGCTCGGCGGCGGTTCCGTGCCGGTGCTGTTCACTCCTGCTCATTCGCGAATGCTGCAAGCAGCTCCAGGGCAATGCGCCCGTGTCGTACGCTAGGCCATGAAGACCGGCGTACAATCTACACTGAAGCCGAACCGGCACTCGCTTGGGTGACAGCGGCGTGTTCGACCGATCCGACGCGCGCAACCCGTATCTGCTTTCCGCAAGCTGGTTGCCGAAGCAGCCGGACAGCCGTCGGTCATGCGGGGCGATGAGGGACTGCTCCAAGGATACAAGTCGATGTGCGAACGTAACGTGCTCGCAAGCTCTTTCCCTTACGTTGCCGGGTCAGGATCGAGGACTGGCATGTTGCACCGTGTGCTGCGGCTGAAACGCGACGTTCGCGGGGCGACGGCGATCGAGTACGGGTTGATCGCCGCCCTGATCGCCTGCGGCCTCATCGTGTCGCTCGGCACGGTCGGAAGCAATCTCGGCTCCGTTCTCTCGGCCGTGGCGGACGGCCTTGCCGGCGGCACGCCGCAGACCGCGCCGACACCCAACACCGCCAACCACGTCAATGGTTAGCCCGGCCGTGCCGACGTGGGCCCGCCGGCTGCCGGGCGCGATGCGTCGCGCGCTCGGCCTCGACGCCGCGCTTGTGACGGCCGCCGCGGCCGCCGCAGTCGTCGCGGCCGTCGTCGTCGCCGGCGGCCTCGCCGCCGGGCTTGACAGGCGCCTGTCCGACGGCTGGTTCCGCCTGAGCCAGGGCGCGCCGAGCGGGCAGATCGTCCTCGTCGACGTGGCGCACGCCGCCCGCGACGGCGGCGACGCGCTCCACCTGTCGCGCACGCGCCTCGCCGCCCTCCTGCGCATCTGTGCCGCCGCCGGGGTGCGCAGGACGCTCGTCGATCTCAGCCTATCGGGCGCCACCGCCCCGGCGGTCGATGCGGACTTGGAGTCCGCTCTCGCCGCCCTGTCGCCGACACGGGTCGCGCTCACGGCGTCGGCCGTCGTCGAAAGCGATGCCGGCGGGGCACCCCGCTGGCGGCGCACCGAGGTTTACGCGCCTCTCGCCCGCCACGCCGAACGGGTCGCATCCGACCTCGCCTTCGACAACGACGGACAGCTCCGCCGCTTCGGCGTCGAGGGCGCGCGGCTGCCCGCCCTGCTGTCCGGTGCCGACTGGCTGGCCGGCCAAGCCTTGGACAGCCGGTCGCGCCGCATCGATTACGGCATCGACGCGGCGCGGCTCCCGATGGTGGACGCCCTCGACCTCCTCGGCGCGGGAGCCGACGTGGGACGCATCGCGGGGCGCAGCGTGGTGATCGCGAGTTCCGCGGCTGCGCTCGGCGGCGAGATCCGCGTGCCCCGCTTCGGGGCGCTGCGGCGCGCCACCATCACGGCGCTTTCGGCCGAAACGGTGCTGGGCGGTCGTGTCCCGCGCGCCATCGACGGTCCGCTCGCGGTGCTGGCACTGGCGCTGCTGGCTTCATGCATGACGCTGTGGGCGGCGCGCCTCGGCCCGCTGCTCGGCGCCGCGGCGGTTTGCGGGGGCGCGCTCTGCGCCATCGGCATCGCCGCGCAATTGCAGATCCGCTCGGGCCTGATCGTGCCCGCCGCGACGCCGGTCGTCGCCCTCCTTCTCGGCTACGCGGCAGCCCAGCTCGCCCGGCACCCCGCACTGTCCGGCCTGCGCCTCGCCCTACGCGGCCTCGTCGGCGGCGGCGACCTCCGCCTCGCGCACCCCCTCGAGGGGACCGGGGAAGCCCTCGTCACCTTCGCGCCGGACGGGGCGGTGCTGTCCATGAACGCGGCCGCACGCCAGCTTTTCGCCCGCACGCCCGGCGGGGACGTGCCCTCGGTGGCGGACCTCATCGGGGCGCAGGCCGACGAACTGCTCTCGGCGACGCGCGCGAGCCGCCCCGGTCGCGTCGTCGCCGTGATCGACGGGGACGGGCCGGGTCGGCGCCACCTCGATCTTACCGTGTCCGCCATGCAGGCCGAGGCCGGGGACTGGATCGGCGTCGCCTCCATTCGCGACGTCACGGACCAGCAGGCGCAGATCGAGGAACTCCGGCGCATGGTCGTCCAGGACCCGCTGACCGGCCTGCTCAACCGCCTCGGCTTCGAGCGCGCCCTCGCCGACGGCTGCGTGTCGGCGGGCGTTGCGCAGGGCATGGCACCGGCGGGCGACGACATGGCCGTGCTCATGTGCGACCTCGACGGCTTCAAGGGCGTGAACGACACGCTGGGGCACCAGGCCGGCGACCTCCTTCTTTGCGAGATCGCCCGGCGGCTGGGTGCGGCGGTGCCACCGGGAACGGTCGTCGCCCGCCTCGGCGGCGACGAATTCGGCCTGATCCTTCGCGCGACCCACTTGGAACGTGACGACGCGGCCGCACTCGCCGGCACGCTTGCCGCGGCTGTCGCCGCGCCGATCACGATCGGCGCCGAGGCCGTCGTCGTGGGCATCAGCGTCGGCATCGCACTGCACCCGAGCCAGGGCTACACGCCTGACGCGCTGGTTCGCGTCGCCGACACCGCGATGTACCGCGACAAGCACCGCCGTAACGCGGCGGCGCGACGGCGCGGAGAAGCCGCCTGACGAAGGCGGAGCCGGGCGGGACGCCCGGCACTCGCCGACGGCCACATGCCGAGCGTCGGCGCCGGCTGGATGGGTCGAGCGATGGCATCGGCGGGTGAAACGCGGCACAACACGTCGCGCACGCGCCATCCCGCACCGCAGCAGGCAGCCCAGATGCCCTCGACTACGTCCGACTACGTCCTCACCCTGTCCTGCCCCGATCGCGTGGGCCTCGTCCACGCCGTCGCGCAGTTCATGGTGGAGCGCGGCTGCAACATCCTGGACAGCGCCCAGTTCTGCGAGGCGGAGACGGGCGTCTTCTTCATGCGGGTCAGCGTCGCGGCGCCGGCCGGCGCGGCCCATCGGGCGCTTTGCGACGGGTTCGCCCCCGTCGCGGCGCGCTGGGACATGTCCTGGCGCATCCACGACCTCAAGGTGAAACCGCGGCTCCTGCTGATGGTGTCGAGGTTCGGCCATTGCCTCAACGACCTCCTGTTCCGCTACGGGAGCGGCACCCTGCCGGTCGAGATTCCCGCGATCGTTTCGAACCACCCCGACTTCCGCAAGCTTGCCGCCGCCTACGACGTCCCCTTCCACCACCTGCCCGTGGCGGCCGACACCAAGGCGGCACAGGAGGCGCGGCTCATGGCCCTCGTCGAGGACGAGCGCGTCGACCTCGTCGTGCTCGCCCGCTACATGCAGGTGCTGTCAAACGAGCTTTGCGCCAAGCTCGACGGCCGCGCGATCAACATCCACCACTCGTTCCTGCCAAGCTTCAAGGGCGCCAAGCCCTACCATCAGGCGCATGCGCGCGGGGTGAAGCTCATCGGCGCCACGGCGCACTACGTCACCGGCGACCTCGACGAGGGGCCGATCATCGAGCAGGACGTCCAGCGGGCCGACCACTCCCTCGATCCCGACGACCTCGTCGCGATCGGCCGCGACGTCGAAACGGTGGTGCTGTCGCGCGCCATCAAGTTCCACGTCGAGCACCGGGTCCTCCTCAGCGGACGGCGCACGATCGTGTTCCGATGACCTCGGGTTTCGCTCGCCGGCGGCGCGGGGTTAGATTGCACCGTGCCGCCGGCGTGCTCGCGGCGGTGCTCGCCGTCGCGCCGGCGGCTGGCGCGCCAGACAGCGGGGCAGCGAGCATGACGCCGGAAGCCGAGCCGTCTCCACCGTCCCGCGCGAGTACCGCCGGCCGCAGGCCGGAGCGCGCGCGGGACCTCGCCGACTTCGGCGCCGCGGCGCCCTATCCGCTGGCGGGGAACATCATCATCCCCGAAACAAACGAACCCTTCTTCGCGCGGGATGCGGACGGCCGCCTGTTCCACGACGCGCCGCGCGGCGGCCGCCTCTTCGAGCATCCAACCTACGACGACAAACGCTCGCTCGTGGTGGTGCCGCCCCGTTTCGATCCGGCCAAGCCGGCGGCCGTCGTGCTGTTCTTCCACGGCAACCTCGCCGTCCTGGAGCGCGACGTGGTGCGGCGGCAGCGGGTCGTCGCGCAGGTCGCGGGCTCGCGCCTCAACGCCGTGCTGGTGGCGCCGCAGCTCGCCGTCGACGCGCTCGATTCCAGCCCCGGCCGCTTCTACGAGCGGGAGTTCCTCGATGGCTACCTCGACGAGGCGGCGCGGCAGCTCGCGGCCCGCGCGGGCGGGCGCTTCACGGCCGAGGACGCCGGCCGGTGGCCGGTCATCCTCGTCGCCTACAGCGGCGGCTACCTCGCGACGGCCTACTGCCTGCCCGCGCAGAGCGGCAGCCGTCGCCGCATCCTCGGCGTCGTCCTGCTCGATGCGCTGTTCGGCGAGGAAGCGAAGTTCGCCGCATGGATCGCGCAGGCGCGCGACACGGCGTTCCTCGTCAGCGCCTTTTCGCCGTCCTCGGCCGGGTTGAACGGCAGGCTCGCCGCCGACCTTGCCGCGCACGGCGTCCCGGTCGCGCCCGTCCTGCCCGCCGCGATGAAGGCCGGCGCAGTCGTCCTCCGTGCCGCGCCCGGTGCCGAGCACAACGGCTTCGTCACCATGGCCTGGACGCGCGACCCGTTGCAGGACGTGCTGTCGCGCGTCGACCTCGGTGGCGGGGAACCTTGATCGGGCGGCGGCGGCGCTGAGGTGGGGCGGCGCGATCTCCGGCCGGCCTTCAGATCACCCAGTCCTCGCGCGCCGCCGCTTCCGCGGACAGGTCGCTCTTGATCCTGTCGGACAGGAGCCTGAGCCGCAGGTCGCCGCGCCGCCGCGGGCGCTCGACGTCGATCGGCAGCGACGAACGGACCTCGCCGGGCTTGCCGCCGAGCGCGACCACGCGATCGGCGATGTACACGGCCTCCTCGATGTCGTGGGTGACGAACAGCACCGTGATGCCCTCGTCGCGCCGGATCCTGACGACCTCGTCCTGCAAGGCTTCGCGCGTCGGCGCGTCCAGCGCGCTGAACGGCTCGTCCATCAGCAGCAGTTCGGGCCGCAGGCACAGCGCGCGGGCAAGGGCGACGCGCTGGCGCTGCCCACCCGAGAGCTGGTGCGGCCAGCGCGCGCCATGGTCGCGCAGGCCGACGCCGGCCAGGGCGCGCGATGTGCGCTCCCGTCGCTCGGCGGCGGACAGCTTCAGCTTTTCGAGGCCGAACGCGACGTTGGCGGCGACCCGGCGCCAGGGCAGGAGCCGCGCGTCCTGGAACACCAGCGCCACGGCGCGCTCCGCGTCGCGGCCGGAGCGGATCTCGACCGTGCCCGCGCTCGGGCGCGACAAGCCCATCAGGACACGCAGCAGGGTCGACTTGCCCACGCCCGACGAGCCGACGATCGCCAGGAACTCGCCGCGGGCCACGTCGAGGTCGAGGTGACGCAGCACCTCGTTGCGCGTGCCGTCACGCTCGAAGCTGAGGGCGAGGTCGCGGATCGTGATGAGAAGGTCGGCCGTCATGCCCGGCTCCTCTTGCCCCGTTCCTCATGGGCGGTAGGCCAGGAGCCGGCCCTGGGCAAGGATGAAGAGGGTGTCCATCACGCCGTAAAGGGCCGCGATCGTCAGCATGTAGACGACCACGGTGTCGGTGGCGAGCAGGCTCGAGGCCTGCGTCATGCGCTGGCCGAGGCCGGGAACGCCGAACAGCTCGGCGGCGACGACGGACATCCAGGCCTGTCCGAGGGCGGTGCGCAGGCCGACGAGGATGCCCGGCAGCGCCGCCGGCAGCATCACCTTGCGCAGCTTGGCGAGAGGGCCGGTGAAGCCGAAGGCGTCGGCCACCTCGATGAGGTCGCGGTCGACGGCGCGGATGGCGCCCTGCGTCGCGAAGAACACGATCCAGAAGACGCCGATCGCGATGATGAACACGGCCGCCCCCTGGTCCACGCCGAACCAAAGGATGGCGAACGGCACCCAGGCGAGACCTGGAATGGGGCGCAGCACGCGCACGACCCAGGCGAGGACGCGCTCGAAGCGGACCGACATGCCCGTGGCGATGCCAAGGCCTACGCCGGCGGCGGCGCCGCAGATCAGGCCGAGCAGGTAGTGTTCGAGGCTCATCGCCACCGCGTCGGGCCACAGACCGCTGCCCAGCTCGCTGAGGAAGGCGGCGGGCACGTCGCTCGGCCGGGGCAGCAGCGCGGACGACACCAGCCCGAGGCTCGGCGCCGCCTGCCACAGCGCGAGGAAGCACGCCAGCCCGGTCGCCCCGAGAAGATAGGGCAGCGCCGCACCCGCGCGCATCGAAGCGGCCTATCTCGCCACCGCCCGCTTGTAGAACCCGTCGTCGAAGAGGCCGTCGAGCGGGTATTCCTTGTCCAGCGTGCCGAGCCTGACCTGGTAGGCCTGCATCGCACGGGTGGAGGCGACGATCGCATCGGGGTCGACGTTGAACCTCGAGGCCGGCGAGCGCAGCGCCGACAGGATCAGCTCCCTCGACACCAGGCCCTTGCCGAGCGTCGCCTCGACGGCGGGCACGGCACTGGCGGGGTCGGCCTGCATGGCGGCATTGGCGCGGTCGATCGCCGCGACGAGCTTCTCAACCTCGCCCGGATGCGCCTTGAGGAAAGCACCCTGGATCGCGACGACGGTCCCCGGCTGGTCGGGAAACATGTCGCGACCGAGTGCGACCACGGTGATGCGGGGGTCTCGCGCGCGTACGATGGTGACGGCCGGCTCCCGCAGGGTGGCACCGTCCACAGCGCCGGCGAGCACCGCCTGCTGCGTTGCGTCGATGCCCATGGTAATGAGGCGCACGTCGCCCGCCGCCACCCTGCTTGCTTCGAACAGCCAATGGTTGAGCGTGGTGTGCGGCACTGAGCCCGGCGGCTGCGTCGCCAGGCTCGCGGGGCGGCCGTTCGCCGCCGCGAAGGCCTTGAAGGCGTCAGCCGGCGCGATCCCCGGCTTGAAGAAGGTTGCCAGCTTGGGACCGGCGACCGTCGTCATCTCCTCGATGGCGGTCGCGGCCACGACCTTGACGTCGATGCCCTTGGAACGCGCCACCGCGAGGGGTGCGATGCCGGCGACGTAGATTTCGAGCTTACCCGAGGCCAGCGCCTGGATCATGTTGGGGCCGGACTCGAAGGGGATGAAGCGGACGTCGAGCCCCGCCTCCTTCAGCCAGCCCTCGCGTTCCGCCACGAACACCTGCGCCGTTCCAAGGACGGGAATGAAGCCGACGCGAACCGGGATGGTCTGCGCTTGGGCCGGCGCGAGCGAAGCCGCAAGGAAAAGGAGGCCGGGCAGCAGGCGGAACATGCGCGATCCACGATCGGTGACGATGCGCCTGCCTAGCACAGCTTCGGCCTATGCGAGACGGCGCGCGCGGGGCTCCGCGAGGAAGGACGGGACGACGCGCGCACGCCGCGAACCTGCTCCGCGCTTGCGATCAGATCGTCGCCACCGAGCCCCCGTCGACGCGGTAGTTCGCGCCGTTGACGAAGCTCGCCTGCGCCGAGCACAGGAACACCACGACGGCGGCGACCTCCTCCGCCCGTCCGCGGCGCTGCAACTCCAGCGTCGGCCGTTCCTCCTTGAGGAAGGAGGCGACCGCCTCGTCGAAGCTGGTGCCGTTCTTCTTCGCGCGCTTGTCCATCATCGCGTCGGTCATCGGCGTTTCGATGTAGGCCGGGCCGACCGAGTTCACCAGCACGCCCTTCTTGGCGTAGGTCTTGGACAGGCCCTTGGTCAGGCTGCGGATGCCGGCCTTGGCCGCGCAATAGGGCAGCTCGTCGGCGTAGGGCTGCTCCGAATCCTCGGAGGCAAACAGCACGACGCGCCCCGACCCGCGCGCGGCCATGCCCGGCACGAAGGCGCGCGTCACCCGCACCGTGCCCATCAGCAGGATGTCGAGCGTTTCCTGCCAGCCGGCGTCGTCGATCTCGTGGAACAGGCCGGTGGCGCCGGTGACGCCGGCGGCGTGGACCAGGCAGTCGACGTGGCCGAGCTTGGCCAGCGCGAAGTCGTGCAGCCTTTGCACGGAGGCCGTATCGGTGACGTCGACGACGCAGGGATGGACCTCGCCGCGCAGGCCGGCGGCGGCCGCCTCGATCTCGCCGGCATACTGGTCGGCGATGACGACCCGCGCGCCCTCGTCGAGCAGCATGGAGGCCGTCATCAGCCCCATGCCGGAGTCGGCGCCGGTGACGACGGCCGTCTTGCCCTTGAGTCCGAGATCCATGCTGCCTCCTGCCGGTCGCGCGGGAGGGAACGACGCCGTTCCCCCTTTCGTTGCCCGCGCACCATCGAGACAGAGGAACGCACCATGCGCGCGACGCGCGAAACACGACGCCTGCGCGCGGCGCGTGAGGCGCAGCCCTCGCCCGACACCCGGAACGGTCCGCGCGGTGCTTGACCCGCAGGCCGCGGCGGTGCTCGCCGAACTCGCCGCCCAGGCGAAGCCGATGCCCTCCGACGACCAGGCTTGGCTGCGCGGCTACCGGGCCGAGTTGGACGAGGTGGTCGCGATGCAGGGCCCGGCGCCGGCGGCCGCCGTGGCCGACCGCTGGGTCGGCGCGCTGCGGCTGCGGTGCTATCGGTCCGAGGGTTCGGACACGTGGTCGACTGTGCGACCGACCGTGCTCTACATTCACGGCGGCGGCTTCGTCGCCGGCTCGCTCGACGGCTACGACATCCCCCTGCGCCATCTCGCGCTGCGTTCGGGCTGGCAGGTCGCGGCGGTCGACTACCGGCTTGCGCCGGAGCACCCCCACCCCGCCGCACAGGAGGACTGCATGGCGGCGCTGCGCGACCTGTTCGCGGGTGGCGCGGCGTGCGCGGACCCGCGGCGCATCGCGGTTGCCGGCGACAGTGCCGGCGGCGCGCTGGCCGCGCTGACGGCGCACGGCGCCCGCGCGGCGGGGCTTCCGCTGCGCGCGCAGGTGCTGCTTTATCCCAACGCGGATTTGCGGGACGCGGCGGATGACGCGTCACGCGCCGAGCACGACGGCAAGGTCGTGCGTCTCGACGAACTCCGCCGCAGCCTCGCCCTCTACGCCGGGACCGCCGACCGGACCGCGCTGTCGCCCCTGCTGGCCGCCGATCTCGCCGGGCTTTGCCCCGCGCTGGTGGTGACGTGCGAGTGCGACCCGTTGCGCGACGAGGGCGAACGTTACGCCGCGCGCCTCCGCCAAGCCGGCGTCGCCGTCGAGGCCGAGCGCCTCGGCGGGATGATCCACAGCGTGCTCCAGCGGGGCGCCCGCGTCGCTGCCGGCGACGGTCTGATCACCCGCGTCGCAGCGCGCCTGCGGGCGATCACGTGACCCCCGTCGCTACGCCGTTCCGTTGCCGCCCGTGGCGCCATACACCTCGCCGGTGACGTAGCTCGCCTCCTGCGACGCGAGGAACACGTAAACGGGCGCGAGTTCGACTGGCTGGCCGGGGCGCCCGAGTGGCACCCCCGAGCCGAACTTCTCGACCGCCTCCTGCGGCTGGCCGCCCGAGGGCTGCAACGCCGTCCAGAACGGGCCGGGTGCGACCGCGTTCACCCGGATGCCCTTGGCGACGACCTGCTTGGCGAGCGCCTTGGAGAAGGCGACGATGCCGGCCTTGGTGGTGGAATAGTCGAGCAGGATCGGCGGCGGGGTGTAGGCGACCACCGAGGCGGTGTTGATGATCGCGGCGCCCGGCGGCATGTGCGGGACCGCCGCCTTGGTGATCCAGAACATGGCGTAAAGGTTCGTCTTCAGCGTGCGGTCGAATGCGTCGGCGGAGATGTCGCCGATGTCTTTCTGGTTGGTCTGCTTGCCGGCATTGTTGACCAGGATGTCGAGGCCGCCGAGCTCGGCCACGGTGCGCTCCACCAGTCCCTCGCAGAAGCCCTGGTCGGTGATGTCGCCGGGGAACAAGGCCGCCCTGCGGCCCTCCGCCCGGATGAGCTTGGCCACCTCCTCGGCATCGGCCATCTCGTCGGCGAGATAGCTCAGCGCCACGTCGGCTCCTTCGCGGGCGAAGGCGATCACGGCGGCGCGCCCGATGCCGGAATCGGCGCCGGTGACCAGGGCGCGCCGCCCCTTAAGGCGGCCATGGCCGACATAGCTCGTTTCGCCGTGGTCCGGCCTGGGGTCCATGGCCGCCGCCAGTCCCGGCGCGCCCTGCGGCTGACGGGGGAACGGCGGCTGCGGGTACTGCGTGCGCGGGTCCTGCATGCGCAGGCGGTCGGCGGCGTCGTCCGGCATGGAAGCGTCCTTTCGGCATCCCGGGGATCGGTGTGCCGGCGAGCGCGGAGCGTCGGGAAAAGTTCCGGCACGGCAAGCCGCGTGCGGTGGGGCGACGGCGCGCCCGCCCCGTCACCGCCCCCGGAACACCGGCCTGCGCTTCTGCATGAACGCCGTCCGTCCTTCCGTGTAGTCCGAACTGTCGAAGCACGTCGCCACGGCGGCCGCGACGGCGTCCATGTCGCGCTCCGCCGGGTCGCGCAGCGCCGCGTTGCTGATGAGCTTCATGCCGCGCACCGACAGCGGGGCGTTGCCTGCGACGGTGCGGGCCAGCCCGTTCACCGCCTCCTCCAGCGCATCGACCGGCACGACGCGGTTCACCAGGCCGATGCGCAGCGCCTCGGCGGCGTCGATGCGCTCGCCGGTGAACAGCAGCATGCGCCCGTTGGCCTGGCCGACCAGCGAGTTCAAGTGCTGCACGGCGTCGAAGCCGTAGGCGATGCCGAGCCGCGCCGCGGGAATGCCGAAGGCGCTGTCGTCGGAGGCGATGCGCAGGTCAGCCATCATCGCGATGGCGAGCCCGCCGCCGAGGCAGTACCCCCGGATGCGGGCGATCACCGGCTTGGGAAACGCCGCGAGCCGGGCACGGCAGCCCCTCGTCAGCCGCTCGTACTCCTGCTGCGCGGCGGCGTTGCTGCGCTTCTCGCCGAACTGGCTGATGTCGGCGCCGGACACGAAGGCCTTGTCCCCAGCACCCGTCAGCACGACGACCCGCACGCCGTCGTCGTCCGCCCAGCCCTCAAGGATCGCGCCCAGCCCGTCCCACATCTCGATTGACATGGCGTTGCGCTTTTCCGGCTGGTTGAAGGTGACCGTGCCGATGCCCTCGGCCGCCTCCGCCAGCATCTTGCCCGATGCGTACGCCGTCCGGGCCGGTTGCGTCGCGTCCATCAGATTGCTCCCTCGGCGCGCATTTGCGCGATCTCGTCCGGAGTCAGGCCCACCTCCGTCAACACGGCCTGCGTGTCCGCGCCCATGTCGGGGCTGGCGGTGCGCACCGCCTTGCCGACGCCCGACAGGTTCAAGGGCGATGCCACCACCGACAGGGTGCCGAGACGAGGGTGCGCGACCGGAACGGCGAGGCCGAGGTGCTGGACCTGCGGGTCGGCGAACACCCGGTCGATGGTGTTGATCGGCCCGCAGGGGATGCCGGCGTCGGCAAACAACGCCGTCCAATGCGCGGAGGGCTGCGTGCGGGTGAGGGCGCCGATGGCGGCGTTGATGGCCTCGCGGTCGGCGCTGCGGCCCGTCATGCTCGACCACTCCGGTTTGGACAGCCAGTCCGGGCGCTCCAAGGCCTCGCAGAAGCGCCGCCATTGCCGGCCGGAACTGGCCGCGATGTTGACGGCGCCGTCGGCCGTGGGAAAGGCGCCGGTGGGGATGCCGGTCGGGTGGTCGTTGCCGGCCTGTCCGGCGACCTCGCCCTTCATCAGCCAGCGCGCGGCCTGGAAGTCGAGCATGAACACCTGCGCTTCGAGCAGGCTGGTGGTCACCCAGCGACCCTTGCCGGTGCGGTGACGCTCGAACAGCGCCGTCATGATGCCGAACGCCAGCAGGTTGCCGGCGGTGAGGTCGGCGAGCGGGATCCCCGCGCGCACCGGACCCTGGCCGGGCAGGCCGGTGATCGACATCAGCCCGCCCAAGCCCTGCGCGATCTGGTCGACCCCGGCGCGCGCGCCGTAGGGGCCGTCCTGGCCGAAGCCGCTGATGCTGCCGTACACCAGCCGCTCGTTGACGGCACGGAGGTCGTCCCAGCCGATGCGCAGCCGGTGCTTGACGTTGGCGCGCATGTTCTCGACGAGCACGTCCGCGCGGGCGACCAGTCGCAGGAAAGCGGCGTGGCCCGACGGCGTCTTGAGGTTGAGCTGGATGGCGCGCTTGTTGCGGTGCAGGTTCTGGAAGTCCGGGCCGTCGCGGTCGCCGGCGATGTCCTCGGCGCCGCTCGGCGGCGGCTCCACCCGGATCACCGACGCACCCCAATCCGACAGGTGCCGCACGCAGGTCGGGCCGGCACGGGCGAGGGTGAGGTCCAGCACGACGAGGCCGGCGAGCGGCAACGCGGCCGCCGCGGTGCGAGGGTGATCGCCGTCCGCCATGGTCATCGCTCTCCCCGCCGTTGTTTTTCGTTGTGGTGCGCGGTGCGCCGCACGTTCATAGTCCTCCATGCCGGGCGGTCGCAACACCGTGATCCCGGCCGCTCGCCCGCGACGCGTTCCGGGCAGGGGCGGGGCATGGCAACCGGGACGGCGACCATCCAGAACGACGACCACGGCGGCACCGGGACCGGGGTCACCCGAGCCCCCGATCTCCGCGCCCCCGACCGGGAGAGCGCGCGCGATGACGAGCCGACGCCGATGCGGTTGTTCCTCGCCTTCGGCCGCATCGGCTTGACGAGCTTCGGCGGCGGTCTCAGCGGCTGGCTGCTCCGTGAATTCGTCCAAGCCCGCAGGTGGATCAGCGAGGAGGACTTCCTCAACGGCCTCTCGCTCTCGCAGGCGTTGCCCGGCGTCAACGTGACCAACATGGCGATCTGGATCGGTTACCGGCTGCTCGGGCTGCGCGGTGCCGTGGCCGGCCTGTGCGGCATCATCGTGCCCGCGGCGATGCTGATCGTGCTGATCGGCGCCCTGTTCGAGCGGCTGAACCAGTTCGCCTTGACGCGTCCCGCGCTGGACGGGGCGGCGGCGGCGGCCATCGGCCTGTCGCTGTCGATGGGCGTCACGGTGGCGCGGCGCGTGCCGCGACGGGCGGCGGCGGTCGCCGGCATGGCCGCGACCTTCGTCGCGGTGGCCTTCCTGCACCTGCCGCTGGTCTGGGTCGTGGTGGTCGTCGGCGCGCTCAGCATCGGATGGGAATACCATCGCCTCGGCAGGCGCTGACGCCGTGGAAAAGTCGCTCGCAGCGCTGGTGACGGTGTTCGTGCCCTTGTCGCTCGTCACCATCGGGGGCGGCCAGGCGGTTGTGGCCGACATCCAGCGCCAGGTCGTCGACGTGCACGGCTGGATGACGACGCAGCAGTTCCTGACCGACTTCGCGATCTCCCGCATGGCGCCCGGGCCGGGGACGCTGCTCGTGACGCTGATCGGCTGGCAGGTCGCGGGGCCCTGGGGTGCCCTGACGGCGACGCTCGCCATCTTCATGCCGACGGCGATCCTGATCTATGGCGTTGCGCGCCTTTGGGCGCGCTACAAGGGCGCGCGGTGGCAGCTGGCGCTCGAAGGCGGGCTCCGCCCCGTCGCGGCCGGGATGATCCTGGCGGCGGTCTTCGTGCTGATGCGCTCGCTCGACGGCGGCTGGCCCGCGCGCGGGCTTGCCCTGGCGTCGACGGGGGCGCTCCTCGTCAGCCGCATCAACCCGCTCGCCCTGCTCGCCTGCGGCGCCACCGTGTTCGTGGCCGCGCGGCAGCTTGGCTTGGCGTGAGGGCCGCGTCGTCGCCGACCGATGGCGCCGGGCGGCCCGCTGGATGGATCAAGGATGACGCGCGACGCGCCAGGAGCGGGATCGCGCCGGTCGGTGGTAGCAGCGAGGGTGAACCATCATGAAGCTTTCGGGCCTGCGGGTCGTCGACCTGACCTCGTTCCTGCCGGGGCCGTACATGACGATGGCGATGGCGGATCACGGGGCGGAGGTCATCAAGGTCGAAGCCCCCGGCGGCGACCTCGGGCGGGGCATCGGCCCGCTCGACGGCGACGCTTCCGTCGTGTTCCGCAACGTCAACCGCGGCAAGAAAAGCGTCGCGCTCGACCTCAAGACGCCGGCCGGCCTCGACGCCCTCGAAGCGCTGTGCAGGTCGGCCGACGTGTTCGTGGAAGGCTTCCGTCCCGGCGTCGCCGGGCGGCTGGGCGTCGCCTACCACCATGTGAAGGCCTGGAACCCCCGCATCGTGTACTGTTCCATCAGCGCCTTCGGCCAGGACGGTCCCTATGCCCATCGCCCCGCCCATGACCTCGCCGTCGAGGCGCTGAGCGGCGCGCTCAGCGTCACCCTGGGGGCGGACGACGCGCCGGCGATACCCGGCGTCCCCGCCGCGGACATCCTTGCCGGCCTGCAGGGCCTGTCGGGCGTGCTCATGGCGCTGCTTCGCCGGGAAAGGACGGGCGAGGGCGATTACCTCGACATCTCGATGCACGATGCCATGGTGTCGGCCTGCGCCAACGTCCTCGGCCCGGCGATGGCGGAGAAGCGTCAGCAGGTCGCCAAGCACGAGCGCACGACCGGCGGCGCGGCGTTCTATCGCCTGTACGGGACCAGGGACGGGCGCCACCTCGCCCTCGCCGGCCAGGAGGAGAAGTTCGTCCGCACCCTGCTCGGGCGACTGGGACGGCCCGACCTCGTCGCGCCGTGCCTGCGCGGGCCGGGTCCGCACCAGGCCGAGGTCATGACCTTCTTCGAAACGCTGTTCGCCTCCAGGACGCTGGCCGAATGGACGGAGATCCTTGCCGGCATGGATGTCTGCTTCGGACCGGTGCAGACGTTTCCGGAAGCGCTGGCGGACGCGCATCTCCAGGCGCGCGGCATGCTGCTTCGCGACGAGGCGGGCCGGGTGCATCTCGCGTCGCCGATCCGTTTCGCGGCCGAGCCGGCGCAGCCGGACCTTTCCGTCCCCGCCCTGGGACAGCACAACGGCATGGTCGACAGCTAGGCGCACCGCTGCGAAGACGCTGCCGCGCGCTCCCGTTCGCGAACGGTCGTCGCGGAACGGAACTCGACATGCACGATGGAGGACGCGTGGGCAGGCAATGCTGCAAGGGCTGGAGGGGACGTGTCGGGGCTTTCGTCCTGTGCGCCGTCCTGACCGCAGGCGCGGGCCGCGCCATGGCGGACGACGTGCGCGTGCTTGCGACCGGCGTCTTCGCGACGAGCCTGCGTGACCTCCACGCCGCCTTCGCGGCGAGCGGCGGAACGGGGTTCCAGGCGACGATCGGCAACGCCGGCCAGGTCCATGCCAAGCTCATGGCCGGCGCCCCGGCCGACGTGGTGATGACCTCCTCCTCCGGCGTGGACGCCCTCGTGCGGGAGGGGACACTCGATGCCGGGAGCAGGGTGGAGATCGGGCGCATGCGGCTCGGCCTCGCCGTCCGCGACGGCGCTCCGATGCCCGACGCCACGACGCGCGACCGTGTCCGCGCGCTGTTCCTCGCCGCGCCAGCCGTCGCCTATGTCGATCCCCGCGGCGGCGCGACGGCCGGTGCCTTCGCCGAACGGGTCTTCGACCTGCTCGGCATCGCTGATGCCGTTCACGGGAAGTCGGTCCTTTGCGACGACGGCGCCGAAGTGGTGGCAGCCCTGACGTCGGGCCGCGCGACGCTTGGCATGACGCAGGCAAGCGAGATCCTCGGGGCACCCGGCGTGGCCTTCGCCGGTTTCCTGCCCGAGCCGCTGAATTCGGTGTCGACCTATGCCGCTGCGGCAGTGCTGCGGGCACAACCTTCGGCCGCCGCGACCTTTCTGCGATTCATGACGAGTCCCCCGGCCGTCGAGCGGCTGCGACGTGCCGGGTGGGACGTGACGGGACGGTGAGCGCCGCGGCGATGGCAACGGACGGCAAACGCCGCCGCTCGCCAAATCGGTGCGGCTCCGATAGTGTCGCTACGACTCAACGCCCGAGTGCCCGACGATGGCCGACCTTCGCGGCTCCGTCTGCCCGCATGATTGCCCGAGCACCTGCGCGCTCGACGTGGAGGTGCTCGACCACCACACGATCGGCGCGGTGCGCGGCGCCGACAATCCCTACACGGGCGGCGTGATCTGCAACAAGGTGGCGCGCTACGCCGAGCGGGTGCACCACCCCGACCGGCTGCTGCACCCGATGCTGCGCGACGGCGCCAAAGGCGGCGGGCGGTTCCGCCGCATTCGCTGGGACGAGGCGCTGGACCGCGTCGTCGCCGCCATCGACGCGGCCACGGCGCGGCACGGGGCCGAGGCGGTGTGGCCCTACAGCTCGGCCGGCACCATGGGGCTGGTCAACCGTGACGGCATCTTCCGGCTGCGCCACGCCATGCGCTGGTCGGGGCGCAAGGGCACGATCTGCAGCGCCATCGCCACCGCCGGCTGGACGGCGGGCTGCGGCCGGGTCAGCGGCAGCGACCCGCGCGAGATGGCGGTGGCCGACCTCAACGTGCTGTGGGGCACCAACCCGGTGTCGACGCAGGTCAACGTGATGGCCCACGTCACCCGCGCCCGCAAGGAGCGCGGCGCCAAGCTGGTTGTGATCGACCCCTACCGGACCGGCACGGCCGCCGCGGCCGACCTCCACCTCGCGCTCCGCCCCGGCACGGACGCGGCGCTGGCCTGCGCCGTGATGCACTGCGCCTTCCGCGACGGCCACGCCGACCGTGCCTACATGGCGAGCCACACCGACGACCCCGCCGCGCTCGAAGCCCACCTCGCGACCCGCGGCCCCGATTGGGCGGCCGGCATCACCGGCCTCGCCGCGGCGGAGATCGAGGGGTTCGCGCGCCTCTACAACGCGACGCCGCGCGCCTACATCCGCGCCGGCTACGGCTTCACGCGCGGGCGTAACGGCGCAGCCTCCATGCACGCGGTGACCTGCCTGCCGGCGGTGACCGGCAAGTGGCGCCACGAGGGCGGCGGCGCCCTGTGGGGCATGAAGGGCATCTACCGCTGGGACCGCTCGCTGATCGAGGGCACCGCCTTCCGCGACCCGAGCGTGCGCGAGCTCGACATGAGCCGCATCGCCAGCATCCTCACCGGCGATGCCGACGCGCTGATGGGCGGCCCGCCTGTCGCCGTGCTGCTGGTGCAGGGCGGCAACCCCGCTTCCGTGTGCCCGGACGGCAACCGCGTCCGCGCCGGCCTGATGCGCGACGACCTGTTCACCGTGGTCCACGAGCAGTTCGTGACGGAAACGGCCCGCTACGCCGACCTGCTGCTGCCGGCGACCATGTTCCTGGAGCACGACGACATCTACCAGGCCGGCGGCCACACCCACATCCAGATCGGGCGGCAGGTCATCCAGCCGCCGGGCGAGGCGCGCTCCAACCACGATCTGGTCTGCGCGCTGGCGCAGCGCTTCGGGCTCGACCACCACACCTTCCGCATGAGCGGGCTCGAACTCGCCGACGCCACGCTGCGCGCGTCCGGCTACCCCGGCGCCGCGGAGCTGACCGAGCGGCGCTGGGTCGACGTGCAGCTGCCGTTCCGCGAGGCGCACTTCCTCGACGGCTTCGCCCACCCCGACGGCCGGTTCCGCTTCAAGGCGGACTGGCGTGCGCTCGGCGACAAGGACGGCGCGCTGCCGCCGCTGCCGGACTGGACGCCGCTGATGGACCACGCCACCCCCGAGCGACCATTGCGCCTCGTGACGGCGCCGGCGCGGCAGTTCCTCAACTCGACCTTCACGGAAACGCCGACGGCGCGCCGGCGCGGCGGGCGGCCTGAGGCGCTGATCGCGCCGGAGGACGGCGCCCGCTTCGGGGTCGCGGACGGCGCCCTCGCGCGGCTCGGCAACGGCCGCGGCGAGGTGGTGCTCCACGCCCGGCACGTCGACGGGCAGGCCGCCGGCGTGGTGGTGGTCGAGAGCCTCTGGCCGGCCGACAGCTTCGGCGGCGACGGTTCCGGCATCAACGTCCTGACCAGCGACGAGCCGGCGCTGCCTGCGGGCGGCGCGGTGTTCCACGACACGGCGGTGTGGATGCGGCCCGAGGCAGCGGCGCTGGCCGCGGCGGAGTAGCCGTCACGCCGCCCGGCCGGCCGGTGTGTGGAGGTGCTTGGCGACGACCACCGCGCGCCACAGCGTGTTCTCGTCGCGGCAGTGCGGGCAGGGCGGCAGCACCGCGTCGCCGAGGTGGACGTCCTCGCCCTCGCAGCGCTGGCACTGGTAGATGCCCGCCGGCCCGGCCCTGCCGCCGACCGGGTGCCCGATCGCGAAAAGGGGGTTCGCCGGATCGATCCTGACGATGCCGATGTCGCGCGCGACGGCCATGACCTGTTCCCCGCTCTCGGTGCCGCGGTAGCGGCGAGACCTTTGTGTCGGCGCGCCGTCCCGCGACGGTACCGCTGCCCATTATGGGACGGCGCCGCCCGACAATCGATGAGTGTGCAGCGGGGACAGACGGCGATCGTGCCGGCGGCTATAGTCAGGCGTTGCCCACCCGGACCCCGGCACCCGAGGACACGCATGGCCCATCCCGTCGCCGCCCCGCACGGCCAAGAAGCGCCGCGCCGCAACGCGCCCTACGACACGCGCGCGCTGCGCGTCGACCTCGCCGCCACCCTACGCCTCGCCGCGCGCCACGGGCTGGAGGAGGGTATCTGCAACCACTTCTCCGCCACCCTGCCGGAGCGGCCCGACCTGTTCCTGGTCAACCCTTACGGACTCGCCTTCCGCGAGGTCACCGCGTCGAGCCTGCTGCTGTGCGACTTCGACGGCCACGTGCTGGAGGGCGAGGGTGCGCCGGAGGCGACCGCCTTCCATATCCACGCCCGGCTGCACAAGGCCAAGCCGCGCGCGCGGGTGGCCTTCCACACCCACATGCCCTACGCCACCGCGCTGGCGATGCTGGACGGCCCGCCGCTGCTGTGGGCCGGGCAGACGGCGCTACGCTTCTTCGGCCGCGTCGCGGTGGACGAGGACTACAACGGCCTGGCGCTCGACGAGCGCGAGGGCGACCGCATCGCCGCCGCGACCGGCGACGCCGATGTCGTGTTCATGAAGAACCACGGGGTGATGGTGCTCGGCGCCAGCGTCGCGGAAGCCTGGGACGACCTGTACTACCTCGAGCGGGCGGCGCAGGCGCAGGTGCTGGCGCTCGGCACCGGGCGCCCGCTGAAGATCGTGCCCGAGG
This sequence comes from uncultured Beijerinckiaceae bacterium, assembly GCA_964243435.1. Classification (GTDB taxonomy): domain Bacteria; phylum Pseudomonadota; class Alphaproteobacteria; order Rhizobiales; family Beijerinckiaceae; genus RH-AL1. The sequence goes on from CAXTFM010000002.1 coordinate 45,562, forward strand.
CGGTGGCGCGCCGGGTCGCGGCGCAGGAGGCGGCGGGCCGTGCGGAAAGCGCGCGGCTCCACCTCGCCGCCGCCAAGCGCACCCTGGCGCGCGAGGAAGGGGACTACCTCGCCTAGTATCCGCGCGCCGGGTCGACCGGCTGCGGCACCCGCCCGGTGGCGCGATAGGCGCGCAGGTTCGCCGCGACGGTGCGCGCGGCGGCGACCGCGTCGGTCGGCGCGGTGACGTGCGGCAGCACGGTCACGCCGGGGTGGCGCCACAGCGGCGACTCCGGCGGCAGCGGTTCGGCGTCGAACACGTCCAGCACCGCGTGCGACAGCTGTCCGGCGTCGAGCGCGGCGAGGAGGTCGGCCGTCGCCACCACGGGCCCGCGGGCGACGTTGATGAGCGCCGCGCCGGGCTTCATCGCCGTGAAGCGGCTGGCGTCCAGCAGCCCATGCGTTTCAACGGTCAACGGCAGCAGGCAGACCACGATGTCGCTCGCCGCGAGCACAACGGCGAGGCCGTCCTCGCCGGCATGGGTGGCGACGGCCGGCAGCCGCTTCGGCGTGCGGCTCCAGCCGGCGACGTCGAAGCCGGCACCCGAGAGGCGCTCTGCCGCCGCGGCGCCCAGCGCCCCGAGCCCGAGCAGGCCCACGGTGAGGCTTGCCGGATGGCGGTAGGCGCGCTGGTGCCACGCGCCCTCGCGCTGCTGGCGGGCATAGGCCGGCATGTCGCGCTGGAGATAATAGGTCCAGGCGAGCACCGCCTCGGCCATGGTGCGCGCCATCTCGGCATCGACGAGGCGCACCACCGGCGGCGCGGCGGGGCCGAGTTCGGCGAGCACGCGCTCGACGCCGGCCCACAGGCTGTGCGCCCAGACGAGATTGGGCAGCGCCGCGACCTCAGCGGGGTCGGGGTTGGCGATCAGCGCGACCTCCACGGCGTCGCGTTCGGCGGCGTTCATGGCGCGCAGCGGGACGAAGCGTTCGCCCGGCGCGGCATCGGCCAGCGCCGCAAGCCAATCACCTTCCTGGGCGGGCCGAAGCCCGATCAGCGCCAGCGCCGGAGGCATCGGCTTCTCCACATCCGTCGAGGCAGCGCACGTTCGTTCGTGCCGACGCAGGTGCATAGCACGGGCGTCGGTCCCGCGCCCGCGCCTCAGCCTTTGTAGACGCCTTCGGTCGGCAGGACGTCCTTGATGTAGTCGCGCCCCTTCCATTCCGGCACGGGCGGGGTGACGCCGGGGCGCGGCGGATTGGGGGAGCGCCGGTCATGGACGAGGTCGGGCATGTAGCGCGGGCAGTTCGAGAAGATCTCGCATTCCACCCGCACCACCAGCTTGGCGCCGTGGTGCGCGGCGACCACGTCGGGGTCGTCGAGGATCGTCGCGCGTCCGTTCGCGCGAATGCGCCTGCCGCCGTCGAAGGGCGCGAAGAGCAGCCCGACATTGGGGTTCTTGGCGATGTTGCCGAGGCTGCGGAACATCAGGTTGCCGTCGTACTCCGGATATTCGAGCGTGCCCGGCCCGACGATGCGGATGAAGCCGGGATCGCCCGACTTCACGCTGCAATCGACGTAGTCCGCGTGGCTCGTCGCCAGGAAGAAGAAGCGAGCTTGCGCGATCCACGTCCGTTCCTCGTCCCAGAAGGCGTCGTGCTTGCGATGCTCGTCCAAGCGATCGGCCACGTCCCGGCCGCCGAAGCGGTCCTGCAGGTCGCGCATGCCGTCGTGGTAGAAGGCGCGTGCCTCCATCGTTGCCCTCCGGTCAGCTTAAGGCAGCCTCAAGGCCGCTCGTTTCGTAGGCCCGCGCCATTTCCGGCGCGGTCAAAGCGGCGAGGAGGCGCGCCGCCGACTGCCCGTCGGCGGCGCCGCGCATCACCGCGGCGGCGAAGGTCGTGACCTCCTGAACCGGCCCGGGGAAGGGCCCGACCACCTCGATGCCTGGCACCACCATCAGCTCGCTCATCTGCTGCACGGCGATGTCGGCCTCGCCCGAGACAAGCTTCTCCGCCGTGAAGCCGGAAGGGATCACCGTCGCCCTGGCGCGCACGGCCTCCGCGATGCCGAGGCGCGGCAGCAACGCGTCGAAATAGATGCCGCTGGCGCCGGTGCGCGAATACGCCACCGAGCGTGCCGCCGTCAGCGTCCGCACCAGCGCCTCCACCGTGTCGATCGACGGGTGCGGCGCGCCGGCCTTGACGGCGATGGCGTAGCGCGACCGGCACACGTCGACGCGGCTTGCCGGGTCCACCAGTTCCGCGGCGACGAGTCGGTCCATGGCGTCGGCGAGGACGAGCACGGCGTCGGCCCGTTCCCCTTCCTCGATGCGTCCCATGATGACGCTGGTCGGCGCCCAGTCGATCGCCACCGCGCCGCCCGCCCGCTCGTAGGCAGGGATCACGGCGGCGTCGAAGGCGCCCCTGACGACGAGGGCGCACATCAGGCGCACGGGCTGCATCATGCGTGGTCCTCCGTCATCGCGGCGCCATCCGCGAATAGTCCGTCGCGCAATAGCCGCCGCCCTGGTAGCGCTCGGCGACGGGGTTGCCGCTCGTCCTGCCGGCGAGGCGGTCGGCGTAGGCGTCGGCGCTGTCCGTCGGCGCCCAGCCCAGCACGTCGCGGCCGTCGCTGCCCCACCACGTCATCCGGCTGTTCTTCGACGCGCCGAACACCACGAGGCAGCCGTCCGGTCCCGTGCTTTCCGCCAGCGTGCTGCGCGCGACGAGGCGGGTGAGGTCGCCGTAGGACAGCCAGGTGGCCAGCATGCGGTCGTCGATCGGCTCGGGGATGCACGATCCGATGCGCAGGAACACGCTCTCCACCCCGTGCTTGTCCCAGTACAGACGGCCCATCATCTCGCCATAGGCCTTGCTCAGGCCGTAGTAGCAGTCGGGGCGCAGCGGCGCGGCGTCGTCGATCGCGCTTGCCCGCTCGTGGAAGCCGATGGCGTGGTTGGAGGAGGCGAACACCATGCGCGCGCCCTCGCGCCGCGCCGCCTCGTAGGCGTGGTAGAGCCCGCGGATGTTTGGCCCGATCACCGTCTCGAAGGGCTGGTCCACCGCGACGCCGCCGAAATGGACGACCGTGCCGCAACCCTCGGCCAGGCGCAGGATGGCGGCGCCGTCGTTGAGGTCGGCGAGGGTGAAGCGGCAGCCGGCGGGAATGGGACCGGGAAACGGCACCTTGTCTGTGAGGCGCAGCGCCCAGCCCTGCGCGGCGAAGGCCTCCGCCAGCACCCGGCCGAGCGCCCCCGACGCGCCCGTCAGCAGCACCGGCCGTTGCGGCGCTTCGGCTTCGCTCATGGCTTGGACTCCCGTTCGGTCGGCGTCACTCGGCGGGCGCCGTCCTGGTGAGTTGCGGCGACGGCGTCCCCCGCGTGACGAAGATCGCCATCGCGACCACCCCTGCGGCGGCGATGGCCGCCGCAATCACGAAGGCGCTGGAATAGCCGCCGAGGTATTGCACGGCCAGCCCCGTCGCCGTCGGCCCGACGATGCCCGATAGGTTGCTGAGCAGATGGATGAAGCCGCTGACCCCGCCGACGCGGTTTTCCGGCACCAGCTCGTGGATCGTCGCCCAGCAGGACTGCACGGAGCTCGTCAGCATCATCACGGCGAGCGCGATCAGCGCCACCGCCGCGACCGCGCCCGGGGCGAAGGGCACGGCGAGCAGCGCCAGGCCGCCCACGGCGAGCGGCGCGATCGTCGTCAGCTTGCGCGCGGCGAAACGGTCGGCCATGCGCCGGTACAGGTAATCGGCGATGAAGCCGCCGCCGACATAGCCGACGAAGCCGCAGGCCCAGGGGATGGCTGCGACGACCGACATCTGCTTGACCGGCATGTGCAGCGCGTCGGTGAGGTAGCTCGGCAGCCACGAGATGAAGATGTACAGCGTATAGTTCACCGCGAACATGCCGAGGCCGAGCGCCAGCGTGCTCGGCAGCAGCAGGTAGGCGCGCAGCGGCCGGGCGCTGTCCGCCGCCGACAGCGGCGAGGTGGCGCGGCTCGCCTCGACCAATGCGATCTCGTCGGCGCCGACGCGGGGGTTGTCGCGCGGCAGATCGCTCACCAGCAGGCGCCACGCCACCACCCAGGCGAGCCCGGCCGCACCGATGATGAAGAAGGCGGTGCGCCAGCCCAGCGACAGGGCGAGCAGGCCGACAACCGGCGCGGCGAGCGCGCTGCCGACCGTCTGGCCGGAAAAGGTGACGCCGATGGTGCGTGCGGTCTCCTCGCGGGGAAACCAGGTCGTGATGGTGCGGTTTGTGGTCGAATTCATCGGCCCTTCCGCGAAGCCGAACAGGGCGCGCACCGCGAAAAGCTGCCCGAAGCCCGTCACCACGCCCGTCAGCGCGCACAAGACCGACCAAGCCGCCGCCGCCCAGCTGTAGACCGCGCGCGGGCCGTAGCGGTCGGCCAGCGTGCCGCCGACGAAGGCGAACAGCGCGTAGCCGAAGAAGAAGGTGGAGAAGATCACGCCGAGCTGCGACGGCGACAGGCCGAGATCGGCGCGGACGAAGGGCGCGGCGACGCCGAGCGCGGCGCGGTCCATGTAGTTGATGACGCCGGCCACGAAGAGCAGCAGTGCGACGACGTATCGGTACCTTCCCGCGAACATGATGTTTCCTCGACCGCGTTGTTTCTCGTTGGTGCCGGGATGCCCGGCCGTTGCGTCACATAAAGGCGCGTCTCAAAGGAAGGCGATGGAGCAGGGGCTGCGGCTCTCCCGCGCGCCGGCGGGAGCGAGGTCGCCGTCCGAACCGACCGCGAAGGCGTTGATCGTGTCGCCGTTCTCGTTGGCGACGAGGAGGTGCGTGCCCGTCGGGTTCAGCGTCATGAAGCGCGGCCCGCGCCCGCCCGAGGGCGTCCACCCCAGCACGCGCAGCCGGCCGTCGGCGGCGTCTACGGCGAGCCGGACGATGCCGTCCTGTCCGCGGTTCGACGCGAACACGTGACGGCCGTCGGGGGTGATGACGATCGCCGCCGCCGCGCTGGCACCGAAGAAGTCCGCCGGCAGGGTGGAGACGAGGTGGAGCGGGGTCAGCGTGCCCGCGGCGGCGTCCCAGCGCAGCGTCGCCACGGTGGAGTCGAGTTCGTTGAGGAGCACGACCAGCGCTGCGCGCGGGTGGAAGGCGAGGTGGCGAGGCCCGGCGCCGGGACGCATCGCGACGTCGCCGGCGAGGGCGAGCCGCCCGGCGTCGAAGGCGAGCACGAAGACGCGGTCGAGCCCCTTGTCCGGCACCAGCACGAAGCGCCCGCTCGGGTCGAACACGATCTGGTGCGGGTGCGAACAGGTTTGCTCGCCCCTGTGCGGCCCGCTCGGCCCCGGCAGCGCCACGCGGTCGCTGAACGGCGCCAGCGCGCCATCGGTGCCGACCGGCAGCGCGGTGACCGTACCGGTCGCATAGTTGGCGACGATGAGCATGCGACCCGTCGGGTCGAGCGCGAGGTGGACGACGTTGCTGCCGCCCGCAGCGGCGGTGCCGAGCGGCGTGAGCTGCCCATCGGCATCGACGGCGAAGGCGCTGGCGTAGTCCTCGTCGCCATGGACCGCGTAGAGCACGCGTCGTGCTTGGTCGGCGAGGAGGTAGGACGGGTTGACGAGGTTTGATGCCCGCGCGACCGGTACCCAGCCCTCCGGCCCCGGCGTGCCGACGCGATAGCCGTCGATACCAAGTCCGCGCGCGCCGCGCTTCGGCGTGGTGAAGCAGCCGACGAAGGCGAACGCCGCGTCGCTCATGGATGAGACGCGATCGGGCGAGACGCGACGCGGCGCACGGACCCGGGGTTGAGCTCGCCCAGGCGGTTGACGCCGGCGAGCGCCATGTCGCGGTCGATCTCCTCCTTGAGCAGGCGGATTGCCAGCGACACCGCCGGCACGCCGCCGATCGCGGCGGCGAAGATGAAGGGCCTCCCCAGCATCACGAAGTCGGCGCCAAGCGCGAGCGCCTTCAACACATCCGTGCCGCGGCGGATGCCGCTGTCGACGATCACTTTCAGGTCGCCCTTCTCGGCGGCGATCTCCGGCAGCACGTCGAGCGGCGCCACGGCGTAGTCGAGCTGGCGCCCGCCGTGTGTCGAAAGGATCACGCCGTCGGCGCCGCACTCGCGGGCGGTGGCGACGTCTGCCGGGTTGAGCAGGCCCTTGACGACGAGGTTGCCCTGCCAGCGCTTGCGGATCGCCCGGAGGTTCGCCCACGACAGCTGGTCGCGCGCCGTGGTGTTGCGCAGCGAGTTCTGCGACATCATCGGTGGGCCGCGATGGGCCTCCATGTTCTCGAAGTGCGGCGCCCCGTGCTTGAGAAAGGTGCGGGCCACCACGCCGAGGAGCCAGCGCGGGTGAGTCGCGCTCTGCCACGCCACCTTGGGCGTGATGCGGATGGGCATGGAGAACCCGCTGCGAGTGTTGTGCTCGCGGTTGCCGAGCATGGGCGTGTCCGCGGTGACGACGAAGGTGCGGTAGCCGGCGGCGGCGACGCGGTCGACAAGCGGGTCGATGCGGTTCTGGTCGCCGGGCAGGTAGGCCTGGTACCAGGCGTCGGGGTTCTGCGCGTGGACGTCCTCCAGTTTGATGAGCGAGGAGGCGCTGAGGCACATGGGGATCTCGGCCTGGCGCGCGGCCTCGGCCAGCACGAGGTCGCCGCGGTAGGCGATGAAGGCCGAACCGCCGAGCGGGCCGATGCCGAAGGGCGCGGCAAAGGTCTGGCCGAACAGCTCCGTGCGCGCCGTGCGCGCCGAGGTGTCCACCATGGCGTTGGGCAGGAAAGCGTAGTTGGCGTAGGCCTCGCGGCTTTGCCGCAGCGCGGCGCCGGTTTCCACGCTGCCGGCGACGTACTGGTAGATCATGTGCGGCAGCAGGCGCTTGGCATGGCGCTCGAAGTCGTCGAGGGCGAGGAGGTCGCGGAAGTGGTAGGGCGTGACCGCCGCGCTGCGCTTGACGCTGGCCGCCACCGCCTGCGGCGCGGCGATGCCGGCGGCGCCGCGGTCGGCATCCTCGACCGTCGCCGCGCGCGCCTCGTCCTCGGCTCGCCCGTCGCCGTCCCGGGCCGTCCGTCGGTCGAGCGTTTCCATGCAAACCTCCCTCGGACGCGCCCTCTATGCGCCGCAACGCGCGCTGACGCCAGTCGTTCGCGCCCCTGCCGTCCGGCACGCCTTGCCGCACCGCGCCCGCTTGTCCATGTGCGGTGGCATGAGCGCACCCCGCATCGTCCTCCTCCACGCCACGCCCGTCGCCATGCCGCCGGTCGCGGCGGCCTTCGCCGCGCTGTGGCGTGAGGCGGAGGTGGTCAACCTGCTCGACGACGGCCTGACCATCGACCGGGCGCGCGAGGATGCGATCTCGGAGGGGTTGATCGACCGCTTCGTCGCCCTCGGCCGCTATGCCCGGCTGATCGGGGCGGACGGCATCCTCGTGACCTGCTCGGCCTTCGGGCCGGCCATCGACCGCCTCGCCGACGCCGTGCCGGTGCCGGTGCTGAAGCCCAACGAGGCGATGTTCAAGGCGGCGCTCGCCCAAGGCTCGTCGACCGGCTGCGACCGCATCGGCATGCTGGCGACCTTCGCGCCCTCCGTGTCCACCATGACGGAGGAGTTCGACGCCTTCGTCGCCGCCGATGGCACCAGGACGGACGGGAGCCGGGCGACGCTGACCACGATCGTGGTGGACGACGCCATCGACCTGCTGCGCCGCGGCGACGTCGACAGCCACAACCGCCTCGTCGCCGCGCGGGCGCCCGAGTTCGCCGGCTATGACGCGATCATGCTGGCGCATTTCTCGACCTCGCGCGCCGCCGCCGCCGTGCGCGCGGCGGTGGACGTGCCGGTGCTGACCGCGCCGGAGGCGGCGGTGACGGCGATGCGCGGCCTCGTCGGGGCCGGGCGGGCATGAGCGCCGAAGCGCGACTTCGCGAGGACATGGCGCGGCTCGCCAAGTCGCTGTTCGACCGCGGCTTCTCCGTCGGCTCCGCCGGCAACATCAGCGCCCGCGTCGTTGACGGCCTCCTGATGACGCCGACTAACGCTTGCCTCGGCTTCCTCGACCCCGCCCGCATCAGCAAGCTCGACGGCGGCGGCCACCACATGTCCGGCGACAAGCCGTCCAAGGAGGTGTCGCTGCACCGCGCGCTCTACGAAACTCGTCCCGACACCGGCGCGGTGGTCCACCTCCATTCCACCTACGCCACGGCGCTGTCGTGCCTCGCCGACACCGACCCGGAAAACTGCGTCCCTCCGCTCACACCCTACGTAGTGATGCGCGTCGGGCGCGTCGCGCTGGTGCCGTACTTCCGTCCGGGGGACGCGAAGGGCGGCGACCTCGTCCGCGCGCTCGGCGGGCGCCATGCCGCGGTGCTGCTCGCAAATCACGGCAGCCTCGTCGCAGGCCGCGAGCTTGCCGCCACCGTGTACGCGGCGGAGGAACTGGAGGAAACCGCCAAGCTCCTCGTCACCCTGCGCGGCGCGAAGCTGCGCATGCTCGGCGAGGGCGACGTCGCCGAACTGCGCGCCGCCTTCGGCTGACCATCCGCCACCGGAACCCATGCCCATGCACCTTGGCGCCTTCGCCGACCGCCTCAGCGCCCATATCGGCTTCCTGTTCACGGAGCTGCCGCTGCCCGAGCGCCCGGCGGCGGCGGCGCGCGCCGGCTTCCGCGCGCTGGAGCATCCCAACCTCTTCGCCCACCCCGCGCGGGTGGTCTCCGGCTGGTTCCGCGACGCCGGCCTTCCCCTCGTGCAGACCGGTTTCCCCGCCGGCGACGCGGCGCGCGGCGAGAAGGGCTTCGCCGCCCTGCCGGAGCGCTGCGCGGAATTCCGCGCCGGCGTCGAGCCGACGCTGGACTACGTCGCCGAACTCGGTTGCCGCATGGTCCATGCGATGGCCGGGGTGAAGCCCGCCGGCGTGGAATGGGCGCGGCTATGGGACACCTACCTCGACAGCATCGCCTACGCCGCCGATGCCGCGGCCAAGCGCGGCATGACGATCATCATCGAGCCGATCGGGCCGGGCTCCATCGCGAACTACGTCATCGACCAGCCGGCGCTCGCCGTCGACGCCATCCGCGCGCTCGGCCGTCCCAACGTCGCGCTGCTGTTCGACGCCTATCATTGCGCCTGCCTCGGCCACGACCCTGCGGCTCTGATCCGCGCGCACGCCGCCCTGATCGCCCACGTGCAGATCGCCGACGACCCCGGCCGCCACGAGCCTGGCACGGGGACGATCGCCTTCGCGCCGATCTTCCAGGCGCTGGACGAGGTGGGCTATGCCGGCCCGGTTGGGTGCGAGTACCATCCGCTGGAGGGGACGGCGGCGGGGCTCGGCTGGATGCGCGCCGGTTGAGCCCTGCGCGGACCCGCCTACGAGCGCCGCCCGAGCGGGTGATCGGGGTCGACGTCGAGGGAGTGCGCCGCATGGATCAAGGCGAGGTGGCTCAGGCCCTGCGGCAGGTTGCCGAGGAACGCGCCGGTGTCGACGTCCACCATCTCGGCGATGAGGCCGGCGCCGTCGGGGAGCGCCGCCAAGGCCTCGGTCATCAGCGCCTCCGCCTCGTCGCGCCGCCCCAGCGTCGCCAGGGCCTCCACCATCCAGAAGGTACAGGCGACGAAGGCGCCTTCCTCGTCTTCCATGCCGGAATAGCGGTACAGCCATGGGCCGCGCCCAAGCTCGCGGCGGATGGCGTCGAGCGTCGCGGCGAGGCGGTCGCCGTTGTCGAAGCCGAAGCGCACGGCGAGCGCCAGCGAGGCGTCGAGGCGGTCCGATCCCGCATGCAGCGCGTAGGCACCCTTCGTTTCCGACCAGCAATGCGCCTCGACCCAGGCGAGGATGCGGTCGCGCTCGCGCGCCCAGCGCGGCGCGCTGGTCGAGGGTAGGTGCCCTCGCTCGCTCAGCTCCACGGCGCGGGCCAGCGCCTGCCACGCGCTGACCTTGGACATGGTGTAGTGCTGCGGCTCATCCAACTCCCACATCCCGGCGTCCTTCTGCCGCCAGCGGTCGGCACACTCGTCGGCGAGCCCGGCAAGGGTGGCGCCGCTGCGCGTGTCGAGCACGTTGCCTCCGGCGACGAACAGCGCGGCCGTTTCGAAGATGTCCCCGTAGATGCCGTGCTGGTGCTGCGCCGCCGCCCGGTTGCCGGTGCGCACCGGGCTTGAACCGCGCCAGCCCGGCAGCTCGATCTCGCGCTCGCCCGGCACTTCGCCGCCATCGAGGCGGTAGCACACGCGCGGGCCGCGATCGCCGAGCCGGTGCATCAGCCAGGTGAAGGCGGCCTTGCTTTCGGGGAGGACGCGGAGGCGGAGGAACGCGTTGATGGCGTAGCCGGCGTCGCGCACCCAGGCGTAGCGGTAGTCCCAGTTCTTCGCACCGCCGGCCTGTTCCGGCAGCGACGTCGTCGCCGCTGCGGCGATGGCGCCGCTCGGCGAGTACAGCAGCAGCTTCAGCACCAGGGCGCTGCGGCGCACGGCGTCGCGGCGGGGGCCGGCGAAGTGCAGGCCCTCCGCCCAGGCCCGCCATGCGTCGTCGGCGATGTCGATGCGACGGTCGATCTCATCCATGCCGGGCACGCCGAGCGGTTCGTCGTCGCCGACGATCAGCGCCACAACCGCCCGCTCGCCGGCGGCGAGCGTCGCCTCCGCGACGATGGCATGATCGTCATGGGCCACCACGGGAAGGTTGTCCGTTGCCCGGAACAGGCCGAGCACGGAGCCGACGTGGAACACCGTGCCGTTGGGATTGGGCTGAAGCCAGGGCGACGGCTTGTCGGCACCGAGGCCGAACTTGAGGCGGGCGCACACCCGCACCGTGCCCTCCAGCACCTCGATGCGGCGCGCCAGCTCGCACCACGGCAGGCGCCCGGCGAGCGTCGAATTCATCGACTCCGTCAGCCGCAGCGTGCCCGCCCCGGTGTTGAAGGTGGTTTCCAGCACGTTGCTGTCGCGACGATAGCGCCGCGCGACGCGGTACGGCTCGACGGGGGCGAGGGTGAAGCGCCCGCCGTTGGCCGGATCGAGCAGCGCGTCGAACAGCGGCACCGAGTCGATGTTGGGGACACACCACCATGCCACCGCCCCGTCCGGCCCGACGAGGGCGAGGGAGCGGCCGTCGCCCAGCGCCGCGTAGTCGTGCAGCGGGAAGGGACCGTGGGGTTGGTCGGGGTCTGCGTCGCGCATCATGCGGCAACGTCGCCGCACCGAACAAGTGCCGCGGCCATGTACACGCGACGGCGGGCGCCCTGGCCTTCGCCGCGCCCCCGTGCCAGAGCCTTGCGGGCCATGCCTTCGCCGCGCGCCAACTCGATGAGCCAGCCCCGCTTCGTCCTGCACCGCCTCGACAGCCTCGGCGCGCGCCTCGAACGCGACGTCGCGGCGGGGACCATCGCCGGTGCCGACGTGGTCGTCGGCAGTCGCGACGCGGAGGTGTGGCGCGCCACCGTTGGGTATCGCGACGTCGCCCAGCGCGACGCGCTACGCGCCGACGCGGTGTGGCGCATCTTCTCGATGACCAAGACGCTCGTGTCCGCCGCCGCCATGGTGCTGGTCGAGCGCGGCGACCTCGTGCTCGACCAACCCGTGGCGACGTTCATCCCGTCCTTCGCCGGGCTGCGCGTGGCGGCGGCGGACGGGCGGCACGTGCCGCCCGCCGTCGCGCCGACGATCCAGGACTTGCTGCGCCACACCGCCGGCCTCGGCTACGGCTACCTCGGCGACAGCGCGGCGGCCCGCGCCATCCGCGACGACGGGTTCCTGCGCGAGGACCTCGACAACGCCGCCTTCGCCGACCGCTTGGCCGCGCTGCCGCTGGAACACCAGCCCGGCACGGTGTGGCACTATTCCCATGCCACCGACGTGCTCGGCCGCGTGCTGGAGGTGGCGGGCGGCACCGACCTCGCCGGCGTCCTCGCCGCCACGCTGCTCGGCCCGCTCGGCATGACCGATACCTGCTTCCGCCTCCCCGCCACGGACGCGAACCGCGTCGCCGAGCCCGTGCCGCAGTCGCCGGGGCAGCGCCCGGTCTTCGGCGACCCGTGCATGCCCCGCCGCGGGCAGCGCGGCAATGGTGGCCTCGTCTCGACGGTGGCCGACTTCGCGCGCTTCCTTCGCGCCGTGATGGGCGACGAACTGCTCGCCCCCGCGACCGGGCGCCTGATGACGTCGGACCATCTCGGTCGCGACATCCGGCGCGGCGCGTACTACCCGCCCGGTTCCGGCTACGGCTTCGGTCTCGGCGTCGCCGTGCGCGTCGCGCCGGGCGAGGCGCCGTTCCCCGGCTCGGTCGGCGATTGGTGGTGGAGCGGGGTCGGCGGCACCTACTTCTGGGTCGACCCCGTTGCCGGGTTCTTCGCGATCCTGATGATGCAAACCTCGTCGGCGCCGCAACGCCAGCATTACCGCGCGCTGACTCGCGCCATGGTGTACGCGGCGCTGGAGGCCTGAACACCACGCATGGAGAAACCCCAGCGGGCGTCGCCGCTGCGGCTTGGCAGGTCACCGCCGTCCGGTGTCGCTCGCCGACCAAGCCGGCGAGCACCCTGCATCGTGCAGCCCCCGGCCTTTCGGCGCAGGGATGGTTGCCGCGTTAGCGCAGCAGGCCGAGCGACAGGGCGGGGATGAGGGTGTCCGCAGTCGCCGTCGCGACGCCCGTCGTCCCAGCCAAAACCGTGCCCGGTACGGTCGCGGCGGCGCCGATGACCCCGGTGGCCCCGGTCACAACCGCGCCGGGAATTGCCAGCAGCGAGCCCAGGATCGGGATGCCACCAACGGAGTCGGGGTAGGAATAAACCACCGGCGTGCCGTACTTGCGGTAGAAGTAATAACCGCAGCCCTTCTTGGTCGTGCACTTGTAGTACACGGGCACCACAGCGGCCGGCTGGCCGTTCAGCGTCGTGTAAACGGTGGCAGTGGCCGGCGGCGCGGCAGCGGCACCTGTTGCCATTGGCACGGCGGACGCGGCCACCGCGAGCCCGACCAGCGAAGCAAGTTTCAGAATGTTCTTCATGGAAGTACTCCCCGTGTGTGACGATTTCCCAAACATCGTCACAGCCTAAAAACGGCTGCCACTCTCCTTAGTTCAGCTCGGCCCCGAAGCCGAACACATTTTTGCGAGGTTTCGGCCACAGTCGTGAGCTTTCTGCAACAGTGTCTGAATATAGCGGTCCCTCACTCCATTACGGGAGCGACCTTCTTCACGTCGGCCGCCATCTCGCCGAGCCATTTGGCGTTCTTGGCCGTGCCATCGAAGGTTTCGCTGATCTTGAAAAGCTCGTACTTGCCATCGATCGCGAAGGGTCGGCTGCGCCCGAGCAACTCGGCCACCTGCGCCTTGTCCATGGGCTTGAAGCTGCGCACCGCTTCGAAGGCCTGATCCATGTCGCGCTGGCTTTCCATGCCGGTGATAACCACGGAGGTCGGCAGGTTCAACGAGTAGTGCAGCATCTCGATCGGCGTGATCGGCGCGTTGGCCTTGAGCAGCACGCTGTCGCCGAAGGTCTTCATCCCGAGCACGGCGATGCCGTGGGCGGCGAGGTAGGGCAGCACGAGGTGGGCGAAGGAGCGGAAATGCGCGTCCATCACGTTGAGCGGCATTTGGCAGGAATCGAACTGGAAGCCGCGCTCCTCCGCGACGTGCAGCATCTGCTGGTGGATGCGCGGGTCCTTGTGGCCGGTGAAGCCGATGTGGCGCAGCTTGCCGGCCGCCTTCGCCTCGACGAAGGCCTCCATGGCGCCGCCTTCGGCGAAGACGCGGTCGGGATCCTCGAAGCGCAGGATCTCGTGATGCTGCACGAGGTCGATGCGGTCGGTGCGCAGGCGCTTCAAGGAGGTGTCGATCTGCTGCGCCGCCTCCTTCTTGGTGCGCCCGTCCATCTTGGACATCAGGAACACCTTGTCGCGGTAGCCGCCCTGTTCCAGCGCGACCCCCATGCGGAGTTCGGAGCGGCCGTCGTTGTAGTCCCAGCAGTTGTCCATGAAGGTGATGCCGCGATCGATCCCCTGATGGATCAGGCGCGCGGCGTCGGCGTCGCTGAGTGCGTTCTTGCCGATGTGGAAACCGCCCATGCCGATGGCGGAGATCATCTCCTGCGTGCGCCCGAAACGGCGGTACAGCATGTCGCCGCGGCGCTCGCCGGGGTCGGTGACGAAGGGCAGATCGGCGGGGTCGGCCGGACGCATCTGCGGCAGTGCGGGGACGTTCACGGGCGTGCCCCCCGTCGCGGCCTGCGCGGCCGTCGCACCGACGGCGGCGAGGCCGACACCCTGGATGAAGCTGCGGCGTTCCATGTCGATCCTTTTGCGGAATGGCGGTGCGGGTGGCCGGCGCGGCCGTAATGGGGCGATGTCACGAGGCGGCTCCTTCCCTGCGCGCGAGGTGCTCGGCGGCCCGCAGCAGGCGGAGCGCCGCGCAGGCCGCCCCGTAGCCATTGTCGATGTTGACCACCGCCAGGCCCGGCGCGCAGCTCGCGAGCATGGCGTCGAGCGCGGCGCGCCCGCCCGCCGCGACACCGTAGCCCACCGAGGTGGGCACGGCGACGATGGCGCCACCGACGAGACCGCCGACCACGCTCGGCAGCGCCGCGTCCATGCCGGCGGCGACGATCACGACCGGGTGGGCGCGGATGTCGTCGAGGCGGCGGGTGAGGCGCCACAGCCCCGCGACGCCGACATCCACGATCAGCGTGGCGGCCTCGCCGTGGTAGGCCAGGGTGCGGGCAGCCTCGCGCGCCACGCCGGCGTCCGAGGTGCCGGCGCAGACCACGGCGACGCGCCCGCGCCCGGTCACCGCGCGGGGGGTGCCGAACACGGCCGTCCGCGAGGTGGCGCAGTAGTCGATGCGGTCGCGGTGGCGCGGCGCCAGCGCGGCGAGCTTGTCGGCGTCGAGCCGCGTCACGAGCAGCGCCGCGCCGCGCGCCTCCGCCGCGGCAAGGATGGCGTCGAGCTGCACGGCCGTCTTGCCGGCGGCGAAGACCGCCTCCTCCAGCCCGATGCGCTCCTCGCGGGCGAAGTCGAGCACGAACTCGTCGACGGTCCCGTCGCCGGCACCACCGCCGTCGCCCGGGCGCACGCTCACGCCGGCACCGCCGTCGCCGTGAGGAAGGCGCTTCCGGTGCGGTAGGGCGCGAAGCGGACGCCGCGCGCCGCCAGCGCCGCCGGCGCGTGGCCGCCGATGGCGACGGCGAGCCGCGCCCGCTCGTCGGGGCCGAGCGCGGCGAGACCCGCGGGGTCGAGCTCTACCACGATGCCGGCGGCGCGCACGCGGCAGCGCACGGCGCGCGCGGCGCCCTGCACCGGTGCGAGCCGCGCGCCGACCAGTTCTTCCACCGCGTGAACGAAGCGCAGCGTGTCGGCCTCGATGCGGATGCCGGTCTCGACACGGCTTGACAGGCAGGGTGCGGCCGGCAGCTCGGCCACTTCGCCAAGGCCGAGACGGCGCGCCAGCGCGCGCACCGCCGCCTTGTCCATGCCGGCCTCGACATAGGGGTGGCGCACCCCGTGGTCCCGCGCCGCGTCGAGGCCGGGGCGGTACTCGCCGAGGTCGTCGAGGTTGGCGCCGGACAGGATCGGCCGATCGGTGACGGCGGCGACCGCGCCGTACAGGTTGGTCTTGCAGAAGAAGCAGCGGTTGACCGGATTTGCACGGTAGCGCGGATCGGCGAATTCGCCCGCCGCGATCACGCGCAACGCCCAGCCCTCGGCCACCGCCTGCGCCTCGACGCGGCGCGTCGCCTCCGTCGGCACGGCGGGGGAGGCGGCATGTACGGCGAGCATGGCGCCTGCGCCCAGCACGCGATGGGCGGCGGCGGCCAGGGTCAGGCTGTCGACGCCGCCGCTGACCGCGACCGCCACGGCGCCCATCGGTGCGAGCACGGCGCCGAGGCGGTCGAGGCTTTGCAAGGCGTCGCCGACCAATGCGTCACTCATGGCGCGCCATCGCTTTCGAGCGCCAAACGTTCCGCCTCGCGCCGCAGCGTCGCACGGGCGGCGTGCCCTTCATGGGCGAGGGCGTCGTCGGCCTCGGCCTTGGCGGTGCGCCCGCCCGGCCGCTCCACCGTCTTCACCCGCACCGCGCGCCCGTCCACCTCCACCGTGGCGAGCCGGCGGGGCAGGGCGCTTCCCGCCACCGCATGGTGGCGCAGACCGATGGTGGTGGTTTCGCGAAAGCACGCCGCCACCGCCGCGTCGCGGGCATCGGCGCGGGCGAGCGCGCGCACATGCGTCATCATCCGCCCCTTCTTGCCGAACACGGGGCTTTGCACGACGTCGAAAAGGTCGGGATGGGCGCGCAGCCGGTCGAGCCCCATCGCGAGGTCCTCGGCGGACTGGTCGTCCACCTCGAACTCGATCACGAGGAGTTCGCGATGGGGAGAGGGTGACGCCGCATCGGCCCGAGGCCCGGTCTCATCGGGCGTCGTCTCGTCGAACGCCAGGACGCGCAGGCAGTTGCTGAGGCCGGGCAGGGTACGGGTGCCGAAGCCGATGCCGGAGCGGCCGAGCACGCGCGCTCGGGGCACGCGCCGCGCCCCACCACCGTCGCAGAGGTGCTTGAGGATCGCGGCGCCGGTTGGCGTGACGCGCTCGCCGTCGATCCCATCGTCGATCACGGCGAAACCTTGGAGCAGCAGCGCGGTGGCCGGCGCCGGCACGGGCAGGGGACCATGGGCCGTGCGCACCCGGCCGCCGCCGAGCGGCAACGCCGCGATGCTCCAACTTGCCGCGCCGAGCGCGGCGATCAGGGTCGCGGCGGCGACGATGTCGGCGATCGAGTCCCAGGCGCCGACCTCGTGAAAGCTCACCGCCTCGACATCGATGCCGTGAACCGCCGCTTCGGCGCGGGCGAGCTGGGTGAAGATCGCGACCGCGTGGTCGCGGACGGTCGGGTCGAGGCCGGAGCCGTCGAGGTCCGCCCTGATCCGCGACCAGTGCCGGTGCCCGTGCGCCGCGCGGTGGGCGTGCGGGTCATGACCATGCGGGCCATGATCGTGCGGAGTATAATCGTGCGGACCATGATCGTGGGTGTGTCCATGGTGCTCCGTCGCGTCGCGCAACTCGACGACGAAGCGCCGGCCCTGGAGCACGCCGTCATTGTGCGGCAGCAGTCGACAGCGCACCGGGGCGAGCGCGGCGACCGCGTCGAGCACGCGCCCCTCGTGCTGCGGGAAAGCGTCGAGCAGGGCGGCCACGAACATGTCGCCGGCGACGCCGCCGATCGCGTCGAGCTGGATGTGCATCGGTTCGAAAACGACTCCTGCGGCCAAGCCGGCGGCCCACGCGGAGTGCAACATACACCGATCGGGTCGTTGCCGTCCGGCGGACAGCAGCTACAGTTCGGCGCGCCCGCCTGCCCCGTCCGGGGCGGCCCGTCGTGAGCCCATCGATGCACCTTCGCCACCCCAGCCGGTCAGTTTGGCAACGGATCGCGCGAGCCGCCGCCGCACTGCTGCCGTTGCTCCTCGCGTCCTGGCCCGCCCGTGCCATCGACTACCTCAACGTGACGGTGCAGCCGGACCGTGCCGTGCCCGCCGCCTGCCTGTCCTTCACGGTGCCGCTGCCGCGCGGACGGGCGCTCGACCCCTACCTCGCCATCGCGCCGGCGCTGGACCATTCGCTGGATGCCCGCGGCAAGGACCTTTGCATCGGCGGCCTCAGGCATGGCGGACGCTATGCCGTACGGATCAAGGCCGGCCTGCCCGGCGCCGACGGCAGCGCCCTGCCAAAGGACGTCGCGGTGGACGTGCAAATCCCCGACCGCGACCCGCAGGTGAGCTTCGACAAGGGCAAGACGCTGCTGCCGCTCACCCCCGGCGTCGGCTTGCCGCTGAAAAGCGTGAACGTGACCAAGGCGCATGTCGCGCTGTACCGCCTGGGCGAGCGGGCGCTGGCCGACCGCGTGGGTGAGGACTGGTTCGGCCAGGCGCTCGGCAGCTACGGCCTCGACCAGATGGCCGAGCGGGCGACCAAGCTGTTCGAAGGCTCGCTCGATATCGCCGCGGTGCGCAACCGGCAGGTCTCGACGACCATCCCGATCGAGGCGCTGGTCAAGACGCTGCAGCCCGGCATCTACGTCGCGGTGGCGACGAGCGACGCGCAAAAGGGCGACCGCGACGCCGACAAGGCCACGCAATGGTTCAGCGTTTCCGACATCGGCCTCACCGCGGTGAAGACCGATGCGGCGACGCTGGTCGTCGCGCGGTCGCTGCAAACCGCCGTGCCGCTCCCCGGCATCGCGGTGCGCCTCGTTTCGCGGGCCAACGAGGTGCTGTCCGCCACCCGCACCGACGCGGACGGCCGCGTCACCATCCCCGGCGCGGTGCTGCGCGGCGAACACGGCGATGCGCCGAAGCTCCTCACGGCGAGCGACGAGCACGGCAGCTTCACCTCCCTCCAGATGGACGCGCCGGCCCTCGACCTGTCCGACCTCGACGGCAAGGGCAGGACGCCGCCGCGCGCCAACGACGCCTTCGTGTGGACCGACCGCGGCGTGTACCGCCCCGGCGAAACCGTCCACCTCGGCGTCCTGTTGCGCGACCGCGACGCCCACGCCGTCGCCGGCGTCCCGCTCACGCTGCACATCGTGCGGCCGGACGGCATCGAGGTCGACAAGCGCCAGATCGCCCTGACGAGCGCCGGCGGCGGGACGCTCGACGTACCCCTCGCCGACAACGCCTTTTCCGGCGCGTGGCGGTTTTGGGCCAGCGCCGGCGATGCGACGGATGTCGGCGAGGTGTCGGTGTCCGTGCAGGACTTCGTGCCGCCGCGCCTTGATGTCGGGCTGACCGCCGGCGCGCCCGACCCCGACGGCGCGGTCCCCGTCGACATCGCGGCCGACTACTTCTACGGCAGTCCCGGCGCCGACCTGTCGGGGACGCTCGAAGCCACGCTGGAGGCGGCGGGTGCGCCCTTCCCCGGTCTGGCCGGATACAGCTTCGGCCTTGCGCAGGAGCCGTTCCTCGCCAAGGCGCTGAAGAGCGAGGCGTTCGCAACCGACGACAACGGCCGCGCCCACCTCGACCTCAAGCCTGACGCGGTGCCGGATACCACCGTGCCGCTCGCCCTGACGCTGCGCGCCACCGTCAACGACGTCGACGGCCGCCCGGCGGTCGCCACCGCGACGCGCGCGCTGCACACCGCCGACCGCTTCATCGGCCTGCGTCCCGGCTTCACCAGCCTGTCGGACGGCGGTGCGGCGGCGTTCGACGTGGCGCTCGTCGACGGCGACGGCCGTCCGCTCGGCCGCCAGGGCCTCAAGTGGGACCTCGTCAGGGAGGACTACAGCTACAACTACTTCTACCGCGACGGACGCTGGCAGTCGCACGAGACGGTCACCGACGCCCGCACCAACGGCGGCGAGGTCGCGCTCGACGCCGACGGCAGGACGAGGATCACGGCCACCGTTGGCAACGGCCGCTGGCGACTCGACTGCTACGACGCCTCCGGCACCGCGGCGACAAGCATGCGCTTCGGTGCCGGCTGGTGGGCGACGAGCGAAGCGGAGGGGCGCAAGCCCGAGGTGATGCCGGTGTCGATCGACGCGCACCCGCCGGCGGGCAAGGTGCGCGCCATGGTCGAGCCGTCCTTCGCCGGGCGCGTGCTCGTCATGCTCGACGGCAACGGGTTGCACGGGGTGCGCGAGGTCGCGATGGCCAAGGGCGGCGGCGCGGTGGAGTTCGACGCAGCCGACGTGCCGCCCGCCGGCGCCTACGTGCTGGCGCTCGCCGTGTCGCCGGCCGGCGCCGTGGTGCCGCGCCTGCCGGTGCGCGCGGTGGGCCTCGCCTTCGTGCCGGGCAGCGCCGCCGCGCGCCGGCTCGACGTGTCGCTCGCCGCGGCGGACACGATCCGGCCGCAGACGGCGCTCGCCGTCGACGTCGCCGTGCGCGGCGCGGCGGCGGGGGAAGAGGCCTACGTGACGCTTGCCGCCGTGGACGAGGCGGTGCTGCGCATGACCAACTTCGCCGCGCCCGATCCGGCCGAGCACTTCTTCGGCCGGCGCGCGGCCGACGTCGAGCTGCGCGACGTGTACAACCAGCT
Organism: uncultured Beijerinckiaceae bacterium; assembly: GCA_964243435.1. Classification (GTDB taxonomy): domain Bacteria; phylum Pseudomonadota; class Alphaproteobacteria; order Rhizobiales; family Beijerinckiaceae; genus RH-AL1. The sequence continues at coordinate 65,550 of CAXTFM010000002.1, forward strand.
CATCGATCCGGCCGGCACGCCGGGACGCCTCGTCGAGGGCGGCGACGGCAACGCCAACCTCAACCTTGGCGCCCTTGACGTGAAGACCTTCAAGACCGTCGCCCTGTTCAAGGGCCCGGTGCGGCTCGACGCCGACGGCCGCGCCCGGGTCACGCTCGATCTGCCCGACTTTTCCGGGCGGCTGCGTTTGATGGCGGTGGCCTGGACGCTTGATCGCTTCGGCGGTGCCGAGCGTCCGCTCACCGTGCGCCCGCCGCTGCTCGCCGAACTGACCCTGCCGCGCTTCCTGGCGCCCGGCGACAGGGTGCGCGCCCGCATCATGCTGACCGACCTCGACGCGCCGGAGGGTACCTACACCGTTGCAATCACCGCCAGCGGTGCCGTGGCGCTCGACAGGCAGGACGCGCTGTTCAAGGACGTCGAGCGCAACAAGCGTCGCTACGTCGACCGCTGGTTGACCGCCGCCGCGGTGCCCGGGGTCGGGCGTCTTCACATGGTGGTGACGGGCGCCGACGGCGCGACGACCGAGCGCGATTTCGCCCTCACCGTGCGCACGCCGAACGCCTATCTCACGCGGCGGCAGATCGTCACCCTGGCGCCGGGCGCCAGGATCGCCCTCGATGACGCCCTCGCCCAGGACCTCGTGCCCGGCACGGCGACGCTCGACGTCACGGCATCCAGCGTGCCGGCGCTCGACGTCGCCGGCCTGCTCGCGGACTTGCGCCGCTACCCCTACGGCTGCGCCGAGCAGACGATCAGCCGGGCCTTTCCCGAACTGTTCGCCGCCCGGCTCGGCGCGGCGCTGCCCGCCCCGACCGCCGACGCGGTGACGGGGCAGGGCGCGATCGCCCGGCTCGCCTCCCTGCAGGCCGACGACGGCTCGTTCGGCCTGTGGTCGGCCTTCGATCGCGGCAACTTCTGGCTCACCGCCTACGCCGTCGACTTCTTCCAGCACGCGCGCGCCGCGGGGATCAACGTGCCCGACGCGATGGAAACGCGGGCGACGACGTGGCTCGCGGCAAGATTCGCCAACGCCCAGCTCGACGCCCGCGACGTCGCCGGCGCCACCTACGCCTCCATCGTTCTGTCGCGCGCCGGCCGCCTCGACCTGTCGCAGCTCCGCTACGTGGCGGAGCGGGTACGCGGCGCCCTGCCGAGCGACCTCGCCCGGGTGCAACTCGCCTCCGCCCTGACCCGCACCGGCGAGCGCGACCTCGCCGCCGGCTTGCTCAAGGCGTCGGTCGTCGCGCGCGACCCCCGCGCCTGGTTCAACGACTACGGCAGCCGGCTGCGCGATCAGGCGATGACCCTGTCGCTGATGGCGGAAGAAAAGCTCGTGCCGCGCACGGTGCTGGTCGAACGCGCGCTCGACCTGTCGCGGGCGACCGGCGGCCGGCAATATCTGTCGACGCAGGAGCAGGCATGGCTGCTTCGCGCCGCCTTCGACCTGTCCGCGACGGCGCCGCTTGACGTCGCGCTCGACGGCCGCCGCAACGCGCCGGGCGAGACGAGCCTGCACGCCACGGTGGCGCTGGGCAAGGGGCGGTCGGCGTCGCTGGCCAACGAGGGGCGCGAGCCGGCCTACGTGGCGCTGGCGACGACCGGCATCCCCGCCGGCGCGCAGCCGGCGGAGACCAACGGCTTCACGGTCGGCCGCGACACCTTCCACCTCGACGGCACGCCGGCGGACCTCGCCGACATCCACCAGAACGACGAGCTTGTGGTGGTCGTCACCGGAGCGATGACGGAGCCGTTCGAGCGCAAGGTGCTCGCCGTCGACATGCTCCCCGCCGGGCTGGAGCCGGAGCCGGTCGGCCTCGCCACCTCGCGCGACGACGGCCAGTTCAAGTGGCTGACGGAGCTGACCGCGCCGACCTTCGTCGCGCTGCGCGACGACCGCTACGTCGCCGGCCTCGACCTCGATGCCGCGTCGGCGCGGGTCAAGGTCGCCTACGTCGTGCGCGCCGTCAGCGTCGGCACCTTCGCCAATCCGGGACCGCAGATCGAGGACATGTACGCGCCGAGTTACCACGCCCGCGGGGCGGCCGGCACGCTGGAGGTCAAGCCGGCACGGCTGCCGCCGCCGTGAGCGTCGCTTGGCCGGCGCGGCGGCGATGAGGCGGCGTCTCCTCGGCCTTGGCGTCGCGGTCTCCTGCGCAGGCTTGGCGGGCGTGGCCGTCGACCAGCTCTGCCCGCCCGACCTGTCGCGGCTCCGGCCCTCGCCCGTCCTTCTCGACCGGCACGGCGCGATCCTGCGCGCCCTGCGCACCGGTGACGGGCAATGGCGCCTACCCGTCGAGCCGGCCGCGGTGTCGCCGAACTACCTCCGCCTGCTCGTCGCGACGGAGGACAAGCGCTTCCGCTGGCATCCCGGCATCGACCCCCTGGCCTTGTTGCGCGCCGCAGGCCAACTCGTCACGCGGGGGCGCATCGTGTCGGGGGGCTCGACGCTGACCATGCAGCTCGTCCGCCTGCTCGAGCCGCGCCCGCGCACCTTGCGCTCCAAGCTGATCGAGTGCTTCCGTGCCATCCAGCTCGAGGGCCGGATGGGCAAGGACGCGATCCTGCGCGCCTACCTCGTCCTGACGCCGATGGGTGGCAACCTCGAAGGCGTGCGCGCCGGTTCGCTTGCCTGGTTCGGCAAGGAGCCGCGCGCGCTCAGCGACGCCGAGGCGGCGCTGCTCGTGGCCCTGCCGCAGGCGCCCCGCGCGAACCGGCCCGACCGCCATCCCGACCGTGCGAGGGCGGTGCGCGACCGGGTGCTCGCCCGCGCCGCCGGCCCCGAGGCGGACCGGGCGGCGCCGGTGCCGGCGCGGCGCCTGCCCCTGCCGTTCCTCGCGCCCCACCTCGCCGACAGGCTGCTCACCCGGCGTTCCGACGATGCCCCCGCGACGACGACGATCGATGCCCGCACGCAGGCAGCGATCGAGCGCACCCTGCGGCGCAGCCTCGACGGGCTGCCGCGCCCGCTCAACGTCGCGGCGCTCGTCGCCGATTGGCACACCGGCGAGATCCTGGCGCGGGCCGGGAGCGGCGACTACGCCGACGCGGCGCGGCGCGGCGGCATCGACATGACGATGGCGCTGCGCTCGCCCGGCTCGACGCTGAAGCCGTTCATCTACGGCATGGGGTTCGATGCCCTGCTCGCCCATCCCGACAGCCTCGTGCCGGACGAGCCGACGCGGTTCGACGACTACGCGCCCCGCGACTTCGACGGCGGCTTCCACGGCGACACCACCGTGCGCCGTGCCCTCCACGCATCCTTGAACCTGCCGGCGGTGGTGATGTTGCGGCGGCTCGGCCCCGTGCGCTTCGCCGCCCGGTTCCGCGCGGCCGGGTTGCCGCTCGCCTTCGACGACGCCACGGCGGCGCCGAGCCTGCCCCTCGCGCTCGGCGGCGTCGGGATCAGCCTGGAGGGTCTGGTGACCGCCTACGCCGCCCTCGCCGACGGCGGCACCGCGCGACCGCTCGTCGAGCGCACCGGCGTGCCGCGCCCGCCCGTGACCGGCCGGCTGCTCGGCCGGCCCGCGGCGGATGCGGTGGTGGACATCCTCGCCGGCATGCCTCCGCCCGCCGGGCTGGCTTCGCGGGCCGGGCGCCTCGCCTTCAAGACGGGCACGTCCTACCGCTTCCGCGACGGCTGGGCGGTCGGCTTCGACGGCGCCCGTGTCGTCGGCACCTGGATCGGCCGCGCCGACGGGGGCACCTGCCGCGCCTGCGTCGGCTCAGGCGCGGCAGGCCTGCTGTTCCGCCTGTTCGACGACATGGCGCCGCAACCACTGCCCCCGCGAACGCTGACGCCCTTCTTCGCCGCCCCGCCGCCGCCGGCGCTCGCCAGGGTGGCCTCGTCCGACCCGGCGGGCGCCATGCTCGGGCCGCGCATCGCCTTCCCGCTCGCCGGCGCGCGCCTTCTGGTGGATGCCGCGGCACCCGACATCGCCTTAAGCGTCACGGGCGGGCGCCGCCCCTATCGCTGGACGGTCGACGGGCATCCTCTCGACGGCCGGCCCTTCGCCCGCGACGCCTCATGGCGCCCGGACGGTCCCGGCTTCTCGACGATCAGCGTCAGTGACGCGGACGGCCGCACCGACCAGATCAAGGTTCGCGTCAGCCAGGGTGAGCACTAGACCGTTTCTGGCTGGCGTGTCGTCACGTCCCGCGTTGGCGAGGTCACGTCGGCACGTGCCAAACTTTAGTCGCCACGCGACACGGCCGGCCCTTGGATACCGTCACGCGCTGCCAAACCTGCCTGCGCGCCACATCGGGCCGGTCCCGCTCGGCTTTCGGGTCGCCTACAGCGGACTGCGCGCCGGGTCGTCAATCGTCAGGATCGTTCCCGACGTGTAGGCGGAGCGCGCGGAGGCGAGGAAGGCGACGGCGTTGGCGATCTCCTCCGCCGCCGCCGGACGCCCGAACGCCATGCTTTTGAACGCGTCCCGCCAGCGCTCGGGATCGCCGCACTCGCGTGCCGCGCGCGCGCGCAGCAGCGCCTCGATGCGGTCCGTCGCCACGGGGCCGGGGTTGATGCCGACGACCCGCATCCCGTCGCGCGGCGCGGTGGCGCCGAGCGCGCGGGTGAAGGCCATCAGCGCGGCGTTGCCGGTGCTCCCGGCGATGTAGTTCGGATCGAAGCGCTCGCCGGCCGAGCCGATGATGTTGACAACGACGCCCCGGCGTTCCTTCAAGCGCGGGTACAGCGCACGCGCAAGCGCGATGTAGCCGAACACCTTGAGGTCCCACGCCGCACGCCAGGCGGCCTCCCCGATCGTGTGGAGGTCGCCGGGCGGGATGGCGCCGGCATTGTTGACCAGGATGTCGAGCGCCCCGGCCTCGGCCGCGACCCGCTCGATGTCCTCCGCACGGGACAGGTCGGCCGCGAGCACCGCGACGGACACCTGCCGTCGCTCCCGGATGCGCGATGCGACGCGCTCCAATCCGTCGGCACCGCGCGCCACGAGGACGAGGTCGCACCCTTCCTCGGCGAGCAGCGCGGCGGTGGCCTGTCCGATGCCCTTGGATGCGCCGGTGACCAGCGCGCGTTTCCCGGCGAGGTAAAGGTCCATGGTCGACTCCGTCGCTCGCCTTCGTGTGCAGCCCGAACCCGCGCGACGCAAGGGCGTCGACGACCCGGGCCATCGGGCAGACAAGCCGGGCCGGCCCGCATCACGCGACGACTGGCAGGCTCCTGGCCCCGTCATCTCGTGCCGGATGACGCGTCAGTTCCCCGGCATGTTGGCGACCACGGGAATGAAGTATTCCTTCCAATCCTTGGGCGGCTGCTTCAAAAGGCCGATCTCGTGGAAATGGTCCACCACGAGCTTGATGCCGAAGGGCGTGGTTGAAAAGATGGTGCCGGGCTCCTTCATGATCTCGACGAGCTCGGCCGGGGGCGTCGGGTCCTTGGTGGCGGCGACGTAGTCCTTGGCCGCCTGGAGCGGGTCCTTGGCGATCATCGCGTCGGCCTCGTCGAGCGCGGCGACGATGGCCTCGGCGAGCTTCGGCTGGCGTGTGTACCAGGAACTGCGGCCGTAGAGCAGCCCGTTGCTCATCGGCGTGCCGAGCACCTCGAAGGAGTTGATGACCTTGTGAATGGCCGGGTCTTTCAGCTCGCGCTGCTGGAACGGCGGCAGCGAGAAGTGGCTGTTGACCTCGCTTTTCGGGTTGGCGATCGCCGCGACAGCGTCGGGGTGCCCGAGCTGCACGGTCAGCGCGTCGAGCTTGGTCGCGCCCCCCGGCCCGAAAACCTTGCGTGAGGCGATCTGCAGCGCCACCGCCTGCGAGGAGATTTTCACGGAAGGAAGCGCGATCTTGTCCTTGGCGGTGAAGTCCGCGAGTGTCTTCACGTCGGGGTTGCGGGTCAGCAGGATCAGCGGCGAGGTGCCGACCCCGCAGATGCCCTTGATCTCGCCACGCGTCTTCTCGTTGATGAGCAGCATGTTGGTGGAACCGCTGTCGACGAGATCGAGCGAGCCGGACAGCAGCGCGTCGTTGCCGGCGGCGCCGCTGGTCAGGTTGATGAAGTCGGCGGTGACGCCGGCGAGGCCCTTCGCCGCCGCGTGCTTCTCGATCAGCTTGTGGTACTCGACGAGCACCATCGGGAGGTACACGAAGCCGGGCTGCCGGCTGATGCGCACCCGCTCGCCATCGGCATGGGCCGGACCGAGAAGCGGCACCACGATCCCCAGCAGCAGGCACGCGGTGGTCAGAACGCGTTTGCTCCCGCCAATCCGCCGCCGGCGCGCGCGCGATGCAGCCACCATCATCCGTTCCTCCCCGTGCCGCCCGTGCGTTCGCATCGCGCGGGTCGTTCACGCACATCTAGCCGGTCCGGGTGCCGCAGGCGAGAAGGTGTTCGGCCGAGGCGAGGAACGCCGCGCCGTTCAGCGGGCGGCGGAGGGCGAGCCGAACAGCCGGTCCTGGAAGTCCCGCACCGCGCTGCCGAAATCGAGGGTGTTGTCGACCATTTCGCGAAGGTAGGAGATCGCGCTGGGCGGGCGGGCGATCAGGTGGCCGGTGACGTCGTCGCGCTCGAAGGCGAGGTCGGCGTGGAACTTGTGCGCCAAGCTCAGCATGGCCCGGTTGGTGCGCAGGCAGAAGATCGTCAGTTCGGACACCCGGCGGTTGCGGGCGGCGAGCACCAGGTGGCTCATCAGCTCGGTCCCGATGCCGCGCCGGCGCCACGGCGTTTCCACGCTGAAGGCCGCCTCGGCGTTTTTGCACAACGGCTTGCCCGGCGCGTCGAACGTGCGCAGCTCGGCCGCGCCACGCATCATCCCGTCCTCGAAGGAGCCGTAGACCAAGGCACCAGGCTTGAAGCACAGCTCCGCATAGTTCTCGAGGTAATCGTCCGACACTTGAAGACCGAAGCGATTGTAACGCGTGTCCGGGTCGAGGCGGGTCAGGTGCGCGGCGAACGCGGGCAGGTCCGGCCTGTAAAGCCGCCGCGCGGCATGGGTGTGGAAGATGGTCTCGACCATGGACGACGCTCCAGTTCAGGCCTCCCGTCCGCCCGGTTGCATCCGGATCATTGCTTACATGTCGGGCGCTATGCCCGGCCCCGCAATCGGAAGGCGCGCATGGCTGACCCGCAGCGTCCTGCCCAGAATAGGACGATGTAGTTAAGACGGCGCCTCGCCAGGCTCAGGCGAACTGCTTGGACAGCTTCAAGCCCTGACCCTGGTAGTTCGAGCGGGTCCCGGCGCCGTAGAGCCAATCCGGTCGCTCGACGAGGGACTCGTAGCGCAGCGTGGCCACGCGCTGCCCGTGGTCGAGCAGGAAAGGCACGTCGTGGCTGCGCACCTCCAGCACGATGCGGCTGCCGGCGCCGCCCGCCTCCGCGAGCCCGAAGCCGGGGTCGAGGAAGCCGGCGTAGTGCGAGCGCAACTCGCCGACGGCGGTGTCGTAGGCGACCATCTCCGCCGCCTCGACCGCGCCGACCACCACCGCCTCGTTGGAGGCGAGGATGTAGAAGTCGTCGGGGTCGAGTACGAGTTCGCGGCGCCCCGCCGGCGGCCGCACCGGCTCCCAGAAGGCGTCGCGCGCGTGGGCGCCGATGCCGGCCATGTCGATCAGGCCCGAAGTGCGCCGGGCGCGGTAGCCGACGATGCCGTCGGGCTTGCCGGCGGGGTCGAGGTCCACGGTGACGGGCACGATCCGCGCGGCGTCGGTCGGTTCCGTCCCGCTGCCGCGCAGCCGCAACTGCGCGAGGCGGCTGCCGCAGGCGGCGATCACCGGGAACGAGCGCGGCACCACCTCGGCGTAGAGCGGCCCCTCGTAGCCGGCGGGGATCTCGTCGAAGGTGGCGCCGCCATCAACGATGACCCGCACGAAGATATCGAGACGGCCGGAGGAGCTTTTAGGATTGGCGCGCGCGTCGACCTCGGCCGGCAGGCGCAGCCCTTCGAGCAGCGGGATGATGTGAACGCAGTTGCGCTCGAGCACGGTCGGCCGCGACAGGTCGACCTCATGGGTCGACAGCTCGGCGAGGCGGTCGGCGACGCTGCGGCCGGGGCCGGGAAGAAAGCTCGCCGGCACGCGGTAGGCGCGCGAACCGAGCCGCAGGTCGAGGCTCGCCGGCTGGATCTGGTCCGGCTCCACCGGCGGCGTCGCCTTGACGTGGCCGACGGCGACGGCGTGCCTGATGCGCTGCGACGGCCAGATCAGGGACATGGGGGCGAGGCTCCCGGACGGGACGTGCGGGAAGCGGCGTTCACCCGGCCTCGCCGTCGATGCCGCTGCCGTGCCATATCAGGTGCTCCAGCAGGTCGGCGGTGCGCGCCACCGAGGCGCGGATGCTTTCGAGCAGGCGCGGCGTGTCGTCGAGCTCGGCGCCACCCGTGACCGCCAGGGCGGCGAGACGGGCGTTCTCGGCGACGGCGTCGTAGGCCGCGCCGAACTCGTCGCCGCCGCCATGGCCGGCCCGCGGCGACCCGAGGTCGAACATGTCGTCGTCGAGCGCACGGCGTGCGGCCTCGGCAGCGACGCGGTCCGCCAAGCCCTCCAGACGGACGATGTAGCCGAGCCTGCGGCCGTCGGCGGCGGCGACCGGCTCCGCCGCGACCGCGTGCGGCCGCGGCATGCTGCCGAGGCTCGCCAGCGCCAGCTCGGCGCGGAACGGTTGGTCGTGGGCGACGAGGTCGTCGAGGCGCCGCACCAGGCCGAGCGACCCGCCGAACAGGCGTGGCAGGTCGTCGAGGCGACGCGGTGCCGACTGCCCGGCCCCGAGCAAGGCGGCGAAGGCCTCGTTCATCAGCACCACGCGCCCGCCGGCGTCGGCGACCAACACCGGCTGCGCCGAGCCGCGCACCTGCCGCGACAGGGTATCGAGCTGGTCCTGCGCCTGAAGCAGGCGCACGGACCGGAAGTGCAGCACCAGTGCCGCCACCGTGCGCCCGACGAGGCGCGCGGCGGCGAGGTCGGCCGGCGTCCACGGGTCGGACGTACCCTCCACCACTTCGTGCCATTGCGCGAAGGACAGGCGCGGCGACAGCTGCCGCGGGTCGGTGCCGACGATCACCGGCTTGTTGGGGTCGCCGCCCCACGTCACGGTGGTGTGGCGCTCGGGGCGGAACCACAGGATGTACTCGCTCGGCGTGGCCGAGAACGGCGCGGCGGCGACGCCGGCGGCGACCGGCACCAGCGCGTCGAGGCCGGCCGCGTCCCGCCCGAGCGCGGCCGTGGCGTGGACG
>CAXTFM010000003.1:0-63179 GCA_964243435.1 uncultured Beijerinckiaceae bacterium
AGGCCCTGTTCGGCCTGCCCTCCGTCGCGGAAACGGCGGCGCTGGCCGGCGCCGGCGCCGGTGCGGTGCTGCTGGTGCCGCGCCGCGCCGCGCCCGCCGCGACGTGCGCCATCGCCGGACCGCGCCTATGACGGGCGCATGACCGTTCACTTCATCGGCGCCGGCCCCGGCGCGCCCGACCTGATCACGCTGCGCGGACGCGACCTCATCGCCCGCTGCCCGGTGTGCCTTTACGCCGGCTCGCTGATCCCGCCGGCGCTGCTCGCGCATTGCCCGCCCGATGCGCGGGTGGTCGACACCTCGGCGCTCGACCTCGACGGCATCGTCGCCGCGTTCACCCATGCCCACGAGGCCGGCCAGGATGTGGCCCGACTCCATTCCGGCGACCTGTCGATCTGGAGTGCGGCGGCGGAGCAGATGCGCCGCCTCGACGCGGCCGGCATCCCCTACACGATGACGCCCGGCGTGCCGTCCTTCGCCGCAGCCGCCGCCGCGCTCAAACGCGAACTCACCGTACCGGAGGTGGCGCAAAGCGTGGTGCTGACGCGCACGAGCGGGCGCGCCTCCACCATGCCGCCCGGCGAAACGCTCAGCGCCTTCGCGGCGACGGGGGCGACGCTGGCGATCCACCTGTCCATCCACGCGCTGGCGCGGATCGCCGACGAACTCGCCGGGCACTACGGGGCGGACTGCCCGGCGGCGGTGGTCGCCTGGGCATCCTGGCCGCAGGAGCGGGTGGTGCGCGGCACGCTCGGCACCATCGCCGGGCTGATGGCGGCCGACCCGGTCGAGCGCACGGCGCTGATCCTGGTCGGGCGCGCGCTCGACGCCGAAGGCTTCCGCGACAGCGCGCTCTACGACGCGGACTACGTCAGACGCTTCCGGTCCTGACCTGCCCGTAAACAGGAAAGGCCCGTGCGGGAGGGTCTTTCCGGAGCGACGGAGGTGTGCCTACCGCCGCAGCGGGCGTCATCTACGCCTCGACGGGCGTCTTGGGCGTCAGCACCTGCCGGCCCTTGTACATGCCGGTCTTGAGGTCGACGTGGTGCGGCCGGCGCAGTTCGCCCGAATCCTTGTCCTCGACGTAGGTCGGCGCCTTGAGGGCGTCGGCGGAACGGCGGAAGCCGCGCTTCATCGGGGACGTCTTGCGCTTGGGAACGGCCATGGCGGCGACTCTTCGAGGGCTGGTCCCGGAAGGGACGCGCGGGCCGATAAGCCCGATGATGATGGGGAAGCGGCTCCATACACCGGGGGCGGCGGGTTGGCTACCCCCGGCGCCCCCGCGCGGCTTACATCATCGGCGCGTGCCAGATCTCGTCGGCGTATTCGCGGATCGTGCGGTCGGACGAGAACCACGCCATGGAGGAGATGTTCTTGGTCCGCGCCTTCGCCCACGCCTTGGGCTGCGCCCACAGCGCGTCGACGTCGCGCTGGCGGCGCCAATACGCCTCGAAGTCGGCGGCGACCATGAAGGTGTCGAAGCCGAGCACGGCATCGACGAGGGAGTGGTAGCGCGAGCGGTCGTCGGGCGAAAACATCCCGTCGTAGATCGCGTCCAGCACGTCCTTCAGCCGGTAGGAGTTGAGCAGCGCGTCGCGGCCGCGGAACCCGTCGGCGCGGCGCTGCTCGACCTCGGGCGTGGTCATGCCGAAGATGAAGATGTTGTCGAGCCCGACCGCCTCGGAGATCTCGATGTTGGCGCCGTCCATCGTGCCGATCGTCAGCGCGCCGTTCAGCGCCATCTTCATGTTGCCGGTGCCCGACGCCTCCATGCCGGCGGTGGAAATCTGCTCGCTGAGGTCGGCGGCGGGGATGATGACCTCGGCGAGGCTGACATTGTAGTTCGGCAGGAACGCGACCTTCAGCTTGTCGCCGATGTCGGGGTCGTTGTTGACGACGCGCGCCACGTCGTTGGCGAGCTTGATGATGAGCTTAGCGCGATGGTAGCTCGCCGCCGCCTTGCCGGCGAAGATCTTGACGCGCGGGTTGTAGGTTTGGCCGGGGTTGAGCTTGATCTCGCGGTACAGCGCGGCCGTCGACAGCACGTTGAGAAGCTGGCGCTTGTATTCGTGGATGCGCTTGATCTGCACGTCGAACAGCGCGTCGGGCGACACGGTAACGCCGAGGCGCTCCTCGATGACGGCGGCCAAGGCCTGCTTGTTGCGCCGGCGCACGCGCGCCATGCGCTCGGCCACACCCGCGTCCTCGGCGAAGGCCTCGAACTTCGTCAATTGCGTCGGGTCGTCGAGGACTTTCGGCCCCACCGTGTCGACGAGCAGGGCAGTCAAGCCCGGATTGGCCTCCATCAGCCAGCGGCGGAAGGTGATGCCGTTGGTCTTGTTGTTGATGCGGCCGGGGTAGATCGCGCCGAGGTCGGAGAAGATCGTCTGCTTCATCAGGTCGGTGTGCAGCGCCGACACGCCGTTGATGCTGTTGGAGCCGATGAAGGCGAGGTGCCCCATGCGCACCCGCTTGCCGCCGCCCTCCTCGATGAGGGAAACGGCGGCGAGCTTCGCCTCGTCCTTGCGCATCTCCGCCGGCACCTTGGCGAGGTGCTTGTGGTTGATGAGGAAGATGATCTGCATGTGCCGCGGCAGCAGGTCGTTCATCAGTTCGAGCGGCCAAGCTTCCAATGCCTCGGGCAACAGGGTGTGATTGGTGTAGTTCAGGGTGCGCTGGGTGATCGACCACGCCTCGTTCCACGGCACGCCGTGCTCGTCCAACAGCAGGCGCATCAGCTCGGCGACCGCGATCGCGGGGTGGGTGTCGTTCATGTGGATCGCCGCGCAGTCCGGCAGCTTGCGGATCGCCTTGTGGAGCACGAGGTGGCGCCGGATCAGGTCCTGCAGCGAGGCCGAGGTGAAGAAGAACTCCTGGCGCAGGCGCAGCGCCTGGCCCGAGCGCGTCTCGTCGGAAGGATAAAGCACCCGCGAGATCGACTCCGCGTGGGTGCGGGCGGCGAAGGAGCCGACGTGGTCGCCGCGATTAAAGCCGGTCAAGTCGATCTGGCTGAGGGCGCGCGCCGACCACAGGCGCAGCGTGTTGGCGTGGCGGCCCTGCCAGCCGATCACCGGCGTGTCGTAGGCGACCGCGTTCACCGTTTCGCGCGGGTGCCAGATGTGCTTCACGCTGTCGCCGTCACCGCCGACCTGCTCGACATAGCCGCCGAAATGGATGGGGTAGGCCACCTCGGGCCGCTCGAACTCCCACGGGTTGCCGTAGGCCAGCCAATCCTCCGGCATTTCATGCTGCCAGCCGTCCGAGATGCCCTGGCGGAACAGCCCGTGCTCGTAGCGGATGCCGTAGCCGTAGGCCGGCAGCCCCACGCTCGCCATCGACTCCATGAAGCAGGCGGCGAGGCGGCCGAGGCCGCCATTGCCGAGCGCGGCGTCGGGCTCCTGCGCGCGCACCTCGGCGAGATCGACGCCGAGCACGGCCAGCGCTTCGCGCGCCGCGTCGGTGAGGCGCAGGTTGGTCAGCGCGTCCATCAGCAAGCGGCCGATCAGGAACTCAACGGACAGATAATAAACCTGCTTGCCGCCGGTCTGGTGGCTGCGCCGCGTGGCGCTCATCCAGCGGTCGACGATGCGGTCGCGCACGGCCAGGGCCAGGGCGACGAACCAGTCGCGCGAACTCGCCGTCTTGATGTCCTTGCCCACCGCGTAGATCAGCTTGTCCACGATGGCGATGCGCAGTTCCTCCGTTTCGGCGGCGGTCGCCCTCACCGCGGCCGGCATGCCATTCCCGTTTTGCAAGGCTGTCTGCGCTTCCGGCTGCATGGGCGTTCGTTCTCCTGAGGTCGTTGCGGCACCGTGACCGGGCCCGCCCACCATCGCGCGATTACTGGCAGTGAGTCACCGGTGATGCCGTGCAAGGCCGACTGCTGCGTGGCGGTGCGCTGCCCGGTGCCGTTTCAACTTTTGCGCCAACAGCCGGCATCTTCGCCTTGGACCAAGGCAAAAGCCATGATGGGCGCGGTGGATGCGGCGTAAAGAACAGGGAACCCCGCCGCCGATGGGGACGGAAAGGCGGACTGGATTGAAAAGCGCGCGCGCTTACGCCATCTTGCACGTACACCGGTCCGCTGACCGGTCCGTTTGAGGAAGCGCACGCTGATAAACATGGGTTTGAGTCAAGCCGCCGACAGGCAGCTTCCACCGCTGGGGGGCCAGGAGCCGAACGGCGGATCGCTCGTGAACGTCGTGGTGGGGTGTCTCGACGATGCCAAGGCCGAAGACACGACCCTAATCGACCTGCACGGAAAAACCTCCATCGCCGATGCGATGGTCATCACCACCGGGCGCTCCAGCGTCCATGTCGGCGCGATCGCGGACCGCATCCTGCGCGTGTTGAAGACGGCGGACACGCCGGTGCGCATCGAGGGCCTCGCCAACGGCGACTGGGTTCTCATCGATGCCGGCGACGTCATCGTCCACATCTTCCGCCCGGAAGTGCGGCAGTTCTACAACCTCGAAAAGATGTGGGGCGCGGACCGGCCGCTCACGGCCTGACCCCGCGCGGGGCTTGCCCCGGTGCTGCACGTCCGCCTGCTGTGCGTCGGCCGGCTCAAGTCCGGTCCGGAGCGCGACCTCCAGGAGCGCTACCTCGCGCGTGCGACGGCCGCCGGGCGGCGCGCCGGCTTCGCGTTCGACTTGCGCGAGATCGATGAGGCGCGGGCGCGGAGCCCCGAGCTGCGCCGTTCCGACGAGGCCGTGCGGCTGCGGGCGGCTGGCGGAATAGGCCTGCGCCTGATCGCGCTCGACGAGGGCGGCGACTCCATCGACAGCGGGCGCTTCGCCGCCCAACTCGGCGTCGCGCGTGACGAGGGCTGGGGCGGCGTCGCCCTCGTTATCGGCGGCGCCGACGGTCTCGATCCCGAACTGCGCCGCGAGGCCATCCGCATCATCGCCTTCGGCGCCATGACTTGGCCGCACCAGCTCGTCCGGGTGATGGCGTGCGAACAGCTTTACCGGGCTGTGACGATCCTCACCGGGCATCCCTACCACCGCGCCTGACGCGTCAGCTCGGGTCGAGGCGCAGGATGCAGCCCTCGGCGGGGCGCAGGGACAGGGTACCCTCGACGCGCTCGCCCGCCCGGTCGAGCTGCGTCGACAGCACGATGACGCCACCGCCCCCCGCAGCCGCCCGCGCCATGGCCTCGCTCATGTTGAGCAGCACGGCGAAGCGCGTCGTGCCCGCAACCCGCACGAAGCGCAGCACCGCGCCCTCAGCCGCGACCTCCGCGACCGCGCCAGCGAGGAGAACCGGCTCGCGGCGCCGCAGCGCGAGCAGCGCCGCGTAGAGCGCCAGGGTCGAGCGGGGGTCCGCCGCCTCGCTCGCCACGTTCACCGTCGTCAGGTCGGCGCCGAGCGGCAGCCACGGCGTGCCGCTGGTGAAGCCGCCGTTGCGGCCGGCGTCCCACGGCATCGGCGTGCGCTCGGGGTCACGGCCCTGGCCGATGCCGGGCTGGCGCTTTTCCGCCGGGTCCTGGACGAGGTTCGGCGGGATCGGCACGTCCAGCATGCCGATCTCCTCGCCGTAGTAGATCGTCGGGGTGCCGCGCAGGGTCAGCAGCAGCATGGCGGCGACGCGCGCCTGGGCCGCGCCGATGCGGGTGCCGACGCGCGACTGGTCGTGGTTCGACAGCACCCAGTTCGGCCAAGCGCCGGTCGGCAGCGCCGCCTCGTAGCGAACGATCACGGCCGCCACCGCCGCCGCCGTCCACGGCGCCTTGACGAGGGTGAAGTTGAACGGCATCTGGGCGCCGTCGCCGTTGCGACCGTAATAGGCCACCAAACGCTCGACCGGCAGGTAGATTTCGCCGATCAGCAGGCGGTCGCCATAGCCGTCCAGCAGCCGGCGCATCGCGCGCACCAGCTCCATCGTTTCCGGGCGATCGGCGTCGTAGACGGGGAGGAGCTTGTCGCGCGTCGACTGCCCCGGCCGCCAATCCGGGTTCTGCGGATTGTCGCGAAGCGACGCGTCCTTGACCATGCACCACATCACGTCGACGCGGAACCCGTCGACGCCGCGCTCCAGCCAGAAGCGCAGCACGTCGAACATCGCCGCCTCGACCGCCGGGTTGCGCCAGTTCAGGTCCGGCTGCTCCTTGAGGAAGGAGTGCAGGTAGTATTGCCCGGTTGCCGCGTCGAACTCCCAGGCGATGCCGCCGAAATGGCTGAGCCAGTTGTTGGGCGGCCCGCCGTCCGGCGCCGGGTCGCGCCACACGTACCAGTCGCGCTTCGGATCGCTGCGCGATGCGCGGCTGGCGCGGAACCAGGGGTGCCGGTCGGAGCTGTGGTTCGGCACGTAGTCGAGCACGAGGCGCATGCCGCGCGCGTGCACCGCGGCGACCAGCGCGTCGAAATCGGCCAAGCTGCCGAACATCGGGTCGATCCCGGTGTAGTCCGCCACGTCGTAGCCGAAATCGGCCATCGGCGAGGGATAGATCGGTGACAGCCAAACGGTGTCGATGCCGAGGTCGTGAAGGTGGTCGAGGCGCGCCGCGATGCCCCTGAGGTCGCCGATGCCGTCGCCCGTGCTGTCCTGGAACGAGCGGGGGTAGACCTGGTAGATCACGGCCCGCTGCCACCAGTGCCTCAGCTCCGGCTCCATGATTTCGTCCTTTCGCAACCGCCGCCGGCGTTGCATGCACGGCGCCGACCCCGCCGGCAAGATCGCGACGGGCATGGTCGCAGCGATGTGTCCGGGGCCGCCGCGATAACGACATGTTCGCGGCTTTTCGTCCGCCCGGCACGGACCGGCGGAGCCGGCGCCGCGGAGGACGGCATGCGACGAGGGCGGGGATGGGCGAGACTGCGCCGGCATCTCCGCCCGTTGCGGGTCGTCGCGCTCAGCCTCGTCCCGGCCTGCCCCGTTCCAGCCTGCCCCGTTCTCGCCTGCCCCGTTTCCTGCGCCGCCGCTGAAACGGCCTCCCCCACCGCCCTCGACGACGGCCAGCTGAAGCTGCGCGGGCTACGGGACACCAGCGAGGAACTGGATGCCCGGCGCCGCACGCTGTCTGGCGACATCGAGACCTACAGGACCGACCGCGCGCGCTTCCAATCGACGCTGATCGACGTCACGCGCAAGGTGTCCGCCGACGAGGCGGCGATCACCGATGGGGAAGGCAGGCTGCGCGACCTCACCGCCAAGGGAGAGGCGATCTCCGCCGGCCTGCGCAGCCGCCGGGCGGTGATCGCGGAGGTGCTCGCCGCCCTGCAGCGCATGGGGCGCCGCCCGCCGCCCGCCCTGCTGGTCGAGCCCGAGGACGTGCTGAAGGCGATCCGCACCTCCATGCTGCTCGGCGCCGTGCTGCCCGGCATGCGTGCGGAAACGGAAGCGCTGGCCGCCACGCTGGCCGAGCTGACGCGGACGCGCCGGGCGATCGAGGACGAGCGCCGGCGGCTCGACGCCGACCTCGCCGCGCTGGGCGGCGAGCGCGCCCGCCTGTCGGCGCTGATCGAGGCGCGCCAGGGGGCGCTCGGCAAGGCGGAGGCCGACCTCGCGGCGGAACGCGACAAGGCGAAGCAGCTCGCCGAACAGACCGGATCGGTGAAGGAGTTGATCGGCCGCATGGAGCGTGAAACGGCAGCCGCGCAGGCCGCTGCTGCCGCCCGGACATCGGACGAACGGCTCGCCGCGCTGGCGGGCGGGGCTGCCCCGGCCGGAGCCAGGGATGGGGCAAGGGACGGCGCGAGGGATGCGGCGAAGGACCCGGCGCGTCTCGCGCCGGCCGTCGCCTTCGCCTCGGCGCGGGGCACGGTGTCGGCGCCGGTGGGCGGCTCGGTTCTGCGCCGCTTCGGCGAGGATGACGGGCTCGGCGGCGCCGAAAAGGGCACGCTTTTCGCCACGCAGCCGGGCGCGGTGGTGACGGCACCCGCCGATTGCTGGATCGCCTATGCCGGCCCCTACCGTTCGTTCGGGCAAGTGTTGATCCTGAACGCCGGCGGCGGCTATTATATAGTCCTTGCCGGTACGGACAGGGTCAACGTAAGTTTGGGCCAGTTCGTGCTGGCCGGCGAACCCGTCGCGGTCATGGGCGATGGCTCAGCCAAGACTGCCGCCGCCGTTGCCCTCGGTGCCGCGCAGCCCCTGCTGTACGTCGAGTTCCGCAAGGATGGGGCGACTATCGATCCGGGCCCATGGTGGGCGAAACCGGAGCTTCAAAAGGTTCGCGGCTGATGCGCAAAGTCTCGCTCGTGTTGTTTGGTGCGGTTCTTGGCGCCTCCACCGTGACGCTCGGCACGCAATCCCACCTGCTGACGGGCGCCCGCGCCGCCGCTTCCGACGTGTACCGCAGCCTCAACCTTTACGCCGACGTGTTCGAGAAGATCCGCACCGACTACGTCGAGAAGCCCGACGACCAGAAGCTCGTCGAGGCGGCGATCAACGGCATGCTGACCTCGCTCGACCCGCACTCGTCCTACATGGACGCCAAGGGCTTCCGCGACATGCAGGTGCAGACCCATGGCGAGTTCGGCGGGCTTGGCATCGAGGTCACCCAGGACAACGACCTCATCAAGGTGGTGACGCCCATTGACGACACGCCCGCCGCCAAGGCCGGCATCATGTCGGGCGACATCATCAACGCCATCGACGGCGAGCAGGTGTCCGGCCTCACCCTCAACCAGGCGGTCGACAAGATGCGCGGCCCGGTCAACACCGGCATCACGCTGCAGATCCTGCGTGGCTCCGCCAAGGAGTCGAAGGACGTCAAGCTCACCCGCGCGGTGATCACCATCAAGTCGGTGCGCAACAAGATCGAGGGCGGCGACATCGGCTACATCCGCATCACCCAGTTCAACGAGCAGACCGCCGACGGGGTGAAGGAGGCCATCGACAAGTTCTTCAAGGAGATCCCGGCCGACCGCTTCAAGGGCTACATCCTCGACCTGCGCAACAATCCCGGCGGCCTGCTCGACCAGTCGATCGCCGTGTCCAACGCCTTCATCGACCGTGGCGAGATCGTTTCGACGCGCGGCCGCAACGCCGACGAAACGCAGCGCTACAACGCCCGCCCCGGCGATATTTCCAAGGGCAAGCCGCTGGTGGTGCTGATCAACGGCGGCTCGGCCTCGGCCTCCGAGATCGTCGCCGGCGCCCTCCAGGACCACAAGCGCGGTACCATCATGGGCACGCGCTCCTTCGGCAAGGGCTCGGTGCAGACGATCATCCCGCTGGGGCAGAGCAACGGCGCGATCCGCCTCACCACCGCGCGGTACTACACGCCGTCCGGCCGCTCCATCCAGGCCAAGGGCATCGACCCGGACGTGGTGATCAACGAGGACATCCCGGCCAAGTTCAAGGACAAGGACGGCTTCAAGGGCGAGGCCGACATGAAGGGGCACCTCACCAACGGCTCGGAGGAGCATGGCTCCAGCGCCTACGTGCCGGAGGACCCGACCAAGGACACGCAGCTCATCGCCGCCGAGGACCTGCTTCGCGGCATCAAGCGGGCGGCCAACGCCACGCCGACCAACCCGGCCCCGGCCGCACCGATGCCGGCTGCCGCGCCGGCGACCAGCGTCAAGCCCGGGGACCCCGTACCGGCGGCGCCGACCACCGGCGGCACCCCGGCCGTGCCGCCGCCCTCCAAGATCCCGTGAGCGGGCGGGCGGCGGAACGGCAGCGCGCGCCGCCGCCCGATGCGGTACCGTGGGCGCGCCGGCCCAGCGCTGATTCGCACGGGCGACGCGCGGGGTCCGGCCGCCGTTGAGGACGTGCTCCGATGGATCTGAACGCCCCCCTGGGGATGGAGCCGCCCCGTCCGCGCCGACGCTTCGGTCTCCTCGTCGGCTGCGTCGGCGCTGCGGGTGCGCTCGCCGGCCTCGGCGCCCTGCTCGCGACGGGCGATCCGCGCGGCGGTGATCCCTACGCGGTGGCCGTCCTGCCGGATGGGGTCAAACCGCCGGCGAACTCGCCGGCCGTGCCGGGGACCGGCCAGGCGATGGATGCGACGCCGACCGGTTCGCTCGCCGCAGCCGTCCCATCCAGCCCCTCGGTGCGCCCGCCCGGCGCGGCGGAACCGGCCGACGAGGGGTCGCTGGAGAACGGCGTCCGTGTCCACCGCGGATCGAGCGGACCCGTGACGACGGCGGCGCCGGCGCCGGCCCCGCTCGTGATCGATGTCACCCACCAGCTCGATGCCGCCCCCAAGCTTCGGAGCGGGGCGGCGGCCGGTCCCGGCGGCGGCCTCTCGGGAAGTGGCCAGGGCAGCGCACAGGGCACCAAGGCGAAGTCCCCCGACGGCCCACGCATCGCGATCTATGTCGGCGGCATGGGGCTGAGCCAGACCGCGACGCAGACCGCCATCGACACCATGCCCGTCGGCGTGACGTTCGCTTTCCTGCCCTACGCGCCGGCCGCCACCGTCGCGGCGGCGAAGGGGAAGGGCCACGAGGTGCTTTTGCAGCTCCCCATGCAGAACACCGGGGGCGGGATGCCCGGCCCGCACGCATTGCGGCCCGACGCCTCGCCCGCGGCGCTGGCGGGCGACCTCGACTGGTCGATGAGTCGCCTCGACGGCTACACCGGTCTTGCCAACCTGCTCGGCGCCCCCGTGACGGCCAACGCCGCCGCGATGACCGCCGTGCTCAAGGCGGCGGCGGCGCGTAACCTGTTCTTCCTCGACGACGGCACGTCGAAGCGCAGCCTCGCGGCAAGCCTCGGCCCGCAGATGAACGTCGCGGTCGCGCAGGCCGATCTCGTGCTCGACGCGACGGCCGAGCCGGCTGTGGTGCGCGCCAACCTCAATACCCTCGTCGGCATCGCCCGCCGCAAGGGCCAGGCGATCGGCATGGCGAGCGGCCTGCCCGACCATCTGCCCGCCATCGCCCGCTTCGCGTCGGACCTCGCGGCGAAGAACATCGCGCTCGTCCCCGTCAGCGCCCTTGCCCGGCACGACGCAAGTGTTGCAACAAACACGAGATGAGTATCGCGCCGCCCCAGGATGTCAGCCACTACCGTCCCTGCGTCGGGATCATGCTCCTCAACGCGCAGGGGCTGGTCTTCCTCGGCAAGCGCCGAATGAAGCGTCCGCTCGATCTCGCTGGCAACGGTTACCTCTGGCAGATGCCGCAGGGCGGCATCGATCCGGGCGAGCAGCCATACCAGGCGGCGTTGCGCGAGCTGACGGAGGAAACCAACGTCACCTCCGTCGAGCGGCTGGGGGAGGCGCCGGACTGGTACAGCTATGACTTGCCCACGGATGCCACCAAGAAGGCGTGGCGCGGGCGCTACCAGGGCCAGCGCCAGAAATGGTTCGCCCTGCGCTTCACCGGGCGCGAGGATGAGATCGACGTGCTGCGCCCGGCCGGCGGGGTGAAGCCGGAGTTCGAAACCTGGCGTTGGGCGCGCATGGAGGAGTTGCCGCGCCTGGTGATCCCCTTCAAGCGCGACGTTTACGTCAAGGTCGTCGCGGCATTCGCGCGGTTCGCCGCGTCCTGACCGTCGACCGGCGGCGCGACCAGCGCGGCGAAGGCGCCACCCATGTGCGCCGGCAACGGCGCCTCCACCGCCACCGCGTCCTTGTTCTTGTACAACGGCACCGCCACCGCCCGCGCGTGGAGGTGGAGGGGCGCGCCGCCGCGTCCGTAGATGGGGTCGCCGAGGATCGGCCATCCCATCGCCGCGCAATGGACGCGCAGCTGGTGCGTGCGCCCGGTCAGCGGCATCAGCGCCAGCGCGGTGCGGCCGTCGCCGCCCCGCCCGAGCACGCGCCAGCGCGTTCGCGAGGGCTGGCCGGCGGGGTCGACCTTCATCCACCAGCCGCGCGTCGCGTCGCGTCGCCCGAGCGCGAGGTCGATCAACCCTTCCTCCGCGTCCGGCGCCCCCTCGACGACCGCCCAGTACGTCTTGGCGACCTTGCCCTGCTTGAACAGCAGCCCGAGCCTTTCCAGCGCCTTGCGGTGGCGCCCGAGCACGAGGCAGCCCGACGTGTCGCGGTCGAGGCGATGCGCCAGCGCCGGGTCGCGCGGCAGGCCGAAGCGCAGCGCGCCGAACAGTTCTTCGAGGTTGGCGCCGCCGTTCGGTCCGCTCCGGGGGCCGCGGTGCACGGCGATGCCCGCCGGCTTGTCGACCACCAGCATCAGGGCGTCGCGGTACAGCAGCCGCCCGAGCAGCCCGGCCCCGTCCAGGATGTTCCGGCCCAAGGCTTCCCGGTTCTGGTCTTCCCGGTTTTGGTCTTCCCGGTTCAGGTTTTCTTGCGAAAGCTCGGGCAGCATCACGGCATCTTGGTCACGCTGCGCGCGCATCGTCCCGGCGCAGCTTCGCTCGGCGTCGGCTTTCCTTTATAGCTGACCGCGATCGGAGTCCGCTCATTGGGTCGCGTGTTGATATCCCGCATCGTCCTCGTGGCCTGCTGCGCCGCGCCGCTGCTCGCCGGCTGCGGCAAGAAGGGGCCGCTCGAACCGCCGCCCCTGTCGCCGCAGGCGCGCGCCCCGCAGCCCGACCCGGCGACGCTCAAGGATACGCAAACCCGGCAGCTCGAACAGATCGACGACCCCGGCCTGATCCAGCCGCCCGACGTCGTGTACGAACAATCGGCCATCGCCAAGCTGAACTCGGCCACCAAGAACCCGGCGCGCCCGATCAACGCGCCGCCGGCGAACAAGCCCAACACCTTCTTCCTCGATCCGCTGGTCAAGTAGGCCGCAATCCGCTAGCGCAGCGTCCATGCACCACTTCGCGCTGCGCTCCGGCGTGCTCCACGCCGAGGACGTCGACCTCGACGCCGTGGCGGACGCGGTCGGCACACCGTTCTACTGTTATTCCACGGCGACGATCCGGCGGCACTTCCGCGTGTTCCGCGATGCCTTCGCCGGCCTCGACGCGCTGGTCTGCTACGCCGTCAAGGCGAACTCCAATCAGGCGGTGCTGACGACGCTGGCGCGCGAGGGTGCCGGCATGGACGTGGTGTCGGAGGGCGAACTGCGCCGGGCGCGGGCGGCGGGGGTGCCCGGCCGGCGCATCACCTTCTCCGGCGTCGGCAAGACGGAAGCCGAAATGGCCTACGCCCTCGACCAGGGCCTCCTGTGCTTCAACGTCGAGTCGGAGGCCGAACTCGCCACCCTGTCGCGGGTCGCCGTGGAGAAAGGCGCCACCGCGCCGGTCGCGTTGCGCGTCAACCCCGACGTCGACGCCCTCACCCACGCCAAGATCTCGACCGGCAAGGCGGAGAACAAGTTCGGCATCCCGCTCGCCCGCGCGCGGCACGTTTACGCCGAGGCGGCGGCGCTGCCCGGCATCGATGTCGCCGGCATCGACATGCACATCGGCTCGCAGATCACCGACCTCCAGCCCTTCGACGACGCCTTCGCGCGGCTCGCCGGCTTCCTGGAGCAGCTCGCGGCGGACGGCCACGCCATCGCCCACCTCGACCTCGGCGGCGGCCTCGGCATCCCCTATCATTCCGGCGAGAACCCGGACAGCTACCACCCCGAACGCTACGCGGCGGTGGTGCGGCGGCACCTCGGGCGCTTCGACGGCCGGCTGATCTTCGAGCCGGGGCGGCTCATCGTCGGCAACGCCGGCGTGCTCGTTGCCAGCGTGATCCTGGTGAAGCGCGGCGAGGCCAAGACCTTCGTGGTGATCGATGCGGCGATGAACGACCTGATCCGCCCGACGCTTTACGAGGCACACCACGAGATCGTCCCGCTTCGCGCTCCGCCGCCCGCCCGGCCGTCCCGCGTCGCCGACATCGTCGGCCCGGTGTGCGAAACCGGCGACTACCTCGCACAGGACCGCATGCTTCCCGAACCGGAGCCGGGCGAGCGCCTCGCCGTGCTCTCCGCCGGCGCCTATGGGGCCGTGCAGGCCGGGACCTACAATACGCGCCGGCTCGTCCCGGAAGTGCTGGTCGACGGCGCGCGCTGGAGCGTCGTGAGGCCGCGCCCGAGCTATGACGAGATGATCGCCCTCGACAAACTTCCGGCTTGGTTGCGATAAGAATGGCACGACCCGGCCTTCTCGGCGGGGTCGACCGGAGCCATCCTTGACCCGACCCGCTGAGCGGCCCCCGCAGAGCGCGACCGAGCGGCGCCTCCAGCGCCTCGTCGCCCTGGCGCGCGCGGCGGATCTGTGGGAGCGCCTGTGGCGCGGGCTGATCCCTCCGCTCGTCGTCGTCGGCCTGTTCCTGTGCGTGTCGTGGCTCGGGTTGTGGCTCGCCGTGCCGCACTGGGCGCGCGCGGGCGGCGTCGCCCTGTTCGCGCTGCTCCTCGCCGCGTCTTGCTTCGGCCTGCGGCGACTCGCGCCGATCGGGCGGCGCGACGCGCTGAAGCGCATCGACCGAGCCTCGGGACTCGGCCATCGCCCGGCCTCCTCGCTCGACGACCGCCTGGCGACCGCCGGGCGCGACCCGGGGACGGACGCGCTGTGGGCGCTGCACCTGCGCCGCGCCGAGGCCGAGGTCGATCGCTTCAAGCCCGGCGCTCCTTCGCCGCGCGCGGCCGATCTCGACCGCTTCGCGCTTCGCGCCGGTGTCGTCGTCGCCTGCCTGGCCTGCGCCATCGTCGCCGGCCCGCAGCGCTACGCCCGCGTCGCCGCCGCCTTCGACGTCGGCGGCTTCGCAGCGTCCGGCGCGGGATCGCGACTCGACGCGTGGATCGATCCGCCCGCCTATACCGGCAAGGCCCCCGTGCTCCTCGACCTTGCCGCCGACGCGGCGCACGACGCCGCGCATCCGCTGCGCCTGGCCGCACCGATCGGCTCCACCCTCATCATCCGCTCGGCGGGCGACGAGGCCGCGGCCGTCGAAACCTCGGGACCGCTGCTCCCGCCGCCGCCGAAGCCGGTCGAGAAGGTCGCGGACGGCAAGACCAGCGATGGCAAGCCCGCCGACGACAAGACGGCTGACGGCAAGACGACGGGCGATGCCGCCGCCCCGGGGGAAACGCGGCTGGTGCTGCATGGCGACAGCAGGCTCGTGCTGCGCCAAGGCGGCAGCCTGCGCGGCACCTTCGACATCGCCGCGGTCCCCGACCTGCCGCCGACGATCGTGCTGCGCGAGGTACCCAAGAGCAACGCCCGCGGCTCGCTGACCCTGGCCTACACGCTCGCCGACGACTACGGGGTCGCCGGCGCAGAGGCCGTGTTCGCCCATCCCAAGCTCGACGGCGAAGCGGTCGCCGGGCCCTCCCTCGTTGATCCGCCGAAGGTCCAGCTTTCCCTGCCGGGCGTGACTCACGGCATCGGCGACGCCGACACCACGGCCGACCTGTCGGACCACCCCTGGGCCGGCGCACGGGTAAGCATGGTGCTCGTCGCCCGCGACGAGGGCGGCAACGAGGGCAGGAGCGAGCCGGTCGAGATCGTGCTGCCGCAGAAGCCGTTCGGCAATCCGCTCGCCCGCGCCCTCGTCGAGCAGCGCCGCCTGCTCGTGCTCGACCCCGGACGCCGGGCGAGCGTCGCCGCGGCACTCGACGCGCTGATGCTCGAGCCCGACGGCTTCGGCACGAGCAAGGGCGTCTACCTCGGGCTGCGCTACGCCGCCGACGCGCTGGCGCGGGCGCAGGCCAAACCTGACCTCGTCGCGGTGGCGGACTTCCTGTGGGGCATGGCGCTGCAGATCGAGAACGGCGACCTCAGCGATGCCGAGCGCGCCCTGCGCAATGCCGAGAAGGAGCTGCGCGACGCCATCGAGCGCCGCGCGCCCGACGAGGACATCCAGACGCTGACGCAAAACCTCCAGGCGGCGATGGACCGGTTCCTCAAGGAGCTGGCCGAGCAGGACGCCAAGGGGGACGGGCAGCGGGCGGACAACGCCCAGCCCTCCAAGGCGATCAGCCCGCGCGACCTCCAGAAGCTGATCGATCGCTTGAAGGAGCAGGCGCGCTCGGGCAACCGCGAGGAGGCCAAGCGGGCGCTGGACGAGTTGCAGGAGATTCTGGAGAACCTCAAGACCGCCAAGCGCGGCAAGGCCGACCCGCAGGCGCGCGCCATGGCCGAGAGCCTGAACCAGCTCGACCAGATGATGCGCGACCAGCAGGAGCTGCGCGACCAGACCTTCAAGCAGATGCAGGGCGGCGAGCAGCGCGCCGACACCGACGAGGACGGCGACGAAGAGAAGCCCGGACGCGGCCAGGGCGGGCAGGAACGGGCCGGTCAGGAACAGGGTGGCCGGGAACAGGGCGGACGCGGCCAGAACGGAAAGGGCCAGGGCGGCCAGGGCAAGCAGGGCCGGGGCGAGCCGCAGCGGGAAGGCGGGCAGGCCGGGCGAAGCCTCGACCAGCGCCAGCAGGAGCTGCATGACCGCCTCGCCGCCATCCAGAAGAAGCTGAAGGCGACGGGCCAGGGCCAGGGCGCGCTCGGCGAGGCGGGCGACGCGATGGGGGAGGCCGCCGACGCGCTGAAGAACGGCGACGGATCGAACGGCCAGGCGGTGGACGCCCAGGGCCGCGCCCTCGACGCGCTGCAGAAGGGGGCGAAGAAGCTCGCCGAGGCCATGCAGCAGCAGCAGGGCGAGGGCAACGGGCAGGCCAGCGGCGACGGCAAGGACAGCGGGCAGGAGGGCCAGGCGACGGGGGACGCGGACCCGCTCGGCCGACCGCGCGGCGGCGGCAACACCCTGCATTCGTCATCGCGCTTCGATCCGCTGGGCGTTCCGGCGGCGCAGCGCGCGCAACGGGTGCTGGAAGAGCTGCGGCGTCGCCTCGGCGACCCGGCCCGTGCGCAGGACGAGATCGACTACCTCGAACGGCTGCTGCGCTCCTATTGAGCGGGGCGGCGCACCATCTCCGGGCAAGAGCCCGGCACCGGCGGCCCGTTTAGCCGACCGCTCTTCGAGAGGAGCGCCATGTACCACGCCACCAGCCTGCTCGTCGCGGTCGCCTGCGGCGCCGTCGCGATCGTGCTCGTCATGGGCCTGTTCAACACCTGGCGCGGCGGCGACCCGAACCTGTCGCAGCGCCTGATGCGCTGGCGCATCGGTTTGCAGTTCGTGGCCATCGTCATCATCATGAGCGTGCTGTTCGTGCGCCAATACTTCCGCCACCCCGCCTGACGCGCCGGCCTGCCCAGCCCGCGTCGCGCCGATGTTTCTTAAGGCCGGAGCTTCCACGATGGTCGTCTTGAACCGCATCTACACCAAGTCCGGCGACGGCGGCACGACCGCGCTCGGCACCGGCGAACGCCGCCGCAAGGACGACCTGCGCATCGAAACCTACGGCACGGTCGACGAAACCAACAGCGTGATCGGCGTCGCGCGCCTCGCCACGGCGACGGAGCCGGCACTCGCCGCGCTCGACGCCATGCTGGCGCGCATCCAGAACGACATGTTCGACCTCGGCGCCGACCTGTGCGCGCCCGACAGCGGCAAGCCCCTGCCCTACGAACCGCTGCGCATCGTCGATGCCCAGGTCGAGCGGCTCGAAGCCGACATCGACAAGCTGAACGCCGACCTGGCGCCGTTGCGCTCCTTCGTGTTGCCCGGCGGCTCGGCGGCGGCGGCGCACCTGCACGTCGCGCGCACCGTCGCGCGCCGGGCCGAGCGCCTGCTCGTCAACCTCAACGCGATGCCGGATGAGCCGGTCAGCCCGTCGACGCTGAAGTACCTCAACCGCCTGTCCGATCTGCTGTTCGTGGCGGCGCGCTACGCCAACCACGCGGGAGGTGCCGCGAGCGTCGGCGACGTGCTCTGGCAACCCGGAAAGCACCGTTGAGCGGTGCCACCAGCCTCCTCGTTCAGCGTCGGGGATAGCTGAGCAGGCGGATGAGGAGCCAGACCGGCAGCACGATCGCCGCCCCGGCCGCGAGATAGGTACCGAACTCGCGCAGGGACCGGAAGCCCAGCGCGTAAAGCTGGTGCAGCAGGTCGCCGATCTCCGCGAGCACGTCGGCCGGGCTGATGTGCAGCCACATCAGCAGCGCACCGACGATGAACGAGATCACCACCAGCTTGAGGGCGACGCCGAACGGCGTGCCGCCGAGGAAGCGATGCAGGGCGGACGCGTTTTGGTCGCGCCAGCGCGCGGCCGGCGCGCTTTGCGTCCAGTAAGGCGGCGGCTCGGAGGGCGGTTGTCGGTCGGTCACGGGTCGAACCTGTTCAGCCGAAGCAATGCGCGACGGCGGCCATGGATGCAACAGGATGCCTCGTTTCGGCGCCAAGGCCGGTCGCCGCAACGCTTCACAAAAGCGGCGCTTTCCCTCGCCATCCAATCGCGCTGCGGTGCGAAGCGTGAAAGGGTGTTCCATGAAGGGTTTGTTCGCGGCTGGCGTGGCGATGGCCGCCTCGGTGTCGGTGCCGGCAGCGGCCGACGTCACCGCAGGGCCGGCGCACGTGCACCGCGTGTTCGACATCACGCGCGGGGGCGCGAGCATCGGCATCGACACCTTCGACGTCACGCGAAGCGGCGACACCACCAGCGTGGCGATCACCACCCACATCGCCGTCAAGATCGCCTTCGTGACCGCCTACCGCTACGACCACACCGAGACGCAAAGCTGGACGGGCAACCAGCTCGTCGCCTTCCGCTCGACCACGGACGACAACGGCCACGCGCACGCCCTGTCGGCGACCGCCACAGGCGGCAAGGTCACCTTGACGGTCGACGGCACGGCGACGGCGATGCCGAAGACCGTGATGCCGGCCAGTGTGTGGACCGCCGAGATTGCGCGACACGCACAGCTGTTCGATCCCGGCAACGGCAAGCGCATGGCGGTGCGCGGGCAGGACCTCGGCGGGGAGCGCGTGGTGCTGAACGGGGTGCCGCGCCAGCTCGACCACGTGAAGCTCAGCGGCCAGTTCGACCGCGACCTGTGGTTCGACGAGGGCGGCCTCGTCAAGATGGTGCTGCGCGGCACCGACAACTCGGTCATCACCTCGCAGCTGCGCCAGTCCACCGCGGCGCGCTGAGCACGCGTGCTGCCTCGCCGCTGGGGCGGCTTCACGCTTCCCTGGCGTGCATCTCCGCCTGGTCCAGCTCGGCCTCGATGCGGCTGTAGGCCCCGCTGCCGATTTCGCCCGACGTTTGCAGGCTGACCAGCCTGCGTCGCGCGGCGCGGATGGTGCGCAGCCGCAGCTCGTCCTGCGCGGTCATCGCCGGGGCGATCCCGTCGGGGTGGGCCTCCGCCTCGTCGACGATGAAGGCGTACTCGTTGCGCAACGCTTCCACCGCAGGCCCCTCGTCCGCGGCAAGGTCGGCGAGGGCAGCCCTGTAGACGGCAGCGCGCGCCCGGCCCGTTTCGCGACCGAGAGGGTCGTTGTCGCGCAGGTTGGCCCAGGCCAGGAGCGGCTGCAGCGTCACGCCCTGCAGCACCAGCGTCCCCAGCACCACGATGAAGGCGGTGAGCAGCATCAGCTCGCGATGCGGGAAGACGGGTCCGCCGTCGTGCCCGTCGGGCAGCGCGAAGGCGGCCGCCAGCGTGACGATGCCGCGCATGCCGCACCAGGCGACGACGAGGCCGCTGCGCCGGGTCGGGCGCAGCGAATGGCGCTCGCTCCACCCCCGGCGCACGATGCGGCGGCTTTGCACGGCGTAGTAGCCGAACACCCAGAACAGCCGCGTCAGCGCGCAGGCGAGCAGGATGGCGCCGGCGAAGCCGAGCGAGCGCAGCAGCGTGTGCTCCGGCATCGCGTCGAGGATCGGGCGCAGTTGCAGCCCGATCAGCACGAAGGCGAGGACGTTGAGGAGGAAGGTCACGGTTTCCCACACCGCGAAGGCCGGCAGGCGCAGCCGCGCGCCGAACCGGCGCGTGCGCCGACGCGCGATGGTCACGGCATAGGCGACGATGGTGAGCACGGCCGAAAGGTGCAGGGCGTCCGCCGCCATCCAGATCGCGAAGGTGAGGGCGAACTGCACGATGATGGAGGACGGCGCGTCGTCGATGCGGTCGACGAGCCAGGTCGACACCTTGGCCATGCCCCAGCCGGCGGCGAGGCTGGCCGGAAGGACGAGCACGAAGGCGGCGACGAGCGAGGTGGCGTGGAAGGCACCGGTCCCGACCGTCGCGCCGACCGCGAGACGGTAGACGAACAGGGCGCTCGCATCGTTGAGCAGGCTTTCGCCCTCGAGGATGGTGCTGATGCGGAACGGCAGCTTCAGGCGCTTGAGGACGGCTGCAGCGGCGGTGGCGTCGGGCGGCGCGACGACGGCGCCGAGCGCGATCGCCGCCGCCCAGGGCAGGTCGGGCAGCAGCAGGCGCGCCACCGCGGCGACGACGAGGGTGGTGAGCACCACGGCGAGGATGACGAGGGACGCGATCGGCGCCCAGTACACCTTGAGATCGCGCAGCGAGGCGTCATAGGCCGCGTCGAGCAGCACGGGGGCGACGAACAGCGCCAGGGCGAGGTCCGGCTCCAGGGCGAAGCTCGGGCCGACCGGCAGAAGGGCGAGCCCGGCGCCGCCCAGCGCCAGGAACGCCGGATAGGGAACGCCGAGGCGCTGCGCCAGGAGGGTGAGCGCGACCGAGCCGAGCAGAAGCGGCACGAGCCATTCGAACAGCAGCATGGCCCCTGCTTCGGCAGTCGCGCCGTCAAGGTCAAGCTGCGCCGGTTGGACGCGGCATCAGGCGGCGGCGCAGCCCCAGTCGACGCCGCTTTCCAGCTCGGGCAGCAGCACCACGCTTTCCTGTTCGTTGGGGTCGGTGCGCGCGATCACCGCCACGACCGCCTCCGTGCCACTGCGGTTGTAGGGCAGATGCGGCACGTCGGCGGCGATGTACACGAAGTCGCCGGCACCGGCGACCACGTGGTGTTCGAGGCGCTCGCCCCAGAAGCAGCCGGACACGCCGCTCAGCACGTGGATCGCGGTCTCGTGCGCCGCGTGCTTGTGCGCCCGGCCGCGCTCGCCCGGGGGGATGGCGAGGAGTTGGAGGTGGATCGCCCGCGCTCCGACCGCCTCGGCCGAGATGGCGGGGCGGTACACGTGGCCCTGCACGCCGCGAAATGGCGCGCCTTCGCGCACCACGCGGAGGCCGGGATGCCCGGCGCCCGAAGGGAGCGGCGCCGGCAGGGTGTTCACGCGGCCTTGGCCTGGAGGTTCGCCGCCACCGCGTAGTTGGCCTCCGTCTTCGCCCGCATTTCGTCCAGGCTCACGCCGTCGGCGAGTTCGACCAGCACCATGTGGCCCGCGACCTTGTCGATGGTGAAGACGCCGAGGTCGGTGACGACCATGTCGATGACGCCCGAACCGGTGAGCGGCAGGGTGCAGCGGTGGAGCAGCTTGGACGCGCCGTCCTTGGACGTTTGGTCCATGATGACGATGACGCGCTTGACGCCGGCGACGAGGTCCATGGCGCCGCCCATGCCCTTGATCATCTTGCCGGGGATCATCCAGTTGGCGAGGTCGCCGTTCTCCGCGACCTCCATGGCGCCGAGGATGGCGAGGTCGATGTGGCCGCCGCGGATCATCATGAAGCTGTCGGCGGAGGAGAAGTAGCTCGTCGACTTGAGTTCGGTGATGGTCTGCTTGCCGGCGTTGATGAGGTCGGGGTCCTCCTCGCCCTCGTAGGGGAAGGGACCCATGCCCAGCATGCCGTTCTCGCTTTGCAGCTGCACGTGCATGCCGTCGGGGATGTAGTTCGACACCAGCGTCGGGATGCCGATGCCGAGATTGACGTAGAAGCCGTCGTGCAGCTCCTTGGCGGCGCGCGCCGCCATCTGTTCGCGGGTCCAGGGCATGGTCGCTCTCCTTAGGCCGCCTTGGCGCGCGTGGTGCGCTTCTCGATCGCCTTGTACACGCCGGGGGCGTGAACGATGCGCTGCACGAAGATGCCGGGCGTGTGGACGTCGTCGCCGTCGATCTCGCCGACCTCGACGAGGTGCTCGACCTCCGCGATGGTCACGTCGCCCGCCGCCGCCATGATCGGGTTGAAGTTGCGCGCCGTCTTGCGGAAGACGAGGTTGCCCTCCTTGTCGCCCTTCCAGGCGTGGACAATGGACACGTCGGCGCGCAGCCATGCTTCCATGACGTAGGTGTCGCCCTCGAATTCGCGCAGCTCCTTGCCGTCGGCGACCACCGTCCCGACGCCCGTCCTGGTGAAGAAGGCGGGGATGCCGGCGCCGCCCGCGCGGATGCGCTCGGCCAGCGTGCCTTGCGGGTTGAACTCCAGCTCCAATTCGCCCGCCAGGAACAGCTTCTCGAAAAGCTTGTTCTCGCCGACGTAGGACGAGATCATCTTGCGGACCTGCCGTGTTTCCAGCAGGCGGCCGAGTCCCGCGCCGTCGATGCCGGCATTGTTGGACACAACGGTGAGGTCCTTGACGCCAAGGTCGTGGACCGCGTCGATCAGCACCTTGGGAATGCCGCAAAGGCCGAAGCCGCCGGCCATCACCGTCATGCCGTCCTTGATGACGTCCTGCAGAGCGGATTTCGCGTCGGGGTAGACCTTCTTCATCGGCGCTCCGAACAGGCGTCGAGCCGTATCGGCCCGCCTTCTCGATTTGGTACGTCCCCCCCGCCGGCTTGGCAAGATCGCCGGGGCGCGCCTTACGGCGGGCACGTTCCAGGTCTGCGAGGGAAGCGCCGGCCGGGACCCGCACGACGAGCCGGTCAAACGCACCATCCTCGCGCGATGCGGTGCGATGCTTGGCGGGGCACCGGACGGGCGTCCCCGCGGCCAGGCGAAGGCGGCGCGTTCGGCGTCGGCCTCCCCGTCGCGCTCCGGCACCGGACGGGCGTCGCGGGGTCGGTCGGCATCAAGCGTTGCGCGCGTCGGACGATGCAGGGCCGGCTCCCGTGCGTCCCGGTGGGAGCGCCACGCGGACCCTGACGTCGGATCGCAGATCGAAGAAGTCCCTTATCCGCTGAAGGAGGGGCACGCCCGCCTGCACGTCCATGGTGGCGTGCGCGGCGATGGTACGGTCGAGCAGCGCCTGGGCCGCAGCCGCCGCTTCCTCCAGGGCCTGGAGCAGCGCCGGATTGCGCGCCATCAGCGGCGCGATCGTCGCCTTGCCCACCTCGTAGACGGCAAAGGGCGTGAGGGCGCGGACGGTGGCCGTGTTCGGCAGTCCGGTCAGCAGGGCGAGCTCGCCGAAATAGTCGCCCGGACCGATGGTGCCGAGCCGCCGCGCCCCGGTTCCATCGTCGCGCACCACCTCGAACGCGCCGCGCGCGATGACGAACAGCGCGGCGAGCGATCCGCCCTGATCGAAGATCGTCGCGCCGGTGTGGCCGGTGCGCAGGCAAACGCCCGACGCGAGTTCCGTCAGCTCGTCGTCGGCGAGCGCCATCATCAGCGGCACGTCGCGCAGGCTCCGCAGGGCGTCGAACGCGGTTCTCGGCAAGGCGGCCATCTGCGGCGCCAACGACATGCCGGCGTAGCGCAGATGGCGCGCGACCTGGTGGAACAGCTCGGAGCGGACGGTCTCGAAGGTCGCGAGCGGCGCCGCGAAGGTGATCTGGTAGGCGGCGCCATCGCCCTTCAGCTCCGTGCAGACCACCGCCGGATCGGCGCTGACCGACAGGGGGAACGCACTGAAATACGCACCGCGCAGCACCGCGATCGCGTCGGCGGGCGGCACGGTCGGATCGATGACGAACCTGACGGTGCCGGTCTGGTTATCCGTCGGCGACGTCTTGTTGAGGACGCGCGATTTCGCCACGATGCTGTTTGGCACGGTCGCGACCGCGTCCGTGGCGGTGACGAGGCGCATCGAACGCCAGCTCGTTTCGACGATGCGGCCGTCGATCGTGCCGTCGAGCGAGACCACGTCGCCGACCTTGAAGGGACGGTCGATCCCGATCGCGACGCCCGAGAACAGGTCGCTCAAGGTGCTCTGCAGGGCAAGGCCCAGGACGATGGCGATGATGCCGGAGGTGGCGACGAGCCCCATCACCGATACGCCGAAGACCATGTCGAGAATGGCCAGCGCGGCGGCGAGGTACACGGCACCCGCGGCGAGATCGGACGCGAAATGCATCGCCCGCTGCCGCCGGTCGATCGCGAAACGCCCGCCGGCGATGACCACGCGAGCCACGAGCAGCCACCAGATCGCCATGAGGACCTTGGTCGCCTGCACCTCGACGCGCCCGGCCGGTTCCGGGAAATGCGGGTCGAGCGGCGAACCGACGAGCGGCATCAGCGCGAACGAGAGGGCGGCCAGGAAGATGACGCTCGCAGCGACGCGCACCCAGCCCGGGAGGCGACGCGTGCCGTAGGACGACGCGACGATCAGGCCGACGAGGGCCCAGGCCAGGAGCAGTCGAAGTTCCATCGCCGCCATTGTCGTTCACGCGGTCCTGCGAACAAGACCCCGCAGCCTCAGTGATGTGGGCCGGCCGGCGGACGCGCTGCGGGACCGCCGCCTAGCGCGCCGCGCCGACGAAGTTCACGTTGGCGGAAAAGCTTCGCTGCGCCCCCTCGGGCGGCACCGGGAACGGTGCGGCCTTGCGCACGATCGCGACCGCCTCGTCGTCGAGCGCTTTCACGCCGCTCGACGCGACAAGCTTCACGGAGGCGAGGAGGCCGCGCTCGTCGATGGCGAACTGAACGCCGGCGGAGCCCGGCTCGCCCAGGCGACCGCCGAGTTCCTTGGCCTTGGCCAGCCGGCTGAACACCAGCGCCGCGTAGCCGACGACGTCGCCCTCGCCGCTGGTCTCGCTCGGCAGGGCGGCGGCCTGGAACGACGCCGGCAGCGGCCCCAGCCCTTGGAGCGCCGCCGGCGCGCTCGACTCGGCCGCATCGGCCTGCAGCGCGGCATGCTCGGCCTTCAGGCTCGCCAGCTCGTCCTGCAGCGACTTGAGTTCGGCCGCCTGATCCGCCGCGGGTGCCTGCTTCTGCGGCTCGGGCGATACCGGCGGCGTGGCGGCCTGCCGGGCGTCGGCCTTCTCCGGCGGCAGCGCCGGCTTCGGCTCCTCGCGCGGCGGCACGGCGTCTGCCGCCTTGATCGCTTCCTTCGCGACTTCCTTGGGCGCTTCCTTGGATGTCTCCTTGGGAGCCTCGTCCGGCTTGGCGGCCGGCGGCGGCGGCGCAGCCTGCGACGCATCAGACTTTGGTGCTTCCAAGGAGGCCTCCTTGGAACCCTCCTTGGACGCTTCCTTGGGCGGCTCGGGCGGCTGCTCCTGCACGAGTTCGACGGGGATTTCCTCGGACGCCGGGAACCGCGACCGCGCCTCGGGAAGGAACGCGGTCGCGACGAAGGCGCCGTGCCCGAGAACGGAGCCCAGCAGGACGACGGCCGTCGCGGTCGTGAAGCGGCGCGCGCGCGCCGCGCTTGGCCGTTGCCAACGATCCTCGGGCGGCGGCGCAGCCGCGACCGGCGTCGAGCGCCGTGCGAGGGGCGTGACCGCGGCGGCCGTCATCGGGTCCGCCGCGCCGCGGCGGCCGTCGTGCCGGCGGGTTGAGTGCCCAGTCCGTGGCGTTCCGTGCGCATGCTCCAGCTCGCTCAAGGGTGCCGGCCGCGGCGGGCACCCGGTGGTGAACGCTTCTAGAACGGCCGGGGCACGTGCGCCATCGCCGAAGCGCTGGCCGGGGGTGGGAGCGGCCGGCGCCGCCGCCGCCTCCATCGGCGGCCCTCGCCAAGCTCGCGCGAAGGGTTTAGGAGCGACATCCCTTTCCGAACGTGGAGCTTTCGGCGGTGCCCGCGCTGCTTTCCACCGCCGTCGCCAGCGTGGCTGCCCTGTGGTGGTGCGTCGGCGTCGTGATCTTCGTCGCGTCGCTTTTCGGCGCACTGTTGCAACCGCGCATCCAGCGCGCGCGCGGCCAGGGCGGGAAAGGCCAGGACCGGGAAAGCGGCGCACCCCCCGTGTCGCTGCTGCTGCCCGTCAAGCTGGTCAACCCCGGCTTCGACAGGGCGCAGCGCTCGGCCTTCGCGCAGGACCTGGCCGCTTACGAGGTGGTCGTCGGCGCGGCCGAGGCGGCATCGCCGGCGCTCGACGCGATGGCCGGCCTCGTCGCGGCGGCAACCGTCCCGGCGCGCATCCTGCGCTCGGACGGCATCGGCGCGATGAGCCCCAAGCTCGACACGCTGAGCGCGCCGCTGGAGGCGGCGGCGCACGACGTCCTCGCGACCAAGGACTCCAACATCACCTTCGCGCCCGACACGGTGCGGATGATGCTGCACAGCCTCGTGCCCGGCGTCGGGCTGGTGTGCGCGGTGCCGGTGGCGGTGCGCGCGCAGCACCTCGCCGGGCGCATCGAGGCGGTGCTCATCAACCGCGACGCCCGGCTGCTGCTCACCGCCTCGGCGACGGGCAAGGGCTATGGGGTCGGCAAGGCGATGCTGTTCCGCGGCAGCGACCTCGCCCGCGCCGGCGGCGTTGACGCGCTGGCTTACACCATCGCCGAGGATACCGCGCTGTCGCGCGCGCTCGCGGCAGTCGGCCTGCGCACGGTGTTCGCGCACGCCACGGTCGATCAGGAGATCGGTGCGCGCACCCTCGCCGAGGTGTACGGCCGGCAGGCGCGCTGGGCGGTGATCCGCCGCGCCGAGGAGCCACGGACCTTCGCGCTGGAGCCGTTGGCCTGCCCGATGCCGGCAGCCCTCGCCGGGGCGCTCGCCGCGCCGCTCGCGGGGCTCAGCGCCGGCGCCGGCTTCGCCCTGACGCTGGTCGGCTGGTATGCGGTCGAGGTGGCGATCACGGCGCTGAAGGGCTGGGAGGTCCGGCCGTGGACGCCGGCGGCCTTCATCGGCCGCGACCTCATGCTGCTCGCCGCCTGGGCGCGGGCATGGTTCACCCGTGAGGTGGTGTGGGCGGGGCGCCGCCGCGACGTCCGCGACGTGCTGCGCCGGCCGGCACCGGCGCGGGATGGCAGCGCGGTCTAGCCCTTGCGCTTGGGCCGGCGCTCGGCGGTGCCGAACAGGAAGTCCCAATACGGGGCGCTGACCCCGAAGCCTTTGTCGTGGTCGCGGAAGTGGTGCATCAGGTGCAGGCGGCGCAGCATGGTGCCGAGTTTCGTCGTCGGCGTCGCGTGGTGCGTGTAGTAGTGCACCATGTCGTAGGTGAGATAGCCGGTGACGAAACCGGCGAGGCCGGGGAAGCGCAACGTCGTCCCGAACAGCAACGTCGCGACGAACCAGGCGACGATCATGATCGGCCCCGACAGCAGGATGGGCATGACGAGCCGCAGCGGGTCGTTGGGGTGGTCGTGGTGTACGCCGTGGATGAGGAAGTGCAGCCGCCGCCCGAACGTGCCGGGGAATTCCCAGTGGAACAGGTAGCGGTGACCGAAATACTCGATCAGCGTCCACATGAGATAGCCGAGCGCCGCCATGCCCAGCGCGGTCAACGGCGGGACCATGGCGTAGGCGGCGATGGCGAGCAGCAGGATCACTGGCACGTAGACCAGCAGCGGCATGGTCCAGTGCACGCGCGACAGCCTGTCGAGCACCGGGTTGTCGAACAGCCGGGGGGATGCCGACAGCCGGTCCACTTCGCCCGCGAAACCACCGTCCGTCGCCGTCATCGCCTGCCCGCCCCCGTGAACGGCTCGGGTGTACAGGCAAGGTTCCGCGCCGGGCAAGTCACTTCGCGCAACACAGTCTTGCAGTTTGTCGACGGGCCTCAGCCGGCGAGTTCGCCCGCGCGCCGCGCCGCGGCGGCAACGGCGCGAACCATCAGCGCCGGCATCGCGCCCTCCGCGCGCAGCACGTCGAGGGCGGCGGCGGTGGTGCCGCCCGGCGAGGTGACCGCCTCGCGCAGCGCCGCCGCGCCCTCCCCCGGACGCTGCGCCATCAGCGCGCCGGCGCCCTCCACCGTGGCGCGGGCGAGGCGGGCGGCGACGTCGGCGGGCAGGCCGGCGGCGATGCCGGCCTCGGCGAGGCATTCCGTCAGCAGGAACACGTAGGCCGGCCCCGAGCCGGACACTGCGGTGACCGCGTCGAGCAAGTGCTCGTCCAGCCATTCCACCTGGCCGACCGCGGCGAGCAGCGTGTCCGCCACGCCTTTACGCGCGGCGTCGAGCCCAAGTTCGGCGGCGATGCCGCTGGCGCCGCGGCCGACAGAGGCCGGCAGGTTGGGCATGGCGCGCACGATCGCCCCCGCATGGGGCAGGCCGGCGCGCAGCTGGGCGAGCGTGGTGCCGGCGAGGATGGACACCACCAGCGTGGTCGGCCGCGCCAACAGGGCGAAGGCGCCCGGCGCGGCGGCGAAGGTTTGCGGCTTGACCGCCAGCACCAAGGCGTCGGTCGCCCCATCCGGCGCGCCCAGGGCGACGCCCGCCTCGCGGCAGAACGCGGCCGCGGCATCATCGAGGTTGGGGTCGAGGACGTGGACGACCGCCGGCGACAGCCCGTTATCGAGCCAGCCGCGCAGCAGCGAGAAGCCCATGCGGCCGGCGCCGGCGAGGACCAGCGAGGTCGGCCAATCCTTGCCAAGCAAAGCGTTGCCCGATGGCGTCACGCCTCGCCGCGCGTCTCGATCATCGCGGTGTCCAGCGCCTCGCGGCCGGACTTGCCGGCCCACACCACGAACTGGAACGCCTGGTAGTAGCGCTCGCAGGCGAGCACCGCCGTGGTCAGCACGCTTTCGCACTGCCGGGCGTTCAGCTCCGCGCCGCCGGCAAGCAGCATGGCGTGGCGGAACATGATGACGCCGTCGGCCGGCCAGATGTCGAAATGGCCGACCCACATCTGCTCGTTGACCAGCGAAACGAGGTTCTGCGTCTCGCACTTGCGCGGCGCCGGCACCTTGAGGTCGAAGGCGCAGGCGACGTGGAGCGCTTCCAGGTCGGCAAGCCAGGTGAAGGCGACGGAATAGTCCGCCCACCGCCCGGTGACCGAGATCGAGATCTCGTCCTCCTCGTCGCGATCGAACGACCATTCGTTGAGGGCGGCGAGGCGTTCGATGATGTCAACCGGATTTTCCGCGCGGGTGACTTCGGCTTCGAGCTGCGACAGCGACATTCAGGAGCCTTCGTTACAGGCGATCGACACGTCGCGTCGGCCGCGGGGCACCGGGGAATAGCGGGCGGGGGAGAGCCGTCCGATCGGCCGTTCGTCGAAACGCCGACGGCGTTGATTCGCCACCGCGCGCCGCGACTGAATCACAAGGGGGCGGGCGCGATCAACCGGGGAGTGTGGCAAAGCGGGCACCGACATGATTCGTGATGCCAAGCTCGTTTATTCCCGCGACTCCGTCCATGCTCGCGCACGTCGTGTCCACACAAACATACGCAACAAGCTTTATCCGAATCTGGACCTGTTAAGAACTTGTTAATAACTGTGTTTGCTTTCGAGCCATCGGCCAAGTAACGGCCAAACATCCGTCACCGTCGCACGACGACGCGGGTCGCCGCCCGACGATGCCGTTCAACCGACGCCGTTCAGCCGATATGTTGTTCAGCCGATGTCGTTCAGCCGACGCCGTTGGCCTTGAGGTGCGCGAGCATGCGCGCCCAACCGTCCTTGGCGTCGGCCTCGTTGTAGCTCGCGCGGTAGTCGGCGTGGAAACCGTGCCCGGCGTCGGGATAGATGTGGACGCTCGATCCCACCTTTCCGGCGGCGGCGAGCGCCGCGCCCATCGCCTTGACGTCGTCGGCCGCGATGCCCTGGTCGAGCGCGCCGTACAATCCCAGCACCGGCACCTTGACTTCGCCGGCGCGGGCGAGGAGCGGCTTGACCTGGCCGTACCAGGCGACGCCGGCGCGCACGTCGGGATCGCCCATCGCCGCGCGCCACACCACCGCCCCGCCGTAGCAGTAACCGACGATGCCGACCTTCTGCGGATCGGCGAAGGGCTGCTGCTTCAGCCATCCCGAGGCGGCGCGGATGTCGCCGTCGACCTGCCCGTCGCTGGCCTGCGCCACCACCGCCCTGATCGCGTTGACGTCGGTCATCGCCGGCAGGTTGGCGTTCGAGCGATAGAAGATGTCTGGGGCGACGGCGGCGTAGCCGAGCTGGGCGAGGCGTCGGCAGATGTCCTTGATGTAGGCATGGATGCCGAAGATCTCGTTGACCACGACGATCGCCGGGTGGCGGCCCGCACCGGCCGGCCGCGCGAGGTAGGCCGGCAACGGATGCGGCGCCCCGTTGGGAATGGTCAGTTCATCGATGGCGAGCCCGTCGGACGGTGTGGTGATCGGCGCCGCCTCTGCCGAGAAGGCGGCGAGCGCGTAGCCGGCGAAGAACATGCCCGCGCTCGCCCGGCGCGTGAGGTGAAGGTCTTCGGGCAGCGTGCCCTCGGGGCGGGTCAATGTCGGCATGGCGGCGTATCCTGCGGGTGGCGCCGGCCTCAAGGGCGCGGCCGGGCCCTTATACCTTGCGCACCTCGGGTTTCGATGGGTCGACCGGATGAAGCGTGATCGGCCCGATGCCGCAGATCGCGATCACGGCCGGCTCCGTGCCGTCCGCCCGAACGCCGTCATAGTGCGTGGTGCGGGCGACGCGGCGGATGAAGCTGCCGGGGCCGGCCGGCACCGTCGCCGCCGGGTCGAACACGTCGCCGCTCGCGACCCACCACGTTCCCGAGACCACCACGCAGAGCCGGTCGGTCTCGTACCAGTGCGGGGCGCTCATGTAGCCGGGGTACCACTTGGTGAGATTGAGGTAGATGCCCGGCTTCGAGGATTGCGAGAACAGGGCGGCACCCTCGGTGCTGTGCGGCGGCGCGTCGTCATGCGTCGCCTTGAACACGATATCGGCGGCGGGCACCACGATCGTCTTCGTCGGGTCGGGTGCAGCCTCCGCCCCCGTCGCCGCGAGAAGGAGTTGCGGCAGGGCGGCGAGAAGCGGCGCGACGGCGAGGACGTCGCGACGGTCGGGACCGGATGCAGGCGTGCGGGGTTTCGACATGGCTGGTTCTCCCGAGGTTTGGGCGCCCTCCCTGCTGCGGCAAGCGGCGCACCGGCGTGGCGGTAACGGCGGGCGGCGCCACCCTTGGCCTCCCCCTTTCGCGGGAGGCGCGGCTCAGGAGGCCGCCCGCCCGGCGGCGACGGCAACCGGCGCCGATGGTCCGCCCCTGAGGCGCATCAGGCTGCACAGGGCGGCGAGAACGGCGGCGGCGGCGCCGATCAGCAGGTCGGCGGTTTCGGCGCCGTCGGGCGCGAGGCTGAACATCAGGGCGGTGAGGGTCGCGCCGCCCGTTTGGCCGAGCAGGCGGGCTGTGGCGAGCATGCCGCCGGCTGCGCCAGCGCGCTGGCGCGGTGCCGCCGACAGCAGGGTGCGGTTGTTGGGCGCCTGGAAGAAACCGAACCCGAAGCCGCACAGCGCCATCCGCCACACGATGTCCAATGTCGAGGCTTGGGTCGGCATGGCGGCGAGGCACAGCATGCCGACGGCGAGCACCATGAGTCCGGCGCTGCCCATCACCGCCGCCGAGAAGCGGTCGGACAGGCGGCCGGCGAGGGGGGCCACCAGGCCGAGCGCCACCGGCCAGGGCGTCATCAGCAGGCCCGTTTGCACCTGGTCGCGGTGCAGCACCGCCTCGAAGTAGAAGGGCAGCGCGAGGAAGGCGAGCATGTAGGTCGCGAAGGAGCAGATCGAGGTCAGCACCGACAGCGAGAAGATCGGGATGCGCAGCAGGTCGATGGGAATGAGCGGTCGGTCGGTGCCGACCTCGCGGCGGACCAACACAGTGCCGACCGCCACCGCCGCGACGATCGCGGCCGCTGCGGCGGCGCTTGATCCCGCGCCGGCGTCGCGGCCGTGCGCGAAGGCGTCGGCGCCGACGAAGAACAGGCCCAGCGCCAGGGCGTTGAGGCCGGCGCTCACCCAGTCGAAGCGGCGCTCCGACAGGTCGGAGAAGGGCAGCGCGCGGGTGGCGATGACGAGGTTGACGAGGCCGATCGGCACGTTCACCGCGAACAGCCATTCCCAACTGCCGACCGCAAGGATGGCGGAGGCCACCGTCGGCCCGACCGCCGCCGCGAACGACACCACGAAGGCGTTGAGCCCGACGCCGCGCCCCAGCGAGGCATTGGGGTAGGTGAAGCGCACCAGGGCGCCGTTCATCGCCATGATGCCGGCGGCACCGAAGCCCTGCACCATGCGCGAGGCCACCAGCGCGCCGAGGCTGTGCGACAGGGCGCAACCGAGCGACCCCGCGGTGAACACGGCCAAGCCGACGAGGTACACGCGGCGGTAGCCGATGCGCTCGCCGAGCGAGGCCAGCGGCAGCAGGCTCGCCACGATCACGAGCTGGTAGGCGTTGACGACCCACACGGAGGAGGCCGGCGAGGCGTGAAGCTCGCGGGCGATGGTCGGAAGGGCGATGTTGGCCACCGCCGAGTCGAGCACCGCCATCGCGATGCCGAGCGCGATGGCCAGCATGGACCAGTAGCGCTGGGGTGTCGGCAGGCCGTCGGGATGGATGAACACGGGAGGATCCTGACTGGGCGCCGGCTTGTCCCGGCGCGATCCCGACGTCATGCCGCCAGGAAATCGAGCATCGCCTTGCGGAACGCGTCCGGCGCCTCGAGGTGGGGAACGTGCCCGACGTCGGGCACGGTGACCAGCTGCCCCTTTTGCAGCCGCGTCGCCGCCTCCGCCATCGCCGCGGGGATGGTCGGCATGCGGGCCGCCTTGTCCGGCACGGCATAGTGCCGCAGGGGCGCCGACGCGTCCTTCTCGCCGGCGATCATCAGCGTCGGCGCACGGATGTCGTCGATCTGGTCATGCACCGTTTCGCGGTAGATCATCTGGTAGGTCAGCGCCGACGCCTTGCAGAAGCGTTCGTACTCGCCGCTGTGGACGAGGCGCATGCGCCATTCCACGAAGGGCTCGATCGCCTCGGGGGCGAGCATGGGGAAGAAGGCGCGGATGAAGGCGCGCTGGTTGGCGACGGTGCGGCGGCGCTCGGCGGCGACCAGCGTGTCGAGCGACAGCGCCGGAACGAAACGGTGGTAGTCGATGAGGCCGACCGGGTTCTCCAGGATCAGCCGGTCGACCTTGTCGGGGTAGGCGGCGGCGACGCGCACGGCGACCAGCGCCCCCGTCGAGTGCGCGAGGAGGGAGAAGCGCGCGATCTGCTGCCCGGCGAGCAGGTTGACGGTGAGTTCGGTCAGCACGTCGAGCGAATACGCGATGTCGGGCTTCGACGATTTGTGGAAGCCGATCTGGTCCGGCACCACGACGCGGTAGCCGGCCGCGGCGAGGTCCCTGATCGGGCCCGCCCAGTACGACGAGTCGAAATTCTTGCCGCCCATCAGCACGACCGTCTTGCCGCGCGCGTGCGCCGTCGGCGCCACGTCCATGTAGGCCATGCGCAGCGCTTGGCCGCCGACGGCGCAGTCGTGCCACAGCACCGGGGCGGGATAGGGCCAGCCTTCGAGGCAGATGCCGAGCGCGTCGTCGTAGCGCTCGGGCAGTGGCACGGGACGGCTTGCGGCGACGCCGGCGGCCGCGGCGGAACGATCGCTGGCGGGCAGCTCCGTGCCGGCGAGCACAACCGCCGCGAACGGGAGCGCGGCCCGACGCGTCAGCACGGCGCGTCCTGGGCTGGGCCGGCGCAGGGCGCCGCCGCAAGCGACGTGCAAAGAAGCGGCATGGTTCGATCCCGGGAGTGACGATCCTATCTATGATCCTGCCATGCAATGCTTCGCGCACAAAAACGTGACATTCGACCCGCGCCAAAGAAACCGACCATGACAGTTCCTTCCTCGGCCGACCGTCTCGCCGCCGTTCGCCTGCGCATCGCGCGTGCCGCGGACGATTGCGGGCGCCCTGCCGCCTCCATCGCCCTGGTGTGCGTGTCCAAGACCTTTCCGGCGGAGGCCGTGGTGCCGGTGCTGGAGGCTGGCGAGCGGATGTTCGGCGAGAACCGGGTGCAGGAAGCGCAAGGCAAGTGGCCGGCGTTGCGCGAGCGTTTTCCCGGCGTGGAGTTGCACCTGATCGGGCCGCTGCAGTCCAACAAGGCGGAGGACGCGGTCATGGCCTTTGACGCCATCGAAACGGTGGACCGGCCGAAGATCGCCCGCGCCCTCGCCGACGCGGTGGCCAAGCACGGCCGCCACCCCAAGCTGTTCGTGCAGGTCAACACCGGCGCCGAGCCGCAAAAGGCCGGCGTGTTGCCCGGCGAGGCCGACGCCTTCCTCAAGGCATGCCGCGACGTGTACGCCCTCCGCATCGCCGGACTGATGTGCATCCCGCCGATCGACGACCAGGCGTCGCCGCACTTCGCGCTGCTCGCCACCATCGCCGCGCGCAACGGCGTCCCCGCCTTGTCGATGGGG
Source organism: uncultured Beijerinckiaceae bacterium (assembly GCA_964243435.1). Taxonomy (GTDB): domain Bacteria; phylum Pseudomonadota; class Alphaproteobacteria; order Rhizobiales; family Beijerinckiaceae; genus RH-AL1. The sequence continues at coordinate 34,045 of CAXTFM010000003.1, forward strand.
ATGAGCGGCGACTTCGAGCTCGGCATCCAGCTCGGCGCCACTCACGTCCGGGTCGGCAGCGCGATCTTCGGGACGCGGTAGGGCGGGTCACACCGCGCGGCCGGCGAGCGCGGCGGCCACGCGGTAGGGCCGGTCACACTGTGCGACCGGCGAGTGCGGCGGCGATGGTGTCGAGCGTCGCCGGATCCTCGATGGTCGCCGGCATGGCGTAGCCTTCGCCCTCCGCGATCTTCTTCATGGTGCCGCGCAGGATCTTGCCCGAGCGTGTCTTGGGCAGGCGGTCGACGACGATCGCCGTCTTGAACGAGGCCACGGGGCCGATCCTGTCGCGGACCAGCGCCACCGCCTCCGCTTCGATCGTCGCGGCGGCGCGGGCGACGCCGGACTTCAGCACGAGGAAGCCGCAGGGCACCTCGCCCTTGAGCGCGTCGGCGACGCCGATCACCGCGCATTCCGCCACGTCGGGGTGGCCGGCCAACACCTCCTCCATGCCGCCGGTGGACAGGCGGTGGCCGGCGCAGTTGATGATGTCGTCGGTGCGCCCGAGCAGGAACACGTGGCCGTCCGCGTCGCGGAACCCGGCATCCGAGGTCTTGTAGCAGCCGGGGTAGTCGAGGAGGTAGCTGTCGCGCATGCGTTCGTCGTTGCGCCACAGCGTCGGCAGGCACCCCGGCGGCAGCGGCAGGCGGATCACCACCGAGCCCATGGTGCCGGGCGGCACGGGGCGCCCGCCCTCGTCGACGACGTCGAGCGCGTAGCCGGGCATGGGCACCGTGGCGGAGCCCGGCTTGACGGGGAGCAGGCCGAGGCCCTTCGGGTTGCCGGCGATGCACCAGCCGGTTTCCGTCTGCCACCAGTGGTCGATCACCGGCAGGCCGAAGCGTGTCGTCGCCCAGTCCACCGTCGGCGCGTCGGCGCGTTCGCCGGCGAGGAACAGGGCGCGCAGGGCCGAGCAGTCGTGGCGCGCCCAGTGCGCGCCATCGGGATCGTCCTTCTTGATGGCGCGCAGCGCGGTCGGCGCGGTGAAGAGAGACACCACGCCGTGTTCGGCGCACACCCGCCAGAAGGCGCCGGCGTCGGGCGTGCCGACCGGCTTGCCCTCGTACACCACCGTGGTCGCCCCGATGAGGAGGGGCGCGTACACGTTGTAGGAGTGCCCGACGACCCAACCGACGTCGGACGCGCACCAGAACACCTCGCCGGGGTGGACGTCGTAGAGCGCCGCCATCGACCAGGCCAGCGCGACGAGGTAGCCGCCGGTGTCGCGCACCACGCCCTTCGGGCGGCCGGTCGTGCCCGAGGTGTAGAGGATGTAGAGCGGGTCGGTGGCGGCCATCGCCGCGCAGGGCGTGCGGCGCCCGGCGGCGGCGGCGGCCAGCGCCCGCCAGTCGTGGTCGCGGCCGGGGGTCAGCGCCGCCTCGAGCATCGTGCGCTGCCAAACCAGCACCGCCTCGGGCTTGGCGGCGGCCATGTCGATGGCGGCGTCGACCAGCGGCTTGTAGGCGACGGTGCGGCCGGGCTCGACGCCGCAGGAGGCGGTAAGGATCAGCCTGGGGGCGGCGTCGTCGATGCGGGTCGCGAGTTCCTTCGCCGCGAAGCCGCCGAACACCACGGAATGGATGGCGCCGATGCGCGCGCAGGCGAGCATGGCGATGTGGGCCTGCGGGATCATCGGCAGGTAGATGACGACGCGGTCACCCGTACCCACGCCGAAGTCGCCGAGCACGGCGGCGAAGGCCTCGACGTCGGCGAGCAGGGCGGCGTAGCTCAGGGTTTCGCGCCGGTCGATCAGGGGAGCGTCGTAGATCAGCGCCGCCTGCGCGCCGCGCCCGTCGCGGACGTGGCGGTCGAGGCAGTTGAAGCAGGCGTTCAGCCGCGCGTCGGGGAACCAGCGCCCGTACACGCCGGCCTCGCGCCGGAAGACCGCCCGCGGCGGTTCCACCCAGTCCACCGACGCGGCCGCCCCGCGCCAGAACGCCTCGGGGTCGCGCTGCCAGGCGGCGTAGCTGTCATGGTACCGGCTCACCATTCGACCTGCTCCCGGCGGCGTCGCCCCTCGTTGCCCGACCGTGCCCTCGCCGCGCAAGGCCCGCGAAGGGCGTATGGGCGAATTGCGCCGCTCCCGCGAGTGTGATCGAAGCGGCACGGCCGGCCAGCGGCGGGGAAAGCATGACCGACGCCACCGTCCACCAGAAGAAGATCGAGACCCGCGTCCCCGCCCGCCTCGACGCGCTGGCCTGGGGGCGCTTCCACACCCTCGTCGTCGCCGCGCTCGGCATCACCTGGATCCTCGACGGGCTGGAGGTGACCTTCGCCGGGCTCATCTCCGGCGCGCTCAAGCAGGACAAGGCGCTGCACTTCACCGATCCCGAGATCGGGCTCGGCAACAGCTTCTACCTCGCCGGCGCGGTGTTGGGGGCGCTCGTCTTCGGCTGGGCCACCGACCGGCTCGGGCGCCGCAAGCTGTTCTTCGTCACGCTCGGGCTCTACCTCGTCGCCACAGCCGCCACCGCGTTCTCCTGGAACATCTGGAGCTACAGCATCTTCCGCTTCTTCACCGGCTGCGGGATCGGCGGCGAGTATTCGGCGGTGAACTCCACCATCCAGGAGTTCATCCCCGCGCGCTTCCGCGGGCGCACCGACCTCGCCATCAACGGCTCGTTCTGGATCGGCGGGGCGATCGGGGCCGCTGCCTCGCTCGTCTTCCTCGACCCCGCGATCATCCCGGCGCAGTACGGCTGGCGCCTGGTGTTCTTCGTCGGCGCGATCCTGTCGATCGGGATCATCTTCCTGCGCACCTTCATCCCGGAAAGCCCGCGCTGGCTCGCCATCCACGGCCGCGAAAAGGAAGCGGAGGCGGTGATGGGCGACATCGAGCGCCACATGAAGGAGCACGGCAGCGACGTGCCGTCGCAGGCCACGCTGAAGCCGATGACCATCCACGCGCGCGACCACACGCCGCTCCGCATCGTGTTCTCGACCATCTTCGTGAAGAACCGCGAGCGGGCGATCGTCGGCCTCGCCCTGATGGCGGCGCAGGCCTTCTTCTACAACGCGATCTTCTTCACCTTCTCCCAGGTGCTGGAAGTGTACTACCACGTCGAGATCAAGAACGTCGGCTGGTACATGCTGCCCTTCGCGATCGGCAACGCGCTCGGGCCGCTGGTCCTCGGGCCGCTGTTCGACAAGATCGGCCGCAAGCCGATGATTGCCGGCACCTACGCCCTTTCCGGCATCCTGCTCATCGCGTCGGGATGGCTGTTCGCGGCCGGGCTGATGAGCGCCACGCAGCAGGTGATCGCCTGGGCGGTGATCTTCTTCTTCGCCTCCTCGGCGGCGGGCGCCGCCTACCTCACGGTGTCGGAAGTGTTCCCCGTCGAGATCCGGGCGCTGGCGATCGCGATCTTCTACGCCTTCGGCACGGCGATCGGCGGCGTCGCCGCGCCCATCGCCTTCAGCGCCCTGATCGGCACAAACAGCAAGGCGGCGCTGTTCGGCGGCTACATCTTCGCCGCCGCCCTGATGATCGGCGCGGCGGTGCTCGAAGCGGTATGGGGCGTCGCCGCCGAAGGCAAGTCGCTCGAGGACGTGTCCGAGCCGCTGTCGGCAACCGCGTGAGGGCGCCTTAACCCCTCGCTCACAATTCCCCGCTAGAACCGCTGGGGGAGACCGCGAGCGTGCTGAAAACCTTCTGGCGCAACGAAAGCGGTGCCACCTCGATCGAATACGTGATCGTGGCGGGGCTGGTCGCCATCGTCATCGTCGTCGCCGTGCGCAGGGTCGGCGTGAACCTCAGCACGAACTACTACGGCAAGGTCGCCAACAACCTGACCTGAAGCCTCAGCTCCGCTTCCCGAGGCTCGCGTTGATCATGTCGGCGAGGTTGCCTGGCTGCGCGCCCTGCCCGGCCACCCCCGGCTGAAACATCTTGAACAGCGCGTCCATGCCGGCCTGCATGAGGGGCGGCAACTCGCCGGCGGCACCGGCGGCCGTCGGCCCCTGGCCGGCCGGGGTGACCTGCGGCTGCGGCGCCGCACCGCTGCCGCCGCCGAAGAAGCTGTTGAAGATGTTGCCGAGCATGCCCGGCAGGCCGCCGGGCGCTTGCCCACCGCCGAAGCCGCCCGCGGTGCCGCCGCCCGCGCCGCCGAACTGCCCGAGGATACCGCCGAGACCGCCATTGGCGAGTTGGCCGAGCATGCCGCCCATGCCTTGCTGATGGAACATCGCGGAAGCGCCGCCGACCACCATGGACACGATGGTCGGCAGCATGGCCTCCAGTGTCGCCGGCGCGATGCCCGTATAGGCGGAGGCGTGCTGGATGACGTTGCCGACGACGGCGTTGCTGCCGAAGATGCTGCCGACGACGCCGCCGCCCTTCTGCTGGGTCGCCGGGTCCTGCGCCGCGCCGGGGTCGGCATAGGCTTGGCGGTGCTGGCCGTCCGTCATTGCGCCGGCGATGTCGCCGATGCCGCCGGGCATGGACGCCTTGGTCATGAAGGCCGTCGAAAGGGCCGGGACGAGGGCCCGAACCGCGCTGTCCGCCTGCTCGCGCGACAGGCCGAACTGCTGCGCGAGGCTGTCGAGGCCCTGCCCGTCATGGGCGCTGGTGACGAGCTGGTACAGGTTGAACATGGCGGACCTCCCGGACGCGACCGCCTACGTCGATGAGGCCGGCGCCGGACGCCTCGCGGTGCGGTTGACGACAAGATAGGCCGCGACCACGGCGAAGCAACCAAACAGGGCACTTCCCGCCACCATGCCGAGGTAGCCGCCGCGCGGTCCGGCATGGGCGGCGCCGATGAGAACGAAGGGCATGGTGCCGAGCGTCGCCCGCCCCCAGTTGAACACGGCCGACAGGACCGGCCGGTCGAGATTGTTGAAGGCGGCATTGGCCACGAAGATGCCGCCGAGGAAGAACCACATCACGCCGCCGGCGTGGCAGAAGAACGCGAGGAGGTCGCCCGTCGCGTCCCGCGCGCCGAAGGCGGCGACCACGAGCGGCGCGCCGAACCACAGCGCCAGCGCGACGATCACGACATAGCAGGCGGACAGCAGCAGGGAGCGTGTCAGCGTCTGCTGGATACGCCCGAAACGATGCGCGCCGTAGTTCTGCCCGATGATCGGTCCGACCGAACTGGACAGGGCGAAGAGCACGCCGAAAGCGACGGGGGTGACCCGGTCCATGATCGCGTAGGCGGCGATCACCTCGCCGCCGAACCGGGAGAACACGTGTGTCACGAAGATGTTGGAGGCGGGTGAAGCGAGGTTGGTGAGCACCGCCGGCCCGGCAATGTGGAACACCGGGGCGATGTCGCGCCACACCACCGCCGGTCGTGGCCATTCAACCAGCTTGTGGACCTTGACGGCGCCGTGCAGCCCGACGAGCAGCAGGCTGAAGCGCGACAGCACCAGCACGATCCCGGCGCCGTAGATGCCGAGGTGGAAGACGAAGATGAAGATGGGGTCGAGGCAGATGGTGACCACCGCGCCGCCCAGCGTCACGTACATGGCGCGCCGGGCGTCGCCGATGCCGCGCAGGATGGACGAGCACGCCATGCCGACGCCAAGGAAGATCATCGCCGGCAGCACGATGCGGAGGTAGACGGTGCCGACGTCGAGCGTTTCGCCGCGCGCGCCGAACAGCGTCAGGATTTCGCGGGTGAACGGGATCGCCACTAGGCCCAGCGTGCCGGCGATCACGGTGGAATGCACCAGCCCCGAGGTGGCGATGCGGCGCGCGCGGACGGGATCGCCGGCACCGAACGCCTGCGACACCAGGGCGCCGATGGCGACGGACAAGCCGATGCTGACGGAAATGATGAGGAAGGTGAGCTGCGACGCGTAGCCGACCGCCGCGGTAAGATTGGTGTCGCCGAGGCGCGAAATGTACAGCAGCGTCAGGAAATCGACGAAGAACACCGAGATCAGGCCGACGGAGCCGGTCGCGGTCATCACCAGCACGTGGCGCATGATCGAGCCGGTCGTGAAGACGCCGGTCGCATCCGGCGCGGCGGTCGGTGCGGATGACGGCAGCTTCGGGGCGTGCGAGGGTGCCTGGTCCGCCTCGGCGTAGCAGGCGGCGATGTCATGGGGGTCGGTGCGGGCCGGCCGGGCGTCGAGGGTCATGCGCGCGTCGCGGCAGTCATGGGCGTTGTGTCCGGGGATTGGGGTATCCGCCATCATACTCTAGAACGGGGCCGGGGAACACCGGCCGGAGCCGCGCGTGAGCAACCACATCCATGCGGCCCATGACCACGGCGCAGGGCATGACCACGGCGCAGGGCACGACCACGGCGGCCGCCATGGGCACGCCCATGCCGGGCATTCGCACGCGCCGACGACGTTCGGCGCGGGGTTCGCCGTGGCGGTCGGCCTCAATGCGCTGATCGTGGTCGGCGAGGTCGCCGCCGGCACGCTTGGCGGCTCGGTGGCGCTGATCTCGGATGCGGGGCACAACCTGTCGGACGTGCTGGGACTTGCCGCAGCCTTCGCCGCCCACCGCCTCGGTCGACGCGCGCCGTCGCAGCGCTTCACCTACGGGCTCGGCGGCACCTCCATCCTCGCGGCGCTGTTCAATGCGGTGCTCCTCCTCGTCGTCACCGGCGCGCTCTGCCTGGAGGCGATCCAGCGCTTCGTCCATCCCGAGCCGGTCGCCGCCGGCCTCGTCATGGCGGTCGCCGCAGGCGCCATCGTCGTCAACGGGGCGTCGGCCTGGCTGCTCGCGCCGGGCGCTGACGGCGACCTCAACCTTCGCGCCGCGGCGGCGCATCTCGCCGCCGATGCCGGCGTCGCGGCCGGGGTCGTCCTGGCGGCCCTGGCGATCCGGCTCACCGGCTGGCGCTGGATCGACCCGGCGCTCAGCCTCGTCATCAACGTCGTCATCATCGCCGGCACGTGGCGGCTGCTGCGCGAGGCGGTCGCCCTGTCGCTTGCCGGCGTGCCCCGCGCGGTGCGCCCGGCCGCGGTGCGCGACTACCTCGGCGCGTTGCCGGGCGTCGCGGCGATCCACGACCTCCACATCTGGCCGATGAGCACCAGTGAAACGGCGCTGACCGTGCACCTGCTGATGCCGGGCGGACACCCCGGCGACGCCTTTCTGATGGCGACCTGCCACACGCTGCGGGAGCGGCACAACATCGGCCACGCCACCGTGCAGGTCGAAACCAGCGAGCACACGGTCTGCGCGCTGGCGCCGGAAACCGTGGTCTAAAACTCCGTCGTCGGCGGCAGCATGAAGGGCCGCCGCATCGCAGGCGGCAAGGTGCCACGCGCCATCAGCCCCGTTTCCTCCGCCATTGCCGCACCCTGCCATTCCAGACGATCGGGCGGGAACAGCGCCTTGACCTGCGCGAAGCGCTGCGGCAGGGCGCCGAGGATGCGCGAAAGGGGCGGCACGCGCGCGGCGACGACGTCGACGAGGAGCAGCGTGTCGCCCGCCGCCTCGAAGGCGACGAGCGCGTCGTCGTCGGGAAGGTGGACGAGGCTGAGATCGTCGTCGCCGGTCAGCCGGTGCAGGAACAGGTCCGGCGCCCCGGCGACCGCGACGTGACGCGACACCGGCGTGCGCGCGGCGAGCAGCCGCTGCACCAGGGCACGTTCCCGCACCGGATCGAGGGGACGGGCCGGTGCCGAGGCGGCGGGTGCGGGCGCCGGCCCGACAAAGGCGTGCTGCGCCACGCCGGCGAAGCCGAAGCGGTGGTACAGCGCCGGTTCGGCGGCGTAGAGGAGCGTCAGGTCGAGCCGATGGTCGGCGCTCCAGCGCAAGGCGCGCTCCATCAGCGTGCGAAACAGGCCCCTGCCGCGCCAGTCCTCGGCGACGCCGACGAGCCGGATGCAGCCGGTCGCATGCGCCATGCCGTCGAGAACCAAAGAAAGGCAGCCGAACTCGGCACCGGCCACGCAGCGCCCGCTGTCGTCGAAACAGGCGAGGGTCGACCACATCGAGGGGACGACCCGATCCGGCGGCTCCAGCTCCATGTCGAAGACGGACGCGACCAGCGCGGCGAAGGCGGCGTAGCGCGAGGGGCTGTCGCCCACGTCGTCGCACCAGGACAGCCCGGCTGAACCCTCGACCATGCGTTGCCGTCCGTGAAGCGGGGTGGAAGGTGACGCGACACCCGACGGCGTCGTCACCGGATCATCCAAGCCGCCGAAGCGGCGATCAAGGGCTGGTGCATGACGGGTCGGCCGAACGCGCATGCGGACGACGAGGACGCTGCCGTGGCCGTCCGATGCGACGATCTCCGACGACGCGTATGGCGCCGCACGATCACAAAGGTCCCGGCCGACGGGCCCGGCCTCCGAGGCGCCACCGGCCTCGTCGGCTTGGCGACCTCACGCGCGACGCCGCCCCGCTCACATCGTCGTTTGCGGCGTGGACGGCCCGGGCATCGGCACCTCCTGCGGGCCGGCGGGCGGGATGCCGGCAGGCGCCTCCACGCCGGGGTTGGTGATCTCGCCCGGGCTCGGGACGGGCACGTTGACCGGCTCGGTCGGCGGGGCTTCGGAGGGCGTGGGCTCGCGCACCGGTTCGTGGACGGGCGCGTCCGGCGCTCCGGGCGCGTCGGGCACGGTAAGGGGTGGCGCACCGGGGCTCGGCTCTCCGGGCTGTGGCGGCGCCTGCGGCGGCACGGGGGTCGGCGGCGGCGACGCCGGGTCGAGGCCGGGCAGGTCGGGCGACGGACCCGGCGCGGGAACGGCAGGCGCCGGCGGCGCACCGGGACGTTCGTGCGGCACCGGGTCGGGCGGCGGCTGACGGTCCGGCTCGGGCGTGATGACGGGGTCCGGCAAGGCGGGCATCGCTTGACTCAGTGGCTTGGTTCAGAAGATCGGGGTGCCGCCGGCGACGACCACCGCCGCGCCCGACGTGTAGCTCGACTCGTCGGAGGCGAGCATGACGTAGGCGGACGCAAGCTCGGCCGGCTGGCCAGGTCGGCCGAACGGCGTTTCCGCGCCAAAGGACTTCACTTGGTCCTCGTCCATGCCCGCGGGGATGAACGGCGTCCAGATCGGGCCGGGGAGAACGGCGTTGACGCGAATCTTCCGCTCAGCGAGCGACTGCGCCAGCCCGAGCGTGAAGTTCGCGATGGCCGCCTTGGTCGCGCTGTAGGGGAGGAGCGAGCCCATCGGCTTCTTCGCGTTGATCGACGAGGTGTTGACGATGGCGCCGCCCGCGCCCATGCGCGGCACGGCGAACTTTGTCATGTAGAACAGCGCGTTGATGTTGACCTGGAAGGTCTTGTCCCACTCGTCGATTGTGATCTCGTCGAAGGACTTGTGGACCTGCTGGTAGGCGGCGTTGTTGACCAGGATGTCGAGGCCGCCAAACTCGGACACGGCCGCGTCCACGATCGCCTTGCAATGGGAGGCGGCGCAAATGTCGCCCGGCACCAGCACGCATTTGCGTTCGGCCTTCTCCACCCATCCCTTGATCTCGTTGGCGTCGTCGTGCTCGTCGAGGTAGGCGATCACCAAGTCGGCACCCTCGCGGGCGAAGGCGATGGCAACGGCGGCGCCGATGCCGCTGTCGCCGCCGGTGATGATGGCGCGCTTGCCGGCGAGACGGCCAGACCCCCTATAGCTTCGCTCGCCATGGTCGGGCTTCGGCGACATCAGCGAGCTGTGGCCGGGGAAGCTTTGCTGCTGCGCCGTCAGCGGCGGCTTGAGGTCAAGGGTCGCCATGGCGTCCATCGCGGCGTGAGGTGAAGCGTGGTGCTCAATGGCGCCGCCACCGCGAGGTTCCCGGCCGAGGGGCCTGGGCGACGCCGAACGGCTAGCGGGGGTCGACGCCGAGCCTGTGCATGCAGGTGCGCCGGTATTCCTTGCGCTCCGCGCCCTTGCCCTTCTTGACGTCGAGACCCTTGGCATCCGCCTCGTCCGAGCACTTCGCGAGGAAGGCCTTGATCTGGGCGCTGGTGAACTTCGGCTTGACGTCGCCGGCCTTGGTGTCGCCGGCTTTGGCGTCCGTGACCTTGGCGTCGGCATCCTTGACGGCAGGCTTACCGTCCGAGGCAGGCTTTCCATCAGCCGCAGGCTTGCCGTCGGCCGTTTGCGCGCTCGCGCCGAGACACGTCGGACCGGCAAGCGCGACGCCGAGAAGCGCGGCGAGGGCAAAAATCTTCGTTGCGTGCATGTTCGTCACTCCTTCACGGCGCCTGGGTCCATATGGGGCCGGGCGCGTGTATTGGCGATGAATGCGGCGTCAGTCGGCGTGGGGCACGCTCCGCGTACCGGCGGCGCGTCGCGCTTACCCGGCGTGGACAGGTCGGTTCGCGGATCCGTCTCGGCTGTAAGCGCCACGCGCGGCAGCGCACAGGTCGCCGCCGGGCGGAAAGCGGGAGGGGATGACGCGGTTCAAGCGGCTCGCGCGGCGGCGAACCGTGACGCGCAATGGTCTCGTCTCGCAAGACCATACGCCTCGATCTCATTCTGACCGGGATGAGCGCGCACCGCAGGAAAAGCGTCGCGATGTGACGATCAAGCGGCAGTTGATGCCCGGAGGATAACTCCCACGGCATGGCCCAGAGAGCGAAAAGGGCCCGCAAGGAGCCCTTCTGCCGATCGCTCGTGTTCGCGGGCGTTCAGATCGCCGCGTCGATCCAGCGCTTCAGCTCGCCCTTCGGGGCAGCGCCGACCTTTTGCGACGTCATCTTGCCGTCCTTGTAGATCATCAGCGTTGGGATGGAGCGAATGCCGAGCTGGCCGGCGATGCCCTGGTTTTCATCGACGTTGACCTTGGCGATCTTGACCTTGCCCTCGTACTCCTTGGCGATCTCCTCCAGCGTCGGGCCGATCATCTTGCAGGGGCCGCACCATTCGGCCCAGAAATCGACGACGACCGGCACGCTGGCGCCCAACACGTCGTCCTGGAAGCTGCTGTCCGTAACCTTGACCGTGCTCATGCCGTGTCCTTGTCCGATGGGCGAATGCGGCATCCGATGAGCGGATGCCACGCTCGCCACCCTTTCCATGAAAGGTAAGGGAAGGGCCTGCCACAATCAAGGCGAGGGCGAGATCAGGGCGCGGCGAGCACGGCCGCGGCGGCGGCGTCGAGGTCGGCGGGGTCGAGTTCGACCACCACCGGCCCGCGCGTCCACACCAGCAGGGTGCGCATGGCGCGCCCCGGCCACAGCGGCACCAGCACGCGCCGGTACAGCGCGACCTGGTCGCGATAGGCGCGGGGGATTTCGGCCGGCGGCTGGCCGGTCTTGAAGTCGGCCACGATGACCGCCTCCGCCGTGACCACCAGCCGGTCGACGGTGCCGTCGACCTCGCGGGTGCCGCCGCCGGGCGCGTCGAGGCGCCCGCTCACCGTCACCTCGGCGCGCGCCGTTCCCGCGAACAGGTCGGCCAGGGCCGGGGCGTCGATCACGCCCAGCGCTTCCGCGAGCACGGCGTCGTGAAGGGCGACGGGGAAGGTGTGGGCGCGGGCCTGGAGGAAGGCGCGCCCGGCGCCGGCGCGTGCGGCCGGCGCCAGCGGGGGCAGGTGCTGCAGCAATTCGTGCAGCGCCGAGCCGTAGGCGAGGGCGCGCCGGCGCTCGGCCGTGCCCTCGCCGGCGCCGGGCAGGCCGCCGATGCGCGAGGGGCGCAACACCGGGGCCACCATGCGCGTCGGCAGCGGCTTGAACAGCCATTCCGGCCCCCAGTCGAAGCGCGCCTGCGCGGCCGGCTCCATCGCGGCGCGGGGCGCGGGCGCCCCCGTGCCGGGCGTCGCGATGCGCCGCACGCTGTCCGCCTCCGCCCAGTGCGCGGGCACCTCCTCGCCGTGCTCGCCCAGCGACACCGCGACCATGGCGTTCCAGCACTCGGGCGGCGGCTCGCGGGCGCCATTGAAGCCGGCGATGTAAAGGCGCTCCTCCGCCCGCGTGAGGGCGACGTAGAGCAGCCGGCGGTATTCGCCCATCGCCGCCTGTCGCTCGGCCGCGCGCGCCGCCGCCACCGCCGGCGGGTCCTCCTTCTTCAACGGCGACCACACGAGGAGCGGCGGTTCGCCGGTGTCCTTGTTGAGGTCGAACACCACCGGGTCGAGGCGTGGCGCCGGCACGCCGCAGGTGTCGGGCAGGAACACCACCTTGGCTTCCAATCCCTTGGCGGCGTGAACGGTCATCACCCGCACGAAGGCGCCCGGCCCCTCCATGTCGCGCTTGACGGTGGTGTCCAGCGCCTCGACCTCGGCAAGGAAGGCGCCGAGCGAGGGCGCGCCGAGGCCCTCGTGGTTGAGCGCGAGGCGGAGGAACTCGTCGATGGCGTCGTGGGCCTCCGCGCCGAGCCGCGCCTCCATCCGGCGGCGGCCGCCGTCGCGCCCCAGCAACTCGATGTAGAAGGCGAACGGCGTGGTGGCGGCGGCGCGCTCGCCCCACAGTTGCAACGTCTCGCGGGCGGCGCGGTGGCGCGGGGCGGAGGAGGCGGCGAGCGCGGCCATCAGCGTGCCGGCGCGACCGGGGGCGAGCGCGATGAGGTCGTCGTCGTCGAGCCCGAACAGCGGCGACTTCAGCACGCAGGCGAGGCTGAGGTCGTCGGCCGGCAGCAGCGCCGTGCGCCCGGCGGCGACGAGGTCCATCACCGCGATGTGGTTGGCGACGTCGAGGCGGTCGGCGCCGGCGACGGGCACGTAATGCCGCTTCAGCGCCCGAATCATCGCCTCGAAGAAGCTGTTGCGGGTGCGCACCAGGATGAGCACGTCGCCGGGGCGCACCGGGCGGCGTGCGCCCGTCTTGTCGTGGACGTGGTCGGCGGAGTCGTGCGCCAGCATCGCCTTGATGCGCAGGGCGATGCGGTCGGCGACGGTGCTCGCCGGGTCGCGCTCGCCGGCGACGTCGAGCGGGATCGCCCAGTCCGCCGGGTCGGGCTCCGCTTCGGCCTTCACCCGCGGCCAGACCTCGACGAGGCCGGGCAGCGTCTTGATGCTTTCATGGACCGGCCAGACGTCGGGCGCCCGCACCAGGCCGTCCTGGTGCGCCGCACGCTCGAACACGGTGTCCACCGCGCCGAGGATGCCGGGCACGGATCGGAACGAGGTTTTGAGCATCACCCGCTCGAAGGGCACCGCGCCGGCCCTGAAGCGCCGCTCGAAGGCGAGGCGCATGCGGTCGAACATCAAGGGCGCCGCGCCCTGGAACGAGAAGATCGACTGCTTGTCGTCGCCGACCACGAAGAAGGAGCGCCGGCGCGCCCCAGCCCCGGCGCCCGACGCGAAGTCGCCGGTCAGGCGCTCCAGGATCTGCCACTGCGCCTCGCTGGTATCCTGCGCCTCGTCGACGAGCACGTGGTCGATGCCGGCGTCGAGCTTGTGCAGCACCCAGCCGGCGTCGGATCGGCGCAGCAGGGCGAGCGTGCGCTCGATCAGGTCGTCGAAGTCGAGCAGGCCGCCGGCGATCTTGGCCTGGCGGTAGCGCTCCAGCGTGGCATCGGCGAGGACGAGCAGCGCGTCCGTGCGTTCCACCGCTTCGGCGATCCTGAGCTCGTCGTCGAGACGGGCGAGGCGCCCCTGCTCGGCATGAAGCTCCTCCTTGAGGCCGGGGTTCGCCGTGGCGACGGCCTTGGTCAGCAGCCGCTCGCGCGCCTTGTCGGCGCCGAAGAACACGGCGCGGTAGGCGGCGCAGGCGATCGCGTCGTCGTTCCTGGCGAGGGCCGCGGCGGCGGCGCGCAGCCGATCGGCCTGCGCCGCGTCGCTGGCGCCGCCGGCTGCGGCGAAGGCGGCGGCGAGGTCCGGCCAGCGTGCGGGCGCGATGCCGTCGCGGACCATGGCGCGGCGCACCTCGGTGGGGGATGCCTCGTCGCCGCCGCCAAGCCGCCGGCGCAGGGTGGGCTGCACGTCGCTGCCGGCACGGCGCGCCGCCGCGCGCCGGGCGATGGCCTGGGCGATCAGCCCCTCGATGCCGGCCGGCCCGGCGAGGTCGGCGACGAGCGCCAGCGCCATTCCCGCCGCGCCGGTCGAGCGCTGCGCCGCCTCGATGGCACCGCGCCGCGCCAGCCCCAGCATTTCGCCGGCGCGCAGGTCGTCGGTGACGGTGAAACGGGCGGGCACGTTGGCCTCGAAGGGGAACAGGTGCAGCAGCCGTTCGCAGAAGGCGTGGATGGTCTGGATCTTGAGGCCGCCGGGCGTTTCCACCGTGCGGGTGAAAAGGCGGCGCGCCAGCACGAGGTCGGTCGCGTCCGGTGGCGGCGCGCCGGTGGCGAGGATGGCGGCGCGCAGCTCGCCGTCGGCCAGCGCCGTCCATCCCGACAGGGTGTCGAAGACGCGCGTCGCCATCTGCGCCGCCGCCGCCTTGGTGAAGGTGAGGCAAAGGATCCTGGAGGGCGCCACGCCGCCGAGCAGCAGGCGGATCACGCGCTGCGTCAGCACATGGGTCTTGCCCGAGCCGGCATTGGCCGAAACCCAGATCGAGCAGGCGGGGTCCGACGCCTTGCTTTGGCGCTCGCGCAGGTGGTCGGGGATGGCCGGCCCATGCGCGGCCACCCGGGACGCCACGGATGCGCGTGCGCTCACGCCCCTTCCCCCTCGCTGCCGAGCGACCATTCGCGGACGCGGGCGAGGTGGTCGAAGTCGCCGTAGCTGCGGGCGTATTTCGGGTAGGGCCGCGAGGGATAGCCCGTGCCGGGGTCGCGGAAGCTCGACAGCATGCGCTTCAGGCCGTCGAAGTGGCGGCGGGCGACCTCCTCGAACGATTCGTCCTCGAAGGTGAGTTCGCGCACGGCGCCGCCGGTGCGGCCGCCGAGCTTGAGGTAGGTCGCCGCGACCGGCGCCATGTGCGGCGCGCCGAAACCGCCCTCGCGCAGCATGACGGCCTCCAGCGTGAGCTGCGGGGCGAAGCCGACCTGCACCTCGGCGAGGCCCGGCGGCTGCCCGGTCTTGTAGTCGATCAGCGTCGCCGAGCCGTCGCGGTGGCGGTCGATGCGGTCGGCGCGGGCGGTGAGGGTGAAGGGCGACAGATCGGCGAGCGCGAAGGTGAGGCGCCCGTCGAACTCGGTGGCGATGGCGACGGCCGTTTCCCGTTGCGCGGCGTCGTAGCCGAGGAACAGCTCCATGGTGCGGGCGATGATCGGCCAGCGGAAGGCGGCGAACACCGGGTCCTGGAGGGCCTCGGCGAACACCCGGCGCACGATCGCCTCGAGCGCGGCGCGGCGCGCGGCCGGCGTGCCGGCGGCGGCGGGATCGGCGGTGAACTCGTGCAGCGCCCGGTGCATCAGGCTGCCGAAGCCGGCCGGGTCGAGGTCGGCGCCGACCTGCGGCAGGGGCTGGAGCTTGAGGATGTGGGCGGCGTGGATCGTGTAAGGGTCGCGCCGCAGCGTTTCGACCTGGGTGACGCTGAGGCGCACCGGGCGCAGCGCCATCGGGGGCGTGGGGCGCGGCCGCTTCGCCGGCGCGGGGGCGACGGGGGAGCGATCGACGAGGCGCGCCAGTTCGACGAGGCGGGCGCCGCGCGCGCGGCACCCCTCCCATTGCGCGCCGCCGAGCGCGCCGAGGCGGAGGAGGAAGCGCGAGGGCACGCAGGGCGAGCCGCCGCGCTTCGCCGCGCGCGAGAGCACCGCCGCGCGGTTGCCCATCGCCTGCGCGAAGTCGTGGGCGGTCTGTCCGATGCGCCGCTCGGGCGGCGACAGGCCGAGGTCGTGGCGCATCGGTCGGTTGAGGAAGGGGTCGGACTGCGCCGGCGGCGGCCAGATCGTCTCGTCGAGGCCGCCGAGCAGCACCACGTCGGCGGTCATCAGCCGCGCCTCGATGAGGCCGAAGATCTGCAGGCAGGGGTGCGGGCGGTCTGTGTTGCGCAGCGCCGCCTCCGCGGCGACGCGGGCGAAAAGCTGGCCGTAGCCCTCGGCGTCGAAGGTGAGGCCGGCGTCGGCCTCCAGTTCGGCGAAGATGTCGGCGAGCGCGGCATCCTCGTCGGCGGCGATCTCCGCGTCCAGCGTCACCGCTTCCACGGCGATGCGGTGCGCCGCGACCCAGGCTTCGAGCGGGTGCTCGCCCCGCAGCCGCATGAGCGGCGTGAGCGAGGCGGCAAGGTCGTCCCACAGCTCGGCCAGCGCCGCCCAGTCGTCGGCATCGATGGCGGCCTGCGCGGGATGGGCGTGGTGGTCGCCGGCGAGGGCGCGCGCTTCGGCGAAGACGGCGGCGGTCGACTTGGCGGCAAGGGCGACCGTGCGCAGCACGCCGACCTCCAGCTTGGCGGCGAGACGGGCGACGGCCTGGCGCGGGCGGCCGAACACGGCGAGCGGGTGCGCCAGCAGCGCGCCGGTGCCGCGCGCGTCGAGGCCGGCGGCGGCGGTGCCCATACCTGCCCCTCGCATGGCACCGCCGGTCGCCGCAACGGCGATGAGGCGCGCCACCACGCCGAGCGGGCGGTTGGCGAGCGGCTCGCCGCCGGTGTCCGCCACCTCGACGTTCCAGCGCAGCAGTTCGCCGCGCACGCGGCGCGCCAGCTCGCGATCGGGCGTCATCAGCGCGCCGGTGCGGCCCGGCACCTCCAGGATCTCGCGCATCGCGATGGCGAGGCACAGCGCTTCCTCGCGCTCGTCGGCCGCCTCGACCAGGGTGACACCGGCGAGCGCGGCGGCAAGGTCGGCAGGGGGCATGGCCTTGCGCCAGTCGCGCCAGCGTTCCGTGGTGTCAGCCGGGCGCAGCGCCTCGGCGACGAAGCGGCAGCGCCGCGCCAGCACCGGGTCGGGCGCACCCAGCGGGCGCACGTCGGCGCGGGCGACGTCGAGCTCGCGCAGCAGCCGCGCCAGCGCCGCCTGCGGGTGGCCGAAGCTCGGCTCCTGTCCCTCGCCGAGGCGGCCGGACACGATGGTCCAGGCGGCCGCATCGAGGTCGGGGTCGAGGCCGGGCAGCACCACGGCGCCGCGCGGGGAGGCGGCAATGGCGGCGAGCAGCCGCGCCGTCGCCCGATTGCTGCCGGTGGAACCGATCGCCACCACCGGCCCGCCGGCAGCGTCGGCGCCGTCACCGGCGAGCGCGCGGGCCTGCGCGTCCACCAGGGCGATCTGCCGGGCGGAGCGGTCGACGAGGCCGTGGGCGGCGAGGATCGCCGGCCATTGGGTGACGGCGATGGACAGGAAGGTCGTGGTGATGCGCCAATAATCGTCGAACTCGGCCATGCGGAGGTCGTCGAGCGCGCGCCAGGCGACGTCCTCGATGGCGAACTCGTCGATGAGGTCGGCGAGGGCGCCGGCAAGCGCGAAGGCGTCGGCGCTCGACGTCGCGACGCGGAAGGCTTCGCTGTCGTCGACCGTGGCGGTGCCCGTGCCGTCCACGGTGCGCAGCGCGCCGCCGATCGCCTGCGCCCAGCGCTTGATGAGCGCCGCCAGCCGGAGCCGCCGCCACACGGGGCTCGCCGCCGGCGGCAGCGGCGCGCCGGCGGCGAGGTCCGCGCCGGGTCGCTCGTCGCTCGGATCGGTGAAGGCGAAGTCCGGTTCGGTGGCCTCCAGCGCACCGAGCGGGAGGATGCGCGGCAGCACCACCGAGCCGGTGCCAGAGCGGGCGCGGAAGGCGTCGGCGAGGGCGCGGGCGGAGCGCTGCGTCGGCACGAAGATGCGGGCGTCGGCGAGCCACAGCGGGTCGTCGGCCGCGCCGGGCGCACCCGGCACGACGTCGCCGGCGAGGAACGCGTCGACGAAAGTGTCGAGGAACGGGCAGGCGGGGGGGATGGTACACACGTTGCGCGCGCGCATGCCCGACGTGGTCGCGGAAACGCGCGGAGCGGTCAAGCCCCGCGGATGCGAACCGTGACGCCTTGGATCGCGGGCACGCCGCGCTAAGTTCTGCCCGCATACGTCCCGCACCATCCGAGAACAGCAATGGAACCGATGAAGCCCATGGCACCCATGACGCCCATGGAGCCGATGAAACCGATGGCGCCGATGCGGCCGATGATGCCGATGGAACCCCTGCGCTTCGAGCGGTGGTGGCCCGACGAGTTCGGGCAGCCATCGACCGCCGGCGGGCAGAACGGCCTCCGCTACGCCGTCTTCCCCGAGGCGCGACGCCTCCTCGTCGAGCGCGACGGCGCCCTCACCACCTACGACACCGGCGACCATCGCATCGGCGGGGTGTCGTCCCAGCAGCAGAACGGCGGCGCGGCGAGCCTGAGCTTTTCGAGCCAGCACGGACCGCTGCGGCTGGAGGAGCTGCCGGTCGTCAACGGCGACAGCGCGGACGGCGGCACGGCGGCGCGGCGAGCAGAGCCCGGCCCGGCGCATTCGCACCAGGCGCACCGCCACCCCCACGCCGGGCGCGAGCCCGCGCGCGGCCATGCCCAGGTCGAGCCCGAGCGGCACCGCCCGAGCCGCCACGATGACGACGCCCGCGAGGGCGGGGGCGACGACCGTCCCGCACCGCCCCGTGCTGTCGTCGGCGAACGCGTGGTGTTCAGCGAGGAAGGCGGGCCGACGCGCGCGATCCGGCTGCTGGTCCGGGGCGAGATGGACGTCGACCTGATCGAGGCGGTGGAGGATTTCCTGCGCCGTCAGAAGCGCCGGCTGACGCGCGGGTGAGCCGAGGTAAGGAAGAGAACGCGATGGAACCGATGAAGCCCATGGAACCAATGAAGCCCATGGAACCGATGAAGCCGATGGGTGGGAGCGAGGCGTGGTGGCCGAAGGACCTCGGCGAGCCGTCCTCATCGGGCGGGCAGAACGGCATGCGCTACGCCTTCTTCCCCGATAAACGGCACCTGCTCATCGAGGAGAACGGCCGGACCATCGCCTATGACAGCGGCGACCACAAAATCAGCGGCGTATCGCAGGGGGGCGGTGGAAGCGCGCCGACCTTTTCCAGCCAGCACGGCACGGTGCGGCTCGACGAACTGTCAAAGGCCGGCTGAAACGCCTCAGCGCAGGTGGAGCGGCAGCGCCGCCAGCCCGCGCAGCCCGCTCGATTGACGCCAGCGCAGCGCGCCGCGCGGCACGGCGAGGCGGATGTCGGCGAAGCGGGCGAGCAGCGCGGCGAGCGCGATCCGCGTTTCCATCCGGCCGAGCGCCGCGCCGAGGCAATAGTGCAGGCCGGCGCCGAACGACAGGTGCCGCCCGCCCCCGCGCGCGATGTCGAGCCGGTCGGCGTCGGGGAAGGCCGTCTCGTCGCGGTTCGCCGAGGCGTGCAGCGCCAGCACCATTTCGCCCGTGCGCACGGTGGTGCCGGCGATCTCCACGTCCTCGCGGGCGAAGCGCATGGTGCCGTACTCGACCGGGCTGGTGAAGCGCAGCAGTTCCTCCACCGCGCCGTCCATCAGCTCGGGCCGCGCGCGCAGAAGCGCGAGCTGGTCGGGGTTGTCGAGCAGCGCCAGCACGCCGCTGCCGATCAGGTTGACGCTGGTCTCGTGCCCGGCGAACAGCAGCAGGAAGATCATGGCGGTGAGTTCGTCGCGCCCGAGGCGGTCGCCGCCGTCCTCCGCCCGGATCAGGCGCGTGATGAGGCGGTCGTCCGGCTCGCGGCGCTTGCGCTCGACGAGGTCCTCGAAGAAGCGCACGAGCTTGGGCAGCGCCGGCGCCCAGCGGATCGCCCGGCGCACCGGCTGGTCGTTGACCTCCAGCAGGCGTACGATCCGGTGGTGGAAGTCGAGCCGCCATTCTTCCGGGATGCCCAGCATCTCCGAGATGACCCGGAGCGGCAGCGGCAGGGCCAGTTCGGCGACGAGGTCGACGGGGCCGTCGCGCCCGGCCAAGCCCTCGACCGTCGCGGCGACGATGGTGGCGACCCATTCCTCCATCTCGTCGACCGTGCGCGGGGTGAAGGCCTTGGCGACGAGCTTGCGCAGGCGGGCGTGGGCGGGGTCGTCGACGCAGATCATCGACTCGCCGACGAGCTTGATGAGCTTGGGCGCCAACCGGCCGCCGAAGCCGAACAGCGGCGGGTTCCGGCTGTGGCGGGGGTCGGCGGAAAAGCGCTGATCCTTCAGCACCCGCGCCACGTCGTCGTAGCGCGACACCACCCAGCCCGTGCCGCGCGTCGGAATCTTGGCGCGCAGCACCGGCTGGTGGTGACGCAGCGCGGCGTAGTAGGCGAAGGGATCGTCGTGGCGCGCCGGGTTCCAGCGCACGGCCCTGCGCCGTTGTCCGGCAGGCGGCATCTCATCCTCGGGGTTGGGGCGACGGGACAGCCGCGCCCGGCGCAGTTTCACATGCCGAGCGGCATGCCATCCCCGCCGGAGGGCGCGGCGAGGTTGCGGTAGCGGCCGAGCGCGAGCAACGGGAAGAACTTGGGGTAGCCGTCGTAGCGGAGATAGAACACGCGGGGGAAGCCGGTCGCGGTGTGGACGTCCTCGGGCCAGAAGCCGTCGTCGCCCTGCGCGTCGCGCAGGTAGGCGATGCCGCGCCGCACGGCGGAGCCGCCGTGCTCGCCCGCCGCCATCAGGCCGAGCAGGGCCCAGGCGGTCTGCGAGGCGGCGCTCGCCGCGGGCTGGAAGGCCTGGTAATCCTTGCCGTAGCCGTGGTCGTCCTCGCCCCAGCCGCCGTCGGCGTTCTGGATGGCGGTGAGCCACTCCACGGCGCGGCGCACCGCGGGGTGTTCCGGCGCGATGCCGGCGACGGCGAAGGCACTCAGCACCGACCAGGTGCCGTAGACGTAGTTGATGCCCCAGCGGCCGAACCAGCTGCCTTCCGCGTGCTGCTCGGCGAGAAGGTAGGCCACCGCGCGCTCCAGCGCCGGGCAGCCGTCCGGCCGTTCGCCGAGCTGCCCCAGCATGGCGACGCAGCGCGCGGTGACGTCCACCGTCGGCGGATCGAGCAGCGCGCCGTGGTCGGCGAAGGGGATGTGGTTGAGGTAGTACGCCGTGTTGTCGACGTCGTAGGACGCCCAGCCGCCGTTCGAGCTTTGCATGCCGAACGTCCATTCCACGGCGCGCGCGATCGGCTCGTCGAAGCGGCGGGTGCCGGTTTGCCGCCGGGCACGGTCCATCGCCATCACGATCACGGCGGTGTCGTCGAGGTCGGGATAGTGCGGGTTGGCGTACATGAAGGTCCAGCCGCCCGGCCGCAGGTTGGGCCGCCTATAGGCCCAGTCACCCTTGAACTCGAGGTATTGCAGCGGCACCAGCCAATCGAGCCCACGCTCGGCTGCCGCCCAGGCCTCCCGCGGTCCGGCGCCGGACGCACCGGGTACGGCGGCAGACGCCTCCATCAGCGCGTGGCCGGTCAGCACCGTGTCCCACACCGGCGACAGGCAGGGCTGGCAGAAGGCCTCGTCGCCGTTGCGCGCGACGAGCTTTTCGAAGGCGGCGCGGGCGGCGCGCATGTCGGCCCCGCCTTCCGGCTCGCCGATGACCTTCAACATCATCAAGGCGTAGGCGATGGACGGGAAGATGGCGCCGAAGCCGTCCTCTCCGTTCAGCCGCTCGCGGACGAAGGCGACCGCCTTGGCGAGCGCGGTGGCCCGCGTCCGCTTGGGGAACAGCGGCTCGACCGCGCGCAGCACCCTGTCGAGCACGGCGAAAGCGGTGCCCCAAAAACCCGTCTGGTTCTCCGTGTGCGGCCAGTGCGCCACGGCGAAGGGCGGCTCCAGGAAGAGTTCGTCGAGCGTCACGCCGCACGGGTTCGCCGCGCGCGGCTTCAACGCCATCAGCACGAGGAGCGGCGTCAGCGTGTCCCGCGCCCAGAACGAGATCTTGAACAGGTGGAACGGGAACCAGCCCGGCGCGTGCATCAACTCGACCGGCATCACCGGCACGGCGCGCCATGGCACGATGCCGAAGAGGGCGAGGGTGATGCGGGTGAACACGTTGACGTTGACCGCACCGCCCGCGGCGAGGATCGCCGCGCGGGCGCGCACCATGTGGGGGGCGTCGACCGGGTCGCCGGCCGCCTTGAGGGCGAAATAGCACTTCACCGTCGCCGACACGCTGGCCGCGCCGTTGATGAGCATGGGCCAGCCGCCATGCGCCTCCTGCCGCCGGCGCAGGTAGGCGGCGTGCTTGCGCTCCTCGACCGGGTCGACCTCGTCGAGGAAGTGCTTGATCAGCATGTACTCGGCCGGGATGGCCGCGTCGGCCTCGAGGTCGAACAGGAAGTGCCCGTCGGGACGCTGCCGGCGCAGGAAGGCGGCGGTGGCGCGCGCCACCGCGCGCTCCACCCCGACGAGCGGCGGCGTGTCCGCCTGGAGTAGCTGGCCGTCGGCGAAGGCTGACGACGTCATCGGATCGGATGTCCCATATCCCCCAAAGGGGGTAAGGCGACGGCGAGGTCAAGCTTTCGCCCGAAGGCAGGGTAAACCGCACCCCGCCGATGTGGATGATTTGGAAGGACGATCGACGCCTGCCGCGCTCAGCGCTTGCTGACGTGAACGGTCGGCAGCTGTCCGTCCCACACCGACGACCACACCAGACCGTGCTCGATGCCGCGCGGCGGCGGCGGGAAGGGCGCCGCCGCCATCAGCGCACGCATCGCCAGCTGGTCGACGTCGGGGTAGCCGCTCTTGCGGCACCATTCCTTGACGGTGATGCGGCCGTTGTCGTCGACGTGGAAGCAGATCAGCACCTGCCCGCCGGTCTGCCAGTGCGCCGTGCGCGGCAGCTGCACGACCTTGGACTCCAGCATGCCCTCGACCTGCGACATCCAGCGCACGTCCTCCGTGCCGCCATACACCTTGGACTTCGGCGTCGGCTTGGCGAAGGAGAGTTCGGGCAGTGCGGAGGTGCCGGCGAGGCTGGCGACGAGGTCGGCCGCCTTCTTCTGCTTGGGCGCGGGCTTGGCTTCCTTGGTTTGCGCCTGCTTCGCGACCTTGGGCTTGGCCTTGTCGAGCGCCTCCGCGTCGGGCTTCGACTTGTCCTCCTCCTTGGCCGCCGCGTCCTCCTTGGCGGGGGACGGCGGGGCGGCATCGGCCTGCTTGGCGACCTGCGCCTTCGGCTGCGGCTGGCCTTCGGACGGCGGCTGCGGCGCCTTCGGCACCGAGGTCTTCGGTTGCAGCCTCTCCGTCTTCAGCGGGTCCTCGTTGGCCGCGCGCGGCGCGCTCAGCGCCGGGCTCAGATCCTCTTTGGGCTTGGGCGGCTCGGGCTGCTTCGGCGGCGGCGGCTTGGGAGGCTCGGGCTTGAGCGGCTCGGGCGAGGGCTCCTCCACCACGATTTCCACCGGTGTTTCCACGCTGGCGACCTGCACCCTGTCGCGCGTGTCGCGCCACAGGAAGGCGGCGATGAGGGCGGCGTGGACGACGAGCGCGAGCAGGACGAGCGCGACGAAGCCGCCGCGCCCGGCACGGGCCGGCCGCATCTCCTCCAGGCGCTCGTCGCGCGACGCGGCGAGCGAGGCGTCGGCGGCGCGGTCGCCGGCGGCCGCGACGTCGGCCGTTTGATCGTCCTCATGCGCCATGCGAGATCGTCACAACACCCGGCCGGTCGACGGCGATCGAGGGAGCGGCCACGTCTGCCGCGCGAAACGGAGCGCGCACCGCACCGAAGCCGGGGGCGCGATCCCTTCACAAGGGGGCACTCCGACATTTGTGAGGCGGACGCGGAACAAGGAGGTGGGCAAGCCGTGGAACAGCCGAGCCTGCGTCCCCCATGCATCAGGCCGATGGCGCCGGCCGACGCGGCCGCGCTGACCGCACTTTGGGTCGCGTCCTGGCGCGACGCCATGCCGGCCATCGATTTCGGCGCGCGGCGCGGTTGGCTCGCCGCCCTGCTCGCCGACCCCGCGATCGACACGCTGGTCGCCGAAGCAAACGCCCCGCTCGGCTTCGCGTCGCTGCGGCGCGAACCGCGCGGCACGGTGCTGGAACAGATCACGGTGGCGCCGGGCGCCAAGGGCGGCGGGGTCGCCCGCGCGCTCATGGCCGCGGCGAAGGCCGGCGCAACGGAGGCTTTGACGCTGGAGGTCAACCAGGCCAACGCCCGCGCCCTCGGCTTTTACGCCCGCGAAGGCTTCACGCGGACGGGCGCCGGCCGCAACCCGAACTCGGGCCTCGCGACCTGGCGGATGGCGTGGCACCCGACGGCGTCGCGCAACCCTTGACGGGGCCGGCGCCGCATCGCACACCCGCGCGGCCCGCAGGAGGTCCGCCGTGCTCCCGCTCGTCCAAGCCAAGTTGGCGATTTCGGCCTATCCGGCGATCCTGGCCTATCCGGCGATCGACCCGGTGCTGGTCCGCCTCGGCCCGTTCCCCATCCGATGGTACGCGCTGGCCTACATCGGCGGCCTCGTCGGCGGCTGGGCGGGAGCGCGCTTCCTCGCCGCCCGCCACCGGCTGTGGGGCACGCGGGCGCACACCACCGTGCTGTCGATCGACGACCTCGTGGTGTACATCGCCGTCGGCATCATCGGCGGCGGACGGCTCGGCTACGTGCTGTTCTACAACCTGCCCTACTACCTCGCCCACCCCGTCGAGGCGCTGTTCGTGTGGAACGGCGGCATGTCGTTCCACGGCGGGCTGCTCGGCGCCGCGCTCGCCATGGCCGTGTTCGCCCGGCGCGCCGGCGTGGCGCTCGACAGCGTCACCGACACCGTCGCGAGCGTGGTGCCGATCGGGCTGTTCCTCGGGCGCGTCGCCAACTTCATCAAGCCGGAACTGTGGGGCCGCCCCACCGACGTCGCCTGGGCCATGGTGTTCCCCGGCTCCGACGGGCAGCCCCGCCACCCGAGCCAGCTTTACGAGGCGGCACTGGAGGGGCTGGCGCTCTTCCTGCTGCTCTGGCTCGTCATCGCCCGCGGCGGGCTGCGGCGCGATGGCCTCGTCACCGCCCTGTTCTGCATCGGCTACGGCGTCGCGCGCATCGCCTGCGAGTTCTTCCGCGAGCCGGACCGGCAGCTCGGCTACCTGTTCGCCAGCGCCACCATGGGCATGCTGCTGTCCCTGCCAGTGATCGCCGTCGGCCTTGTCCTCCTGGTGCGCGCGCTGCGCCGCCCCGTCGCCGCGATGACCGGTCCGGGGGAGCCGGCACCCGCATGACGCCGCTCGACGCCGAGTTGCGCCTGCTGATCGCCACCGATGGGCCGATCAGCGTGGAGCGCTACATGCAGCTCTGTCTCCAGCACCCGCTCCACGGCTATTACACGACGCGCGAGGCGATCGGGCGCGACTTCGTCACCGCGCCGGAGGTCGACCAGATGTTCGGCGAGCTTGTCGGGCTGTGGGCGGCCGAGGTCTGGCTGGGCATGGGGGCGCCGCCTGCCCTGCACCTCGTCGAACTCGGCCCCGGCCGCGGCACGCTGATGGCGGACGCGCTGCGCGCCACGCGCGGCGTCGCCGGCTTCCACGACGCGATCAGCGTCACCCTTGTCGAAACCAGCCCGCGGCTGCGCGCGGCGCAGCGCGACAAGCTCGCGGCCGCCGCACCGCGCCTCGCCTTCGCGGACACGGTCGCCGCTCTGCCCGACGGCCCGGCGCTGATCCTCGCCAACGAGTTCTTCGACGCGCTGCCGGTGCGGCACTACCTGCGCGGTCCGACGGGCTGGCACGAGCGCGTCGTCGGCCTCGACGCCGGCGACCGACTCACCTTTGGCGCCGCGCGCGACACCGTCGCCGGCATCGCGGCGACCGCGGGCGCGCCGGGACAGGTCCTTGAGGTGGGCCACGCCGCGATCGACACGATGCGGGCGCTTGCCGGCCGCATCGCGCGCGATGGCGGCGCGCTGCTCGCCTGCGACTACGGCCACGCCGCGCCGGGCTTCGGGGAAACGTTGCAGGCGGTGCGCGACCACACCTATGTCGACGTGCTCGCGGAGCCGGGCGAGGCCGACCTCACCACCCACGTCGATTTCGCCGCGCTGGCGCGGGCGGCGCGCGAGGCCGGCGCGGTCGCCCACGGCCCCGTGGCGCAGGGCGCCTTCCTCCGGCGCCTCGGCATCGAGACGCGCGCCGCGCAGCTGCGTCGCCGCGCCGACCCGCGTCAGCGGGCGGCGCTCGATGCGGCGCTGCACCGCTTCACCGCGCCCGCCTCCAGCATGGCCACCCTGTTCAAGGCCTTCGCCGTGACGCCGCAGGGGATGCCGGCCCCGCCCGGCTTCGAGGACGCGCCATGAAACCCGACGCCGTGCCGACTGACGCGATCCTGCCCGCGATCGAGGCGCCGGCGCTCGCCGGGCTGCGCCATGCCTTCTTCACGCGGCAGGGCGGCGTCTCGGAGGGCGTGTACGCGGCGCTCAACGGCGGCGTCGGCTCGCGCGACGCGCCCGATGCCGTTGCCGAGAACCGCCGCCGCATGGCCGCCCACCTTGGCGCACGGGTGCTGCTCGTACCCTTCCAGGTCCATTCCGCGACCTGTCTCACCGTCGGCGGAGACTGGAGCGCGCGGCCGCGCGCCGACGCGCTAGCGACGGCGGTGCCGGGCGTCGCGCTCGGCGTCACCGGCGCCGATTGCGGCATGGTGCTGTTCGCCGACCGCGCGGCGGGGGTGGTCGGCGCGGCGCATGCCGGCTGGCGCGGTGCCCTCGACGGCGTGCTGGAGGCGACGCTCGACGCGATGGAAGGGCTCGGGGCGCGCCGCGCCGCCACGGTGGCGGTGCTCGGTCCAGCGATCGGGCCGGCGAGCTACGAGGTCGGTCCCGAGTTCCGCGACCGTTTCCGCGCGCGAGACTCGGCCTACGAGGCGTTCTTCCGGCCCGCGGCGCGCCCTGGACACGCCCTGTTCGACCTCCACGGCTTCATCGGCCATCGCCTATGCGGCGTCGGCAGCTTCGTCGACCTCGGCCTCGATACCTACGCCGACGAGGGGCGTTTCTTCTCCTACCGCCGCATGACCCATCGCGGCGAGCCGGATTACGGCCGCCTGGTTTCGGCGATCACGCTTTGACTCACCTTATCCCTTGCCGTACGGGCGGCGGCGAAACCTTTGACGCCGACAAATCGTTGGCGCGGCGTCTCACGAAGGAAACAAACATATGACATTCAAGCACGCGTTGATCGTTGCCGGCCTGCTCGCGGGTGCCCCGACCCTTGCGCTGGCGCAAGGCACGCTGGGTGGCGCGGCCGACGGCGCCGATCGCGGCGCGGCGGCGGCGGGCCCGGTCGGTGCGGTGGTCGGCGGTGCCGTCGGCGCGGCGACGGGCACGGTCGGTGGCGTCCTCGGCGTTCCCGCCGACCGCCCTTGCGAAACGCAAACGGTGCGCCGCGAGAACGGCTATGGCGACAGCACCACGACACGCAGCAGCAACTGTCCCTGAGGCTGTACGCCTCGGACGGGGTGGGGCCGCCGGGCGACCGGCGGCCTTTTTTCGTGTCGGTTCCACCGGCGGCGGTGGCGCCAAGCGCACGCCGAGTGGCGCACCCGATCGAAGGAGGGTAGTGCTGCGCGCGCAAGCTCCCGCGATGGACCAGTGATGACCGACACGCCACCCGATCGCCTCGCCGCGAGCCCGAAAAGCCCGTTCTACGACGAAGTGCTGTTGGAGCGCGGCGTCGGCATCCGCTTTGAGGGCGTGGAGAAGACCAACGTCGAGGAGTATTGCGTCAGCGAGGGCTGGGTACGCCTCGCCGCCGGCACGGCCAAGACCCGATCCGGCGAACAGATGACGATCAAGCTGAAGGGCAAGGTCGAGCCCTATTTCCGCGACCTGGACGACCGCAAGGACGAGGGCTGAGCACGCCGGCGCAGTCGTTCATCTCTGCGCCGACATGATCTTGAAGCCCTGCGCTTCGCCGACCGGCGTGACCCGGCGAAACAGCTTGGCAAGCAGGGTCTCGTAGGGCAGATGGCGGTTGGCAACCATCCAGAACTGCCCGCCGCGGCGCAGCGCGGCGGCCGCTCGCTCGATGAAGGAAGCGCCGAGGTGCTTGTCCTCCGTGCCGGCGTCGTGGAACGGCGGGTTGCTTACCACGAAGTCGAGGTCGCCGAAGGCGAGGCCTGCGCGGACGTCGGCCCAGTGGAACGAGGCGCGCGCGTCGTCCACGTTGCGGCGCGCCGCCTCGATTGCGCGGCGGTCCAGGTCGACGAGGTGAAGCGCGGCGACCTTCGGCGAGGCGAGTACGCCGTGCGCCAGGGTGCCGATGCCGCAGCCGAAGTCGGCGCCCGTGCCGGACAGGACGGGTAACGCGTCGAGCAGCAGCGCCGTGCCGGTATCGAGGCGGTCCCAGCTGAAGATGCCCGGCTGCGACCACAGGCCGAGATCGGCGAGGCGGCGCGGGGCGCCGGCATCGACCGCCTCCTCCACGTTCCCAAGCGTTTCGGGGCGGACCCCGGTACAGATCCGGTGGTGGCGCCGCGCCGTATCCTCCACCGTGCAGCCGAAGCCGGCGAGCTCGTTGCGTAGACGCCCGCCGCCCATGTCCTTGGGCGCGAGCACGGTGAACGGGGCGCCCGGTGCCAGCGCGCGCAACATCAGGGCAAGGTCGCGGCGGCGCTCCAGCGTGCCGGGCACGGCGGACATGACGAGGCCGGCGAGCCGGCCGGGCGGCACTTCCTCCAGCGCCAGCGAGCCCGGCAGCAGGGGCGAGAACTGCCGCGCGCCCGTCGCCGGCTCGGCGAGGTCGAGGGGCGGCGCGCCGAAAACGCCGTAAAGCTCGCCTTCCATGACATCCCCTTCCGGCTGACAAAGCGGCGACCGGCACGCCGCCGCTTTGTCAGCTGGCGGATGGCGGGATACAAGAGCCCATGGCCCACCTCACGCGCTTTCGGTCACTCCTCGTCGCGGGGCTCGCGCTCGCCGCAGGCCCGCTGCTGCCCCTGCCCTGCGCCGCGCCCCCGGCGAGCGCGCAGGGCTACGGCTTCTTCGGCAACCTGTTCGGCGGCGGTTATCCCCAGCAGCAGCAGCCCTATGCGCCTTCCTATCCCGGCTACGGCAACGGCTACGCGCCGAACTACGGCTACGCGCCGCGTGAGCGTCCCGACAACCCGTACTACGCCCGGCCGCGCTATCGCTTCCACCGCAAGCCGGCGGAAGCGGTGCAGCAGCGCGAAGCGCCGCCTAAGGAAAAGGCGCCGCCGCCCAAGAATGCGTCGCTGTTCGTCGACGTGTTCGGCGACAGCCTCGCCCTTTCGCTTGCTACCGGGCTCGACGACGCCTTCGCGAGCAGGGGAGATGTGGGAATCGTCCACAAGGCGCGCGCGGGGATCGGCTTGGCGTCGCCCGGCTCGTTCGACTGGGCCAAGGAAATCGGCGACGGCGCTCCGCGCCCGGCACCCGACAAGCCGGTCGCACCGGAGGGCGACAGGACGGAGGCCGGCAAGGCAGAGCCAAGCAAGTCGGAACCGGGCCAATCGGGATCGGGCCAGTCGGGATCGGGC
>CAXTFM010000003.1:63279-72871 GCA_964243435.1 uncultured Beijerinckiaceae bacterium
AGAGCCAAGCAAGTCGGAACCGGGCCAATCGGGATCGGGCCAGTCGGGATCGGGCAAGGCCGACCAAGCCAAAGCCGATCAAGCTAAGGCCGATCCCGTGAGAACGGATCAGGCCAGGGCGTCCAGGATCGACGTCGCCGTGATGATGGTCGGCACCGGCGACCGTCAGCCCATGCAGGTCGAGGGCAAGACCGTACAGCCGGGCACGCCCGAGTGGAACGCGGCCTATGCCAAGCGCGTGCTGGCCGTCGCCGAGCTGTTCCGCGCGCGCAAGATCCCGCTGGTCTGGGTCGGCATCCCCATCGCCAAGGACGACACCGTCGCCGACGCGATGGCGGGGTTGAACGAGATCTACAAGGAGGCCGCCGCCAAGACCGGCGCGATCTTTGTCGACACTTGGGAAGCCTTCAGCGACGACGACGGCGATTTTTCGTCCTACGGGCCGGACATCAATGGCCAGACCGTCAGGCTGCGCTCCGCCGACGGCATCAACTTCACGCGGGCGGGCGCGCGGAAGCTCGCCCATTTCGTTGAAACGCATGTCACGCGCGCGCTGGACGGCAAGACGCCCGTTCCGCAAGTGCCGGCGGCGGACGCGAAGCGTGCGCCGGACAAGGGGGCGAAGCCGGTGGCGGCGGTGCGGCCCGATGCCGGGCCGGTACGTGACCTCGGCGAATTCCCGAGCGCGAAAAGCGGCACCCTGGCGACGGTGGGCACCGGGCGACCGCGCGACGCCGACGACGCAAACGCGCCTGCCGCCGCACCGGGAACGCCGCTGGGCCGCGCCGACGACGCGCATTGGTCGGGCAAGCCTGACGAACCTTGAGGTTAACCCTGCGCCCGCGTGCTGCGCTTTCGACCCCCGATCGAGGAACGAAGTAGAAGCTCGGTTGTTTTGTCAACATGGCGCGAGGGGCGTCTGTGTGTAGGCGGGGATCGAGTGATGACGGGGATCAAACTCTTCTTTGGCAGCGTCGGGGTGTCTGCCGTTTTGCTGTCGGGCGCCGCGCATGCCGGTCCCCTTCAGCCTTTCGATCTCGGTAACATCTTCGCGCCTCAACCCGCCCAGCAGGCGTCGCTGCCGACCGATGTGGCGATCGCGCCGCCCTCGGCCACCTCGACCCGTGCGGTGATGCGCGACCCGACGGAAGAACACGCCGGCACCATCACCGTGGACACCAAGAACCGTTGGCTTTACCTGTCGATGGAGAATGGCCAGGCGATGCGCTACGATATCGGCGTCGGCCGCGATGGGTTTGAGTGGTCGGGCACCGCCCATGTCGCTCGTCGCGCCGAGTGGCCGTCGTGGACGCCCCCGAGCGCGATGCTGAAGCGCCGCCCCGACATCCCGCACTTCATGAAGGGCGGCATCGAAAACCCCCTCGGTGCCCGCGCCCTCTATCTTTACAACGGCAAGGGCGACACTGGCTTCCGCATCCATGGCACCAACGAGCCTGACACCATCGGGCAAGCCGTGTCCTCCGGCTGTATCCGGCTGATGAACGCGGATGTGATCGACCTCTACAATCGCGTTCATGTTGGCGCCAAGGTCGTCGTCCTTTAAAGACATTGTTTCGGCTGCAGCCCGCGAGTCTCAACCTCGCGGGCTTTCGCTTGTGCACTCGTGTTGGATGACAGCGCGTGCGAATCCTTCAGGCGTGTTCAGGCGTTGGGTAGGTGGTCGGCAATGTCGAACGGGCGTTGGAATGCGGTTGCACTCTGGGCCTCGACGGCTGTGCTTCTGGGAACGGTAGGCCCTGCGGGCGCGCAGTACCGCGGCGTGCCCTACGGTTACGGGTACGATTATTACGATCCCTACGCTGCACCGGTGTACCGGCCCCGCACGCCAAGTGATGGCCAGGAAAACGGCCGGCGCTACGGTTACGGTGAAGGGGATGAACAGGCCCGTCCGGCCTACGGGCGTGGGGACGGGTACAGTTACGATGACCGTCAGCCACGTTACGCCGATCCCGACGAGGGCGGCGCCGGTGGTCTCCGCAGCGGCGGCGGCTACGATCTCGGTGCGAACGCCACGCGTAGCACGCGAGTGGAGGTGGCCAACGCGACCAGCCAACCGCCCGGCACCATCGTGATCGATACCGGGTCGCGCCACTTGTACTACACGCAGCCGAACGGCCAGGCACTTCAATACGGCATCGGCGTCGGGCGACAGGGCTTCGCGTGGCACGGCGTCGCAAAGGTGCAGCGCAAGGCCGAATGGCCGGACTGGGTGCCACCGTCCGACATGATGAAGCGGCGGCCCGACCTGCCGTCGCGCATGACGGGCGGTATCGAAAATCCGCTTGGCGCGCGCGCCCTTTACCTATTCCAGGGCAATCGCGACACGTTGTTTCGCATCCACGGCACCAACGAGCCCGACACCATCGGTAAGGCCGTATCTTCCGGCTGCATCCGCATGATGAATGCCGACGTCATCGACCTATACCGGCGCGTACCAGTGGGCACCAGGGTCGTGGTGCTGTGACGGCCAGCTTCGGCTGCCGGGTGACGGGGTGACACGGTACGCGCACGCGCAAGGCGTGCGGCTCGCAAGCGGGTGGGCCTAGCCCCGCGCCTTCGCCGGTCGGCGCGGCAGCAGGCGTTTGACATCGCCAATCAAGCGTGCCGCTCGGTCGCGTACATCCAAACCTCGCGCCGGGCGATCATGGTCATCGCTCGGCTGCGGCGCGACTAACCTCCTGTCACCGGGAATGAAGGCGTCGAACGCGGCCCAGAACTGCGCCACGATATCCGGGCGCTCCATGATGAGCTGGTGGCGGGCGTTGGGCAGGGTGATGCAGCGGCCGGCCTTGAGCCGGATGCCGAAACGCTCCGTCGCGGCCGTGTCCACGATGCGGTCGGCACCCGCCGCGACGATCAGCACCGGCAGCAGGGTCGCCACGGGGAAGCGTGGGTCGTCGAAGCGCTCGGTGAGATCCAGCGCGTTCTTCAACCAGCGGATGGTCGGCGATCCCACGGCGAGGTTCGGCAGCTGCGCGGCGGCGGTGGCGAGGCGCGCGTACTGGCGCCGGTCGCTCGTCATCAGGTTGTTGTCGAACTCGCGCAGCAGGGGCGAGCGTTCGCTGCCGCCGGGGATCGGCAGCGTGCCGAGCCCGACGGCGTTCATCGCGCGCAGCAGCGCCGTCTTGCCCCACCGGTAGCGCAGCGGGATGCCGATCATCGGCGCCGACAGCACCAGCCGCTCGAAGGGCGAGGTGCCGGCGCGCGCCTGTTCCAACAGGAGCGCGCCGCCCATCGAGTGCCCGAGCGCGAACCATGGGCGCGGCGCGAACACCCGCAGGATCTGCGTTTCGATGGCGAGGAGGTCGCGCCCGTAGCCGGCAAAGCTCGACACGTGGCCGCGCCGTCCCGCGAGGATCTCGCGGTCGGAACGGCCCTGCCCGCGCCAGTCGAAGACGATGACCTCGAAGCGGCGGGTGAGGAGGTCGCGGACGATCTCGAAATAGGTCTCGATGAACTCGCTCCGGCCGATCGCGACCACCACGGTCCCACGCGCGTCGCGCGTCGACCACCGCGCCACGCGCAGGCTGAGGCCGTCGCGCGTGCGGACGACCGAGATGATCGGGTCGGGCGGCACCGGATTGCCGTTTGTCGCGTAGAGTTCCATGCCCTGCCGCCGTTGCGCCGCAACGGATTTTCCGCCGCCGCGATCCTTGCGGGGGTGCGGTGGCGATCCCAAATCTGGCCTGCGCGGTCGCAAGACGCGCACGAACGAAGACCGGCCTTTCGGCGGTCTCACCCATGTCGCTTCTCTTGGAGGATATGTCCATGCGTCAGTACGATTTGTCACCGCTCTACCGCTCGACGGTCGGGTTCGACCGCCTGTTCAATATGCTCGATCAGGTCGCCGCGTCCGACGCGGTCGCCGGTTACCCTCCCTACAACATCGAGCGGACCGGTGAGCACGATTACCGCGTCAGCGTCGCCGTAGCGGGTTTCGCCGAGTCCGATCTTTCGATCGAGTCGCGCGAGAATACGCTGACGATCCGCGGCTCGCGGGACGTCCACGCGGCGCAGGGCGCCAAGCGCGAAGTCCTTCACCAGGGTATCGCGGCCCGCTCCTTCGAGCGGCGGTTCCAGCTCGCTGATCATGTCCAAGTGGTCGGCGCCAGCCTGGAGAACGGTCTCCTGCACGTCGACTTCGTTCGGGAAATTCCGGAAGCGCAGAAGCCTCGCCAGATCGCGATCAGCAAGGCTACTCCCGCGCCCAGAGCCGTCGAAACGCAGAAGGCGGCGTGATCCCAAAACGTTTTCGAGCTTGATGAAGAGCGCCGTTCGGCGCTCTTCGTTTTTGTGCCGGTGGTTTATTTGAACCGATGTCTTGGCTGAACAACGGCATCACCATCTCAGGGCTTTAGTTCGGCGACTGTCCCCAGCGTCTTCCCCTTCGCCGGCTTCGTGGCGACGCGGTGTTTTGCTGCCGCCGGCTTGCGCCGGCTCTTCGCGGTCGCCCCGTCGGCATCGGCCGGTTGCGTTTCCACCTGTGCCAGCGCCTGATCTTCCGGTGCGATGGCTTGGCTGATGGCCACCTGCGGCGGTGCCGTGGCTGCGTCGTTGCCGACCGTCGAATAAGCCTGTGCCGTCGGCGGGGTGTCGAGCGCAGCGGATTCGGTGCTTTTGCGCGACCGCTCGACGTGACGGCTACCCGCCCGCGCGACCCCGGTGAGGGCGGCGACGCGATCGGGGCTTTGCTCGCCGCGCGCGAGGATCGTGGTACCGCCGTCGCGACGCCACTTCGCGGGGATCCCGCTTCTGTCGGCCGCTTCCGCCTCCGCGCGTCCGCGCCGCGCGACGACCCTGGCCGGTGCGGGCGCAACCGGCTCCGCGGCAGGTGTCACCTGTGCCTCGACCAAGGTTGGCGGTGGGGCCGGCTGGGCGTCGGGTGAGGCCTGCGACGTGCCGAACCAGCCGAAGAAGCTGTCGTTTGGTTGCTCCGCCGTCGCCACCTGATCCTCGTGGAAGCCCGGCGCGGGGGCGGACTCCGCCGTGCGCATCGCACCGAGCAGGCCGCGATGGCGCGCCGTGTCGTAATAACCGCTGGCGTAGAGCCGGATGGCGGCGTCCTCGCGTTTACCGGCGGCGACGAAGGCGTTGGCGAGGTAGGGCACGGCGTAGGTCAGGTTGGTGACCGGGTTGAGCAGCTCTTGCGGCGTGCCCTTGAAGCCCATGCTGCGCGCCGTCGGATAGCTGATCTGCATCAGGCCCCAGAAGCTGTGGTTGCGGGCACGCGGGTTGTAGCGGCTTTCCCGCATCACCACGCGCCGCACCAGGCGTTCCGGCACGCCGTGGAGCTTGGCCGCGCGGATGATCGCCGCGTCAAGCTCGGCCGAGTGCGCCGGCTCGGCGGTTTCGGCGCGCGACGCGACCGGGGCGAACGCGCCGGCGGCGAGAAGTAGGCCGGCCGCGAGGCGCGCCCAGCCCGCGCGCCCGGGCACGCGCAGGTGCGATGAGCGCACGCTCAGTGCTTCTCTTCAACCGCGGGAACAGCGGCGGGCGCAGCCTCGCTCGGCTTGGTCGAGCCGGTCGGCGTCGGATCGGTGGGTTCGGCCGCCGATTGCGTCGGTTCCCCGCCACCCGCCTCGCCGGTCGCGGACCGGGCGGGCACGGGCTGGGGGGCGGTGGTTTGAGCGGTCGCAGGCTGGGCGGGGGTCGCCTGGGCAGCCGCCGCATTCGCCGGCGCGGCGGCTTCGGCTGCCGCCTTGTCGCTCCCGGTCGCGTCGGGTTTGTTTGCCGCGACGTCCGGCGCCGCCGGCTGCTGGGCCACGCCTTCGCCGGACGGGGCGGCGGCGGTGACGGGCGTCATCTCGGCCGGGCGTTGCGGCGTCGCCGTCAGTTCCGCGGGGGCTGCGGCCGCGCGCGCACTCGCCGCCTCGGCCTCAGCGCGTTTCATGTCGGCCTCGGCACGCTCGCGCATCGCCTTGGCCTGCGCCAGCTTGGCTTCGGCCTCGGCCAGCGCACGGCGCTTGGCCTCGGCCGCGTGCGCTTCGTTGCGCTTCTGCTCGGCGGCGAGGGCCTGCTGGCGACGCGCTTCCTGCGCCTGCAGTTCCGCCGTTTTCCGGGCGGCGGCTTCGGCCTCGGCGAGCTTGCCCTGGGCGCGACGGCTTTCGGCGGCGCGCGCGTCCAGCAGCTTGCGGGCGTCGAGTTCGGCGGCGGCGGCCTGCTCCGCCTCGGCACGGGCGGCGGCGACCTCGACGGATGGCGGCACGTCGGGCGCCGCGGTCGTCGCCTCGGCTGTCTTGTCCTCGACCGGCTTGGCATCGCTTGGCGCGGTGGCGGCGACCTCCGCCGGCGGGGCCTTGGCATCGGCCGGCACGGACTTGAGATCGGCTGGCGTGGACTTGGCAACCGCGACGGGGCCGAGGTCGCGCTGGCCGATGATGGCCCCGTTCACCGCGCTGAACATCAATTCGATGCGATGGCCGGCGCCGTTCTCGGCGAGGGCGAAATAAGCGCGCCCCTTGCGGTGCGGGTTGCTGGACAGGTGAAAGCCTTCGCGAGCCGCCACCGCGCGGATGCGGTTCGGCGACACGACGGCGACGACCTGGCGTTGAAGCCCCTCCTCGCGAACGGGCGCGTCGCGGACGCGGGGCGCCCGCTGCTGCGGCCCCACGGGCGTGCCGTCGAAGGCGTAGCCGCGCAGCGGATCGAGCACCTGGGCGACCGCCTGCATGGACGGACCGGGCAAGAACAGCGCGGCAGCCGCGGCCAGGAATGTCGCGCGGGACAGCGTTGCCGTGCGGGACAGCAGAGCCGTACGAGAGGAAAGGCCGGCCTCGCGGCCGCTCGCCCGATAATCGTCCTGCATTGCAACTCCCCCGGCTGCCCCCAGCCGATGCCCGGCGAACCTCGAAGGCAAATGAGGCGAAAGCTTGGTCCGGGCAAAGGCTTGGGGTGCGCAGTCGCCCGCTGTTGCAGGGGAGCCGCAGTCACGTGGCGGCGTCCGACATGCCGAACGCCGCGTTGATGCATGCCATCGTCGCGCCGTGCGCTCGCCCTGGCGTGCATGGGCAGGCGGGCCGCGGGCGTGCGAAGGTGACGCGCGTGCCCACGTTGACTCGGAGGTTTCCATGTTTCTTGATCGGCATTAGCTTTGCAGGGCGCGGCGCGCGAAGATTTGACCTTCGGCCCTGGACCATGTTGCTGATCCGCAGCGTGCCGACGCAGCGCGGGACCGGCGCGCCGCTGAGATTTCATAAGGAATGCCGATGTTGAACGACGGATCGGGCGCGGACGGGTTTGGCGAGCGCGAAGCGGGCAAGATCCGCCCGGCGCCCCAGGCCAAGTCGCCGCTCGACCCAAGCGTGCGGCGTGACATCGCCATGCGCGACCCCGGGCTGCCGGCGGCGCAGGGGCTCTACGATCCCGATCACGAGCACGATAGCTGCGGCGTCGGCTTCGTCGCCAACATGCACAACCTCAAGTCGCACGAGGTCGTGCGCATGGGTCTCGAAATCCTGCTCAATCTCGACCATCGCGGAGCCACCGGCGCGGATCCCAAGGCCGGCGACGGCTGCGGCATGCTTTTGCAGATTCCGCACGCGTTCTTCGCGGGCGAGGCCGACGAACTCGGCTTCAAGCTTCCCGCGCCCGGCGACTACGCGATCGGCGTGATGTTCCTGCCAAAGGACGCGGACGCACGCGCCGACATCGAGGCGATCGCCGCCGAAACGCTCGCCGCCGAAGGCTTCACCCTGCTCGGCTGGCGCGACGTGCCCGTCGACTCGCGCGTGCTCGGCGAGAGCGTGGTCGGCAGCGAGCCGGTCACGCGCCAGCTTTTCGTCGGCCGCACGGCGGCGCAGGCGACGCCCGACGACTTCGAGCGTCGGCTCTACGTGCTGCGCAAGTCGATCTCCAACACGGTGTTCCGCCGCCGCGACCCGCGCTTCGCCGGCTACTACGCCGTGTCCATGTCGTCGCGCACCATCGTGTACAAGGGCCTGCTGCTCGCCGGCCAGCTCGGCGACTACTTCAAGGACCTGCGCGACCCGCGTTTCGCCTCGGCCCTGGCACTGGTCCACCAGCGTTTTTCGACCAACACCTTCCCCTCCTGGCAGCTCGCCCACCCCTACCGCTACGTCGCCCACAACGGCGAGATCAACACGCTGCGCTCCAACGTCAACTGGATGGCGGCGCGTCAGGCGTCCGTGTCGTCCGACCTGTTCGGCGCCGACATCGGCAAGCTTTGGCCGATCTCCTACGAGGGTCAATCCGACACGGCCTGCTTCGATAACGCGCTCGAGTTCCTGGTGCAGGGCGGTTACTCGCTGGCCCATGCGGTGATGATGCTGATCCCCGAAGCCTGGGCCGGCAACCCGCTGATGGACGAGCAGCGGCGCTCCTTCTACGAGTACCACGCTTCCATGATGGAGCCGTGGGACGGACCTGCGGCGGTGGCCTTCACCGACGGGCGGCAGATCGGCGCCACGCTCGATCGCAACGGCCTGCGCCCGGCGCGCTACCTCGTCACCGACGACGGCTTCGTTGTGATGGCGTCCGAGTCGGGCGTGTTGCCGATCCCCGAGGAGAAGATCGTCCGCAAGTGGCGCCTCCAGCCGGGAAAGATGCTGCTCGTCGACCTGGAGCAGGGCCGCATCGTGTCGGACGACGAGGTCAAGGAGCACCTGTCGAGCCTTCACCCCTACGGCGAATGGGTCGAGCGCACGCAGCTCGTGCTGGAGGAGCTGGCCAACGTCGAGGCCCGCGTCGGGCGCGGCGACGTTTCCCTGCTCGATCGCCAGCAGGCCTTCGGCTACACGCAGGAAGACCTCAACCTGCTGATGACGCCGATGGCGGTGACGGGGGCCGAGGCCATCGGCTCCATGGGCACGGACACGCCGATCTCGGCGCTGTCGTCGAAATCCAAGCTGCTTTACACCTATTTCCAGCAGAACTTCGCCCAGGTCACCAACCCGCCGATCGACCCGATCCGCGAGGAGTTGGTGATGAGTCTCGTGTCGTTCATCGGCCCGCGGCCCAACATCCTCGACCACGCCGGCGCCTCGACGCGCAAGCGCCTCGAAGTTCGCCAGCCGATCCTCACCAACAGCGACCTCGAGAAGATCCGCTCGATCGGGTCGTTCGAGGACAGCTTCGACACCAAGACGCTGGACATCACCTATGCCGCGTCGAGCGGGGCGGAGGGCATGGCGGGCGCACTGGAGCGGCTGTGCTCGCGCGCCGATCAGGCCGTGTCGGGCGGCTACAACATCATCATCCTGTCCGACCGTCTCGTCGGGGCCGACCGCATCCCGATCCCGGCACTGCTCGCCACCGCCGCCGTCCACCACCACCTGATCCGCACGGGGCTGCGCACCTCCGTCGGCCTGGTGCTGGAAACGGGCGAAGCGCGCGAGGTCCACCACTTCGCGCTGCTCGCCGGCTACGGCGCCGAGGCGATCAACCCCTACCTCGCCTTCGAAACCCTGTCCGACATGGGCCGCCTGTTCCCCGAGTCGGTGAACACCGAGAAGGCGGTGAAGCAGTATATCAAATCGATCGGCAAGGGCCTGCTCAAGGTCATGTCCAAGATGGGCATCTCGACCTACCAGTCCTATTGCGGCGGCCAGATCTT
>CAXTFM010000004.1:0-71663 GCA_964243435.1 uncultured Beijerinckiaceae bacterium
TGATCTTGCGGTTGGAGCAGCGCTTGTTCTCGCCGTAGAAGCTGCGCGCCATCGGCGACAGCTCGGCGGTGGCGAAGTCCTGCGCCGGCGGCGGCTCGACCCCCATCATGGTGGCCGCGAAGGTCACCACATCCTGCGGGGGCGCCGGCTCGTCGTCGGTGACGTTCCACACCTCGCTGCGCCTGTCGCCTGGGCCATCGCGTGTGACGAGCGCGGCGATGGTGCGGGCGATGTCCTCGACGTGGATGCGGTTGAACACCTGGCCGGGCTTGACATAGCGGTGCGCGCGCCCGGCGACGAGGTTGGCGAGCGGGTTGCGGCCGGGGCCGTAGATGCCTGCGAGGCGCAGCAGGTGGACGGTCTTCGCCGGGTCCTTGGCCAGCGTCGACCATGCCTTCTCCGCCTGCACGCGCACCTTGGAGCGCTCGCTCAACGGCGTCGGCAGCTCGTCCTCGTCGACCCACTCGCCGCCGCGGTCGCCGTAGACGCCGATGGTGGAAAGATACAGGATACGCTGACGTCTCTTCACCGACGCCAAGCGGCGGCCGAAGCGCGCCAGCACGGGATCGACGGAGGTGCCGGGCGCCACCGACACCAGGACGACGTCGGCGCCGGCGACGCGGTCCTCGATGACCGGGTCGGCACCGTCCGGACCGAAGTGCAGCACTTCGGCACCGCCGATGAGCGGGCGCGGCGCGGCGCGGTCGCGCACCGTGCCAGACACGCTGGCGAAACCGTGGCCGAAGCCGTGCACGTAGTGCTGCGCGCTGTAACCGAGGCCGAAGACGAAAAGGTTCATACGCCAAGTTTATCGCGCAAAACCGGCGGGAGCGCGACCGGTGATGCGAGTTCGCCGAGCGCCCATCGCGCCATCTCATCCACCACGCGCGGTCCGCCGAGGTGGCGCGACACGGCCGGCACCAGGGACGTGTCGGCGGTGTTGCCGGCGGCGATGAGCAGGTTGCGCATGAAGCGCGCCCAGCCAAGTCGCTTGACCGGGCTGCCGGCAAACAGCGCGCGGAAGCCGGCGTCGTCGAGCGCGAGCCATTGCGCGATACGTGGCGCGACGAGGTCGGCGCGGGGCTGAAGCTTCAACTCGCGCGCCGCCCGCGCCCACTTGTTCCATGGGCAGGCCGCGAGGCAATCGTCGCAGCCGTAAACACGGTTGCCGATTGCGCGGCGGAACTCCACCGGGATCGTGCCCCTGTGCTCGATCGTCAGGTACGAGATGCAGCGGCGCGCGTCGAGACGGTAGGGCGCGGGAAAGGCCTGCGTCGGACAGGCGTCGAGGCAGGCGCGGCACGAGCCGCAATGGTCCGCTTCGCGTGTATCCGGCGGCAGGGCGAGCGTCGTGAACACCGAGCCGAGGAACAGCCAGGAGCCGTGACCGCGGGATACGAGGTTGGTGTGCTTGCCCTGCCAGCCGAGGCCGGCGGCCTCCGCGAGCGGCTTTTCCATCACCGGTGCCGTGTCGACGAACACCCTCGCGTCCGGCCGCTCGCCGCCACGCCCGGCCGCCGCGGCGAGCCAGTCGGCCAGTTCCTTCAGCCGGCCCTTGACCACGTCGTGGTAGTCGCGATGCCGAGCGTAGACCGAGATGTTGGCGGCACCGCGGTCGGCGAGGTTGGCGAGCGGGTCGCCGGGCGGGCCGTAGTTCATGCCGAGCATGACGATGCTGCGCACCTCCGGCCACAGCACGCGGGGATCGGCGCGGCGCGGTGCGGTGGCGGCGAGCCAATCCATGTCGCCGGCGCAGCCGGCATCAATGAAGGCGCGCAACCGTTCCGGCGCGTTAGGGATGGCATCCGGGGCGGCGACGCGGCACAGGTCGAAGCCGAGCGCGGCGGCCCTGGCGGCGAGCCGCCGCTTCAGAGTGGCGAAGCGCGCGCTCAGAAGTCGAGGTCGGCGTAGTTGTCCGCCGGCGTGATGCCCGGCACACGATCGACGAGCAGCCCGCGGAAGGCCGGGCGCGACTTCACCCGCGCATACCAGCCCTTCGCCAACTCGTTCTCGCCCCAGGGCACGTCGCCGAGGAAGTCGACGCTGGACAGGTGCGCCGCCGCCGCGAGGTCGGCGTAGCTCAGCTCGTTGCCGGCGAGCCAGTTGCGATGGCCGGCGAGGTAGCCGATGTAGCGCAGGTGGTGGCGGATGTTGACGCGCGCCGCGCGTACCAGCTCCATGGTCGGCGCCCCGCCGCCGCCATCCGCCGGCATGAAGCGCTTGTACACCTTCTCCGTGACGAGCCAGTTCGACACTTCGGCGAAGAACTTGCCGTTGAACCAGTCGAGCAGGCGGCGCACTTCGACGCGCTCGGCCGGTGCCTCCGGCAGCAGCCGTCGGCCTGGCACGGTGTGGCCGCGCGTTTCGTCGACGTACTCCGCGATCGGGCCGGCGCCGGGCACGATGCCGCCCCCCTCCTCGACCAGCACGGGCGTGGTGCCGGCCGGGTTCATGACGAGGAAGTCGCGGCGGCGCTCGAAGGCCCGCTCCTCCTCCAGTTCGGCGTCGACGCCGTATTCGGCGAGAACGAGGCGAACGAAGCGGCTGAGCGGGTCCAGCGGGTGGTGGTACAGCTTGGGCATCGATCCGCATGGGGTGCGACGCCGGTTCGGATGGCGTCGGCCGGCAAGGCCTATACGGCTCGGACCGTCGTGGCTAGGCGGCTTGGCCGTAGGTCGGCGGGCCGTCGAGGGGCGATGGCACCCTAACCGGACACGTGGGCGAGCGGCACCTGCCGGGCGTGCGGCCGGTCCGCGAGCTGCGCGTCGATGAGGGCGAGCGCCTCTGTGCGGCCGCTGTTGCGCACCTGCTCGAAGGGCGTCCAGCTTTGCGTGAAGTCCAGGGCGGCGAAGACGTCGCGGTAGCGGCGCAACTCGTGCGGCGTCAGCGGCACCCCGCGGACGAAGGCTTTGTGGGCCGAGATGGTGGTCGCGGCGCGGCGATCGTCCGGCGACAGCTCGAATTTCAACGCGTCGCCGCAGAGCAGCAAGCGGCGCGCCCGGTCGAACAGCACGGTGTGCCCGTCGAAGTGCCCGCCCGTGCGGTGCAGCTCGATCCCGGGCAGCGGTTCCAGGCGATCGTCGAAGGGCCAGGTCACCTGGAGCGCCGCCGACCAGGCGAAGTCGCCGGCGGCAAGTGCCAGTTCGGGGTCGAAACGGTCCTGGAGCTGCCACAGTGCGCCGTAGGCGTGGGGATGCGAGGCCGACAGCACGTCGACCCCGCCGAGCGCCGCCATCGCGGCAAGGGCATCGTCGCTGAACACCGTGCAGCCCTCGAAGACGACGTTGCCGGCGGCGGTTTGCAGGAGGTAGCTCGACGGGCCGATGCCCTCCACAGGATCGTTCCAGAACCGCCACGCGCCGGTGTCCAGCTCTTCCCAGCGGCAGGGGAAGGCGCGCTGCGCCTCGGCAAGCGCGAGGAAGCGCCAACCGTCCTGCGGCACGACGTGACGCGCATCCAGGCACATCGGGCAGGACGGCGGCATCGCGAAATGACGCTGCCACCACCCGCAATTGGTGCAAACGTGCGCGGGCAGGCGGAGCGCGGCGACGAAGGGGGACAAACCTGGGGACATGCCGGGCGCCGCGCGACGGGTCGTGTCGCCACGACGAAAAGGACCGATCCGTGCTTGTAGGGTGATCGGCATCGGCGGCAAAGTCGCGACCCGGCGCCGGAACAGGCATCGTGCGAGGGCGCCGTGCGACATAGTGGCAGATTTTGTCGCAGGCAGGAACATTCCTATGTCTGCACCAAGGGTTCGCTCCTTGGTGGGCAATAAGATTGAACATGGTGCAATGGCCTGACAGCGCGGAGGCGCTCCGCCCCTTCGTGGCGCACCTGACGCGACGACGCGTGCCGCAGCGCGACGTCGAGTACCTCGCCCGTCTCGCCGCCGCCTCGACCAGGATGGCAGCCGCGCGCGAGGACATCGTCGGCGTGCAAACGGAACACGGCCGTATCCACATCCTGCTGGAGGGATGGGCGTGCTCCTACCGCCTGCTCTCGGACGGCCGGCGCCAGATCGGCGCCATCCACCTCCCCGGCGATATCTGCGATGTCGACGCGGTCGCGCGCGGCCGCTTGTCCCTCGGCGTGCTCGCCTTGACCGGTTGCCGCTTCGCCTGCATCGGTCGTGAGGCGCTCGCCGACGCGATGGAGGAGCGCGCAGCGGTGCGCGACCTCGTCGTGGCGCTTCTCGCCGCCGAGAACACGGCGATGGTCGAGCTGATCGTCAACCTCGGCCGACGGTCGGCGCGCGAACGCATCGCCTTCCTTCTGTGCAAGCTGCTGGCACGGCTTCAGACCAACGGCGAGGCGCTGAACAACAGCATTCGCTGCGCGCTGACGCAGACCGACCTCGCCGACTATCTCGGCTTGAGCACGGTGCATACCAACCGCGCCCTCAAGGACCTGAAGCTCAAGGGCCTGATCTCGGGCAAGGGCAGCGTGTACACGATCTGCGACCTGCCGGGCCTTCAAGCCATCGCCGCCTTCTGAGGCGCGGTCGCGCGGCGCGCGCGGCGCGCGTCATTCCCCGCGCGGGATCACGTCCACCTTGACGTCGACGTCCTGCTCCTTGGACCCGAGGATGATGCCGGCGACGGGGGAAATGTCGGCGTAGTCCCGACCTTTGGCGAGGATGATGTGATCGTCGCCGATCATGATGTCGTTGGTCGGGTCGAGGCCGACCCAGCCGTCGCGCGGGCCGCACCACACCGACACCCAGGCGTGGGTGGCGTCGGCGCCCTCCAGGCGCTTCTTGCCCGGCGGCGGGACCGTGCGGATGTAGCCCGACACGTAGCGGGCGGGAAGGCCGAGGCCGCGCAGCCCCGAGATCATGATGTGCGCGAAGTCCTGGCATACGCCGTGGCGCTTCTCGAAGGCTTCCGACAGCGGCGTGGACACCACCGTCGCCTTGGGATCGTAGCGGAACTCGGTGCGGATGCGGTGCATCAGCTCCTTCGCGCCTTCAAGCACCGGCCGCCCGGGCGCGAAGCTGCGCTGCGCGTAGGCCGTAGCCGGTTCGTGCTGCGGCACGAAGCGGCTTTCGTGGAGGTAGTGGGCCGGCGAATCGGCACCGAGCGCGTGCGCGGCGAAGGCGGCGTCGCGCACCGCCTCCCACGGCGGCGTGGCGTCGCCCAGCGGCGGCTGATCGCGGTGGATCTCGACGGAGGTCTTGGTCGAGACGGTCAGCGTGCGGTGCGCCGTTTCGATGGCGATCCAGGTAACCCGGTTGCCGAAGAAGCAAAGGCGCTCGCTCGTGCGCTCGGGCGATGGTTGGATGTCGAGCGCGCTGGCGTAGACGATCTGCCCCGGTTCTTCGCGCGGCAGCAGCCGCAGCGCGCAATTGGAGTAGGTGACGGTCGAGCCGTACTCGTAGAGCGTAACGTGCTTGATGTCGTAGATCATCGGATCACGCGAGGCCGACGCCCTTGTCAGCCATCACGGCCGTCGCGCCATGGAGGAAATAGCGGGTTCCGATGGCGTCGCCGAGCGCCAGCAGACGCTGCTCCACCTCGAACACGGCGGCGCTCTCGAACGTAGCGGCGACGCGGGTCGCAAGCTCGCTGTGGACCTGCAGCGCGAGCCTTTGGGGTGTTTCGAGCATGCCGTCCTGGTTGAGGCCGGGCAGCTTGGACAGGTGGGCGACGATGGTTTCGACCTGACTCGCAACCGAGCGCGGGTTGAAGGTGTCGAGCAGCGCCATGTCGCGCACCTGCGGCAGCGACAGGCCGACGAGGTAGCGCGACCGGTAGGTGATCTGCGAGTCGATGAGGTCGAGCAGTACGCCGAGGCCTTCGGCACGCCCTTCCGGGCAGATCAGCCGGCGGGCGAAGCGGCAGGTGTTGATCGCGCGCTCGATGCGCCGCCCCATGTCGAGCATGTGCCAGCCGGCGCCGCGGTTCATGTTCTCCTGCGCCAGTCCCGAGATGGCGGCGAGCCGTCGCAGCGCCGCCTCGATGCGGTCGG
The DNA here is from genome assembly GCA_964243435.1 of uncultured Beijerinckiaceae bacterium. Lineage (GTDB taxonomy): Bacteria > Pseudomonadota > Alphaproteobacteria > Rhizobiales > Beijerinckiaceae > RH-AL1. The sequence continues at coordinate 5,971 of CAXTFM010000004.1, forward strand.
CGATGTCTACCTCCTCGCAGGGCAGCGCGGCATCGCGGTCGAGGTTGTCGTACACGTCCTCGATGAGCCGCCAGGTGTCCGGCGACAGGCGTTCGCGGATGGTGGATGCGGCGCGCCTGGCGTTCTCGACGAGGCAGAACGCGGAGCCGAACTCGTCCTTGCTGAACAGCGCGGTCGCGGCGAGGGCCACGCCCGTGGTCGCCGTCTTCGCCTCGATCGCGCCGATCCCGTCGAACAGCGTCTCGATCTGCGTCAGCGACCAGGACGCGTCGGCCAGCGGGGAACTCGTCTCGATCAAGCGGCCGGCATAGGCGCGGGCGAGCCGCAGCACCGCTTCCGCGCGCTCGAGGTAGCGGCCGAACCAGAACAGGTTGTCGGCGGCGCGGCTCGGCAGGTTGCCCAGCACGCGGCGGATGCGGATGCTGGTTTCGCTCGGCAACAGGGTGGTCTGCGCGACGGGGCGGTCGCCGGTGACCCAAACGTCGGCCGACTCCGCACCCGTGCCCATGGTCACCGCCCGCACGTCGAGGCGGTGCGACACGCGGCAGAAGCCGCCGGGCATCACCGTCCAGCCCTGCGGCGTGCGCGCGGCGAAGACGCGCAGCGTGAAGGGGCGGGGCTGCAGCTGGCCGTCGATCCAGGCGGGCGTGGTCGACAGCTTGACGATCTCCTGGCCGACGAAGTCGATGCCGCGTCGTTCGATGGCGCGGCGCAGCACGGCCTTGCTGTCTGCCGTCATCCCGGCGCCGATCACCGACTGGTAGCGTTGGGCGCCGGGGATGGCGTTGCCGTAGGCACCGGCGAGCGCCATTTCGTCGAGGCGGTCGAGCACGGCGCGGCGCTCGCGGTCCTGCCCGCACCACCAGGTCGCGATGTTGGGCAGGCGCAGCTCCTCGCCGCGCACGCGCCGGCACAGCCCCGGCATGAAGCTCATCATCACGGGGGTTTCCGCGACGCCGGAGCCGAGGGCGTTGGCGACCACCACGCCGCCGCCGCGCACCACCTCGGCGAGGCCGGGCACGCCGAGCTGCGAACGGGCGTTGAGTTCGAGCGGGTCGGCGAAGTCTGAATCGATTCGACGCAGGATGACGTCGGCACGTTTCAGCCCGGCGATGGTGCGGACGTGGACGCGCCCGTCCCTGACGGTGAGGTCGCCGCCCTCGACGAGAAGCAGGCCGAGGTAGCGCGCGAGGTAGGCCTGCTCGAAATAGGTCTCGTTGTAGGAACCAGGCGTGAGCAGGCAGATGCGCGGGTCGCTCCGCGTCGCGCAGGCGGTGAGCCCGGCGCGCAGCGCGTCGAAGAAGGGCGCGAGGCGCTCGACGTTGAGCTTGCGGTAAAGGACGGGAAAGGTTTGCGACAGCACCAAACGGTTGGCAAGCGCGTAGCCCGAGCCGGACGGCGCCTGCGTGCGGTCGCCCAGCACCCACCATTTGCCGTCGGGGCCGCGGCCAAGGTCGGCGGCGTAGAAATGCAGGTGGCGCTGCCCCTCGCCGAGCGCGCCGGTGAGCGGCTGCAGGTAGTCCGGGCAGCCGGCGATGGCGGAGGCAGGGATGGCGCCCTCCTCGATCAGGTGGCCGGGACCGTAGATGTCCTTCAGCACTTCTTCGAGCAGTTCGGCGCGCTGCACCACGCCGGCGGCGAGGTCGCGCCATTCGTCGGCCTCGATCAGCAGCGGCATGTGGCTGATCGGCCAACTCTTCTCGCTGGCGTCGCCGTAGGCGCGGTAGGAGGCGCCGGCGTCACGGATGTGGCGGTCGGCGCCGGCGAAGCGGCGGCGCATCTCGTCCGGCCCGAGTTCGACGAGCCGGGCGATGAAGGACATCCACGCGCCGCGCGGGCGGCCGTCGGCGCCGATGAACTCGTCGGGCACGTCCGGCAGCTTGCGATAGCGCGCGACGATCTCGTCCAGCTCGGTGAAGCCCGGCAGCTGCGTCCTGACCGCCTGTGCCCCCGTCATGTGTCCTCTAGCTGTGGAGTGCGCGGCGCAGGTCGAGGGTCAGGGGGAAGTCGGCGTTCGGCACCTCGGCTGGGACGCTGAACGCGCCCGGGGTGTGCCCTCGCGGCTCGAAGCGCGCGAGGCGCCGCGCTTCCGCTTCGAAGGCGTTGACGGGGAAGGTTTCATAGTTGCGCCCACCCGGATGCGTCGCGTGATGGGTACACCCGCCGAGCGATCGTCCCGTCCAGCTGTCATACACATCGAAGGTCAGCGGCGCGTGCGGCGAAATCGTCGGGTGCAGGCCTTCCGCCGGCTGCCACGCCTTGTAGCGCACGCCGGCGACCGCCTGCTGGGTCGCGCCGGTCGGCGTCATCGGCAGGCGGCGGCCGTTGCAGGTGACGAGATGGCGGCCGGGCAGGAAGCCGTCGACCTTGACCTGAAGGCGCTGCGTCGAGGAGTCGACGTAGCGGATCGTGCCGCCGAGTGCGCCGGTTTCGCCGAGCACCGGCCAGGGCTCCAGCGCTTGGCGCAGTTCAAGCCTGACGCCCCCTGCCTCAACCGTGCCGCAGAACGGGAACCTGAATTCACGCTGCGCCTCGAACCAGGCGGGGTCGAAGGCGTAGCCCGCCCCGGCGAGATCGGCGAGCACGCCCGTGAAATCCTCCCACACGTAGTGCGGCAGCATGAAACGATCGTGCAACGTGGTGCCCCAGCGCGCAAAGCCGCCCGCCTGCGGCACGCGCCAGAACCAGGCCACGAAGGCGCGCAGCAGCAGCTGCTGGGCAAGGCTCATGCGGCTGTCCGGCGGCATTTCGAAGGAGCGGAACTCGATCAGGCCGAGCCGGCCCGTCGGCCCGTCCGGCGAGTACAGCTTGTCGATGCAGATCTCGCATCGGTGGGTGTTGCCGGTGACATCGACGAGGATGTTGCGGAACAGGCGGTCGACCAGCCACAGGGGGAAGGCGTCGCCGGGCTTGGGCACGTGGCCCATCGCGATCTCAAGCTCGTACAACCCGTCGTGGCGCGCCTCGTCGACGCGCGGCGCCTGGCTGGTCGGCCCGATGAAAAGACCGGAGAACAGGTAACTGAGCGAAGGATGGCGCTGCCAATACAGCACGAAGCTCTTGAGCAGGTCGGGCCGGCGCAGGAATGGCGAATCGGCCGGTGTCACGCCGCCGAGCACAACGTGGTTGCCGCCGCCCGTGCCGGTGTGGCGGCCGTCGGTCATGAATTTATCGGCGCCGAGCTTGCATTGCCGGGCGTCCTCGTAAACGCCCGTCGTGATCGCCACGGCCTCCGGCCAGCTCGCTGCGGGATGCACATTGACCTCGATGACGCCGGGGTCGGGCGTGACCTTGATCACGTCGAGGCGCGGGTCCACCGGCGGCGGATAGCCCTCGATGTGGATCGGCGTGCCGGTCTCCTCCGCGGAGCGCTCCACGGCGTCGAGCAGCTCGAGGTAGTCTTCCAGGCGCTTGGTCGGCGGCATGAACACGCAGACCACGCCATCGCGCGGTTCGACGGAGATGGCCGTACGCACCGCGTTTTCGACGAGGTCCTGCTCCACCCGCGGCTGGGCTGTCGCGCGGCTGCCCTCGACCCGCTCGAAGCGCGGGCTTGGCGGCGCACTGGCGGGAACGGGTCGTGCGAGGTCGGGCAGCGGACCCCGTTCGGCGATCGGGTCGGGATCGTTGGTGAAAGGATAGGCGGCAGGCGGCACGTAGGGTAGCGAGGACAGCGGCAGGCGGTAGCCCACCGGCGAGTCGCCCGGCACCAGGTAGAGCTTGTCCCGGCGCAGCGCCCAGCGCTCGCTCGTCCAGCGCGGTTGCGCGTCCGAGCGCGTTTGCCAGCTTTGCACGGGGAGCACGAAGCCCGACGGCGTGGCGAGGCCCCGCGTGAACGTTCGCACCATGCGGTTGCGCTCCTCGGGGTCGTCGATCTTGGGGTCGGTCGGCGTGACGTTGGTCGGCAACGCGGCCTCCCGCTCGCTCCACACTGCGGGGTCCTCGAAGGCGGGAACGACGTTGTCGGGTGAAAGTGCGAGGTTGCGGGCGATGGCCGCGGCAAAGGCCGCGGCAGCCTCGCACGTGCGCTCGACAACCGTTTGCGGCGGGGCGTCGACGCGCTTCTGCTCGGCGCTGAGGGTGCGCGCAACCGAGGCGATCAGCGCCTGGTTCTTCCAAATCGGCTTTCCGTCGCGGCGCCAATAAAGGGAAAAGGCCCAGCGCGGCAGGGTTTCGCCGGGGTACCATTTGCCCTGGCCGTAGAGCAGCATGCCGCCCGGCGCGAAGCGCGCGCGCAGGCGGCGGATCAGCCGGTCGGCGAAGCCCTGCTTGGTTTCCCCCACCGCGGCCGTGTTCCATTCCGCCGCCTCGAACTCCGACGCGGAGACGAAGGTCGGTTCGCCGCCCATCGTGAGGCGGACGTCCTGGGCGGACAGGTCGGCGTCGACCTTGCCGCCGAGCGCGTCCACCGCCGTCCAGGCCTCGTCGGAGAAGGGCAGCGAGATGCGCGGCGTTTCCGCGATGCGACGCACCTGCATGTCGAAGGCGAAGGTGACCTCGGCGGGGTCGACGAGGCCGGAGATCGGGGCCGCCGAGCGGTAGTGCGGCGTCGCGCAGACCGGCAGATGCCCTTCGCCGCAGAGCAGTCCAGAGGTTGCATCGAGCCCGATCCAGCCTGCGCCGGGCACGTAAACCTCCGCCCAGGCGTGGAGGTCGGTGAAGTCCTGCCGCGTGCCCTGCGGTCCCTCCATCGGATCGATGTCGGCCTTGAGCTGAACGAGGTAGCCGGACACGAAGCGCGCGGCGAGGCCGAGGTGGCGCAGGACGTGGACGAGGAGCCAGGCCGAGTCGCGGCACGAGCCGGAGCGCGAGGCCAGTGTCTCCTCCGGCGTTTGCACGCCCGGCTCCATCCGGATCAGGTAGGCGACGAGCTGCGACAGCCGCACGTTCAGGTTGACCAGGAAATCCGCGGTGCCCGTCGGCGCCGTCGGCACGTCGGCGAGGAAGGCGGCGAGCCCCGGCCCGGCCGGCTCGGTTTCGAGGTAGGGGGCCAGCTCCTTCGCGAGGTCCGCCTCGTAGCGGAACGGAAAGCTGCTGGCGTAGTCCTCGACGAAGAAATCGAACGGGTTGAAGACGTCGAGGTCGACGCTGAGGTCGACCTCGATCTTCAACTCGGTCGCCTTTGTCGGAAAAACGAGTCGTGCCAGCCAATTGCCGTAGGGATCCTGCTGCCAGTTGATGAAATGGTCGGCCGGCTCCACCTTGAGCGAGTAGCTTTTCACCGGCGTGCGGCAATGCGGCGCCGGCCGGAGACGGATCAACTGCGGGCCAATGCCGACCGGCCTGTCGTAGGTGTAGTGCGTCAGGTGGTAGATGGCGGCGGAAATGGCCAAGGTGGGCCTCGCTTCGGATCGGTCGCCGCAGACTTAGGACGCTTGCTCGGGGCAGGCAACGTTCGTGCCCGCGCATCCCGCGCCGCGCACGCTTCAGCGGACACGGTCGCGCCGGTTCAGGCGCCCTTGGGACGGAAGGCGACCACCGCCGCCGGATCGGTTTCGAGCCGGGCGGCGCCGATCAGGTCGAGGCAATAGGGCACGGCGGCGAAGACGGCGTCGAGGCAGGTCGCGATCGACCCCGGCTTACCCGGCAGGTTGATGACGAGGCAGCGGCCGCGCTGCGCCGCCATTTGCCGCGAAAGGATGGCGGTCGGCACCTCGCGCAGGCTCACCTGCCGCATCAGCTCGCCGAAACCGGGGTACACGCGCTCCGTCGCCGCCAGCGTCGCCTCGGGGGTGAGGTCGCGCGGCGAGGGGCCGGTGCCGCCCGTGGTGAGGACGAGGTCGCAACCCTCCTCGTCGGCAAGCGCGACAAGCGCGTCGCGCACGCTGTCGAACCCGTCCGGCACGATCCGGCGAAGGATGGTGAAGGGCGAGGTGAGCACGCGCGACAGGTACGCCTCGATCGCCGGTCCGCTTTCGTCCCGGTAGATGCCGGCGCTCGCCCGGTCGGAGGCGGTGAGGACGCCGATGCGGGCGGGGCGCGATGGCGCGCTCACATGCCTTCCACGATGACGACCTCGCCGGTCGAAACCGCGACGCGGTGCTGGCGCGCGCGCTGGTAATCGTCCGACGTGTAGCACGCGATCGCCGACTGCACGTCCTGGAACTGGATCAGCACGTTGCGCCCGCGCGCCTGGCCCTCCAGCGCGTCGTAGGCCCCGCCGCGCACGAGGAAACGCGCGTCGTAGCGCTGGAACACCGGCGCAGCCGCCGCCACGTAGGCCTTCAACGGCGCGGGGTCGTTGATGTCGAAGCGCGCGACCCAGTAGCCCTTCTTGCCCGTGTCGGGCGCGGCGACGTGGCCCTGCGGCGCCTCGAGTCCTTCGACCAGCAGAAGCTCACCCTGCGACACGGCGAGACGGTGGCGGCGTGCCGCCTGATAGGTGTCGGAGTTGAACCAGCCGCGCCCGGCGGCCATGTCGGGGAATTCGATCACCACGTTGCGCGCGCGTCCCTGCCCTTCCATCGGATGGGCCTCGCCGCCGCGCGCAAGAAAGCGCGCGCCGTGCGCGCGGTAGGCCGGACCCGCCTCCTCCGTGTACCTGGGATAGGCCGTCTTCGCACCCTCGGGATCGGTGGTGTCGACGCGGGCGATCATGAAGGCGTGCATGGGCGTGTTCCGGGCTATGCTAGGGAAGTTCGGCACCGTCCTAGGCCGGCGGTGCACAAGGGTCGAGGCCGGCTTATGACGGCTTCGTCGCGCCGGTCTGCGCGGCGAAGGCCTTGAACGCCTCGCCATAGTCCTTGTGCCAGCGCGACAGCGGTGGGCGGTTCTCCACGATATCGCCTGCCGCCCACAGGATGCGCCGCTCGTCGGTCGCGCGTGGCACGTCGTTGTCGGGGCAAAGGATGTAGAAGTCGCCGCGCCCCACCGCCTCCACCATGAAATCAATGGTCTGTTCCGGCGTCCAGGCGGCCTCGGGCTTCTGCGTGCGGCCCCGCGCGGTGAGACCGGTGAACACGAAGCCGGGGATCAGCAAGTGTGCCGACAGCTTGCCGCCCTCGACGTTGCGCAGGTGGTGCTCCAACGCCTCGGTGAACGCCTTCACGCCGGCCTTGGCGACGTTGTAGGCCGGGTTGCCCGGCGGCGTGGTGATGCCCTGCTTGGAGCCGGTGTTGATGACCAGTCCCGGCGCACCGCGTGCGAGCATGCCGGGCACGATGGCCTGGGTGCCATGGACGATGCCCATCAGGTTGATGCCGATGAGCTGTGCCCAGGCCGCCGACGGCCCGAACACGTCGCTGTCCGGCGACACGCCGGCGTTGTTCATCAGGAGGTCGATGGCGCCGAGCTTGTCGAGCACCGTCGCTTCGAGATGCTTCAGGGAGGCGGGGTCGGCGACATCGGTCGGCACGGCCATCGCGACGCCCGACCGGGCCAGCTCCGTTTCGGCGGCGGCGAGACGTTCGCCGGGCAGATCGGCGATCGCGACGCGCATGCCGAAGCCGAGGAATCTTTTCGCCGCGGCAAGGCCGATGCCGGAGGCGCCGCCGGTGATCACGGCGACCTTGCGGGGCGACAGGACGGGGTGCGGCATGGCGGCGGACTCTCGCGCTCGGGGTGCGCGGGCAACGGCCGGGCGGGCGAAAGGTTGAGGCGCCGGCCCGCGGCCGCGGCGCGACCAAGCGTCAGTGCGCCCCGGCCGCCGCATCCGGGCGCCGCGGCCGTCGGAGGATGAGGATGGCGGCGAGGCTGACGACGAGCCCGGTGCCGACGATCCAGAAGGCGTCGGCATAGGCGATGACGGTCGCCTCGCGGCGCACCTGCGCGGCGAGGACCGCCAGCGCCTGAGCCTTGGCGAGCGCGGGGTCGGCGGCGTTGCGCATGCCCGCCACCAGCGCGCCAACGCGCTCCTGCGTGCGCAGCGCGTTGGCGGTCATCGCCTCGGCGAGGGCGGAGAAGTGCATGTGCTCGCGTCGCTCGATCACCGTCGACAGCAGGGCGATGCCGACCGAACCGCCGAGGTTGCGCATCATGTTGGACAGCGCCGACGCGTCGGCGGTGTCGCGCGGCGCCAGCCCGGCGGTGGACAGCTGCGACAAGGGAATCGAGAACAGCGGCTGCCCTGCGGCGCGCAGCAGCTGCGGCAGGATCAGCTCGTGCATGCCGACGTCATGAGTGAGGTTGACGTTGATGAAGCAGCTCGCGGCGAAGAGCAGCGTGCCGGTGGCGACGAGCAGGCGCGGGTCGACGCGGCGCATCAGCAGCGGCATCATCGGAAAGATGGCGAGCTGGGGGATGCCGCTCCACATCACCACCCAGCCGATCTGCTGGGCGCTGTAGTGCTGGATCTGCGCGCAGTAGAGCGGGATGACGTAGGTCGAACCGTAGGACACGGCGCCGAGCACCACCATCAGCATGGTCGCCGCCCCGATCGTCGGGTTGCGCAGCACCTTGAGATTGATGAAGGGGCGCCGGGCCGTGAGCTCGCGGGCGACGAAAAGCGCGATGCCGACCGCCGCGACCGCGGCCAAGCGCGAGATCACGGCTGATTCGAACCAGTCCTTGCGCTGCCCCTCCTCCAGCACGACGGTCAGGCTCGACAGGCCGACGGCCATCGCCGCGACGCCGAACCAGTCGCCCTTGGCCAGCTCCTCCCACCGCGTGCCCTGCCTGGGCAGGGCGTAAAGCTGCAACGCCGCCGCGACCGGCCCCGGCAACAGGTTGAGATAGAAGATGTAGTGCCAGGAGAAGGTCTCGGTCAGCCAGCCGCCGATGGTGGGGCCGATCGCCGGGGCGAAGGTGGCGGTGAGGCCGAACACGGTGATGCCGATCCCCTGCTGCGCCTTCGGCAGGCGGGTGCGCAGGATGGTGATGGCGGTCGGGATCAGCACCCCGCCGGTGAAGCCCTGCCCGGCGCGGAACAGGATGAGCTGCGGCAGGCTCGTCGACAGCGCGCACAGGAAGGAAAAGCCGACGAACAGCGCCGTGTTGACGCTGAGGTAGCGCCGTAGGCCGAACACGCTGCCGAGCCAGCCGGTGAGCGGGATCACGATGATCTCCGCCATCAGGTAGGCGGTCGAGATCCAACTTCCCTGGTCCGACGAGGCGCCGATGCCGCCTTCGATGTCGGCGAGCGACGAGTTGGTGATCTGAATGTCGAGGATGGCGGTGAACGCGCCGAGGATACCGCCGACGAGGGCGAGCCAGTCCTTCAGGGTGGCCTTCTCCGCGGCGGCGCTCATCGGCGGACGAGCTGCGCGGCCGGCGTCGGCGCGCCCTCGTCGCGCACGTCGACCATGGCCTCGGCGGACAGCCCCGGCCGCAGCCGGTCGACGAGCGGGTCGCCGCGTTCGAGGGCGATCTTGACCGGCACGCGCTGCACCACCTTTGTGAAGTTGCCGGTCGCGTTCTCCGGCGGCAGCAGGGCGAATTGCGAGCCGGTGCCCGGTGCGAAACTCACGATGCGGCCATGGAACACGTGGTCGCCGAAGGCGTCCACGGTGAACGTGGCGCGCTGCCCTTCGCGCATCGCGCCGACCTGCGTTTCCTTGAAGTTGGCGACGAGAAAGATCGCCTCGCCCATCGGCACCACGGTGAGCAGGGAGGTTCCGGGTTGGAGGAGCTGGCCCTTGCGCACCGAGCGGTCGCCGACCACGCCGTCGATCGGCGCCGTGACCGTGGTGTAGCCGATGTTGAGCCTGGCCTGCTGAAGGTTGATCTCGGCGCGGCGCAGGCTTGCGCGAGCGGCCGCCTCCAGCGAGCGCAGGCTGTCGATCTGCTGGCGCGCCGCGTCGAAGGCGGCGGTAGCCTTGTCCACGGACGCCCGCTTGATGAGCAGCTCCGAACTCGCCTGCTGCGAACGCTGCGCCGTGCCGGCGCCAGCGGCGACGAGGTCGTTGTAGCGCTTCGCCTCGACGGAGGCGAAGGAGTGCGCCGCGCGCGCGTTGGCGAGGTCGGCCTGCGCTTCCGCGATGCGGGCCTGCTGCTGGATGAGCGCGGCGCCGACCCCTTCAAGGCTCGCCTTGGCCTTGTCGAGATCGGCCTCGTCCTGCAGCAGCACGACCTGGTAGTCGCGGTCGTCGATGCGGGCGATGACGTCGCCGGCGCGCACCGCCTGGTTATCCGTCACGCGCAACTCCGCGACGAAGCCGCCGACCTTTGGCGCCACCACGACCTTGTCGGCCTGAAGGAAGGCGTCGTCCGTCACTTCCTCGAAGCGCCCATCGGTCCACCAGTGCCAGCCGTAACGCCCGCCGTAGGTCGCACCGCCGAGCGCGAGCAGCATCAGCACCATCGCCTTCGCGCCGACGCGACGGGTTCGCTGCGGCGCGGGTGCGCCGCCCTCCGTCGTCGACGGCGCGCGCGCCTCCATCGTCGGTCCGGTTGGGCCGTTAGCCGGCGTAAAGGCGGCGGGACGCTCCAGGGTCGTCGTCGTCATGGCATATCTCAAAACAGAACGGTATCGTTCTATAAAGACCGAATGGTTAAGGCAAGATTAAGGTGGTCCGCCACGCTGCGCGCCGCTTCCGCATATCGGCGACGGGCGGGATGACGTATCCTGTCCCCTGAGTGGAGTGGCGTGCGGGCGTGAAGCGGGAACAGGAGATGTCCGACCAGATGGAGGCGGGGCGGCGTCCGCGCGGCGGCCGCCCGACGCGCGCGGCGGCGGCGGAGCGCGACGAGCGCCTGCTGGAGATCGCGACGGACATGTTCATGGAGCACGGGTTCGAGGCGACCTCCATGGATCGGCTCGCCGAGGCGGCGTCGATCGGCAAGGCAACGCTCTACGCGCGCTACGCCGACAAGGCGGCGCTGTTCGCCGACGTGCTGCGCCGGCGCATTCCGCAGGTGTTCGAGCCCCTGGAGCAGGAATTCGCCAAGCCTTTCGCCGGCGACCTCGAAGCCACGCTGCTGCGGGTCGCCGAGGGATTGCTTGACAAGAGCCTTTCGCCGGGTGCCGTCGCGCTCGGCCGCATCCTGGCGGCGCAGGGGCCGAATTTTCCCGACCTCGCCCGCCTGTTCGTCCAGGAAGGCCTTGGGCGCCAACTCCGTCTGGTGGAAACCGTGCTCGCCCGCTTCGCCGGCGACGCGCGCTACGCCCTCGACGACCTTCCGCTCGCCGCCGACATCTTCCTCGCCGTCGCGGTCGGGCGGGCATCGCGCCTCGCCACCTACGGCTTCGAGCCCGACCCGGTCGAACTCCAGCGTCGCACCGCGGCGGCGGTGCGGGTCTTCGTACGCGGCGTGGCCGCGTCGTGAGGCGGGCGGCTTGAGCGGGGACGGGCCGGCGCGGCTCACCGTGGAGCGGCTCGGGATACGCGGCGAGGGTGTCGCCACGCTGGAGGGCGGGCGTGTCTACGTGCCCTACGCGCTCCCCGGCGAGCGCGTCAGCATCGACCGGCAGGGCGAACGCGGCACCCTCATTGGCGTGCTCGACGCCAGCCCCGACAGGATCGCGCCGTTCTGCCCGTACTACACCACCTGCGGCGGCTGCTCCGTGCAGAATTGGGCGGCGCAGCCCTACGCCGCGTGGAAGCGCGGCCTGCTCGTCGCCGCGCTCGCACGCGCCGGCGTCGCGGCAGAGGTCGGCGCCCTCGTCGACGCGCACGGGGCCGGACGACGGCGCGCAACCTTCCATGCCCGCATCGACGCGGACGGGCGGGTCCGCACCGGCTTCATGCAGGCGCGCGCGCACGCCATCGTGCCCATCGAGGCTTGTCCCGTGCTCGATCCCCGGCTCGCGGGCGCCCTGCCGGCGGCGCGCGCCGTCGCCGCCGTCTTCGCGCGAATGGGGGGCAACAAGCCGCTCGACATCCTGTGCACGGCGACGGAAGGTGGCCTCGACGTCGACCTGCGCGGCCACGGGCCGCTCGACGCTGCAGCGCGCGACGGCCTCGTCGGCGTCGCGGTCGAGCACGCGCTGGCCCGCCTGTCGAACCACGGCACAATCGTCCTGCAACGGCAGGCGCCGGTCCTCGCCGTCGGCACGGCGCGCGTCGAACTGCCGCCTGGCGCCTTTCTCCAGGCGACGGCGGCGGGCGAGGCGGCCCTCGTCGCTCGCGTCACCGCGACGCTTGCGGGCGCCAAACGCGTCGCCGACCTGTTCAGCGGCATCGGCACCTTCGCCCTGCGCCTCGCCGCCTTCGCCGAGGTCACCGCCGTCGATACCAACGCACCGGCTCTCGCCGCACTGGCAGGGGCCGCGCGCTTGGCCCCTGCACTGCGCCAGGTTGCGACGCTCAACCGCGACCTTCACCGCCGCCCGCTCGCAACGGACGAACTCGTCCGCTACGACGCGGTCTGCCTCGACCCGCCCCGCGCCGGCGCCGAGGCGCAGATGCGCGCCCTCGCCGAATCGGCCGTACGCAAGGTGGTGTCGGTATCGTGCGACGCCGCGAGCTTCGCGCGCGATGCGGCGATCCTCGGGGCGGGCGGCTACACCATCGGCACCGTCGAGCCGGTTGACCAATTCCGCCACACGGCCCACCTGGAGATCGTGGCCTGCTTCACGCGCGCGCCGGCCAAGCGCGCGCGCCGCCTGCTGGGGTAGGCTCCACCAACGCCGCGACGGCTTCGCGCGACGCTCGGAAGGATCGTCAGATGAACATCCACGCGGACGCCCGTCCCGCCCCCGACATGCTCCTCGACCGGCTGCGTGCCATCGTCGGCACCGGCAACGTTTTCGATGCCGCAGCCGACACGCTCGCCTACCTGCGCGAGCCGCGCGACCTGTACAAGGGCCGGGCGCGCTGCGTGGTGCGTCCCAAGACCCGTGAAGAGGTGGCCGCGGTGCTTCGGCTTTGCCACGAGACCGGCACCGCCGTGGTGCCGCAGGGCGGCAACACCGGGCTCGTCGGCGGGCAAACGCCCGACGAGCACGGCACCGCGATCGTGATCTCGCTCACGCGCATGAACGCGCTGCGCGAGGTCGACACCGTGACCAACACGATGATCGTCGAGGCCGGCATGACGCAACAGGCGGCGCAGGAGGCGGCGGAACGCGCCGACCGGCTGTTCCCGCTATGGTTCGCCTCCTCGGGCTCGTGCACGATCGGCGGCAACCTGTCCACCAATGCCGGCGGCGTCAACGTGATCGCCTATGGCAACGCCCGCGACCTGGTGAACGGCGTCGAGGTTGTGCTCGCCGACGGCCGCATCCTGTCCAACCTGTCCAAGCTCAAGAAGGACAACACCGGCTACGACCTCAAGAACCTGTTCATCGGCGCGGAAGGCACGCTCGGCATCATCACCGCCGCCGTGCTGAAGCTGGTACCGCGCCCGCGCACGGTGGAAACGGCCTTCATCGGCTTGGCCTCCCCGCAGGCCGCGCTCGACCTGCTCGGGTGCGCCCGCGACGCCATGGGCGACAAGATCAGGGCCTTCGAGCTGCTGCCGCGCTTGGCGCTGGACTTCGTCATCGAAACGACGGAGGGCGCGCGCGAGCCGCTCGAAAGCCGGCATCCGTGGTATGTGCTGATCGAGGTCGCGGCGCAGAAGGACGACGGGTTGCGCGACGAGCTTTACGCCCTGCTCGGCGACGCGGCCGAGGCGGGGCTCGTCGCCGATGCCACCGTAGCCGCCTCGCTCGCCCAGGCAAAGGAGCTTTGGGCGCTGCGCGAGAACGTGTCCGATGCGCAGAAGCACTTCGGCGGCTCGATCAAGCACGACATTTCCGTGCCGATCGCCAGCGTGCCGGCGTTCCTCGCCGCCGTGGAACCGGCGGTCGCCGCCGCGGTACACGGCGCGCGTTTGTGCGCCTTCGGCCATGTCGGCGACGGCAACATCCATTGCAACATCCAGCAGCCCGTCGGCGCCGACACGGCGGCGTTCCTGGCGCGCTGGGACGAGGTCAACACCATCGTCCACGGCATCGCCAGCCGCTTCAACGGATCCATCTCGGCCGAGCACGGTATCGGTCAGCTCAAGCGCCACCTGCTGCCCGACGTGAAGGACCCGGTCGCTCTGGCCACCATGCGTTCCATCAAGGCCGCCCTCGACCCTCAGAACATCCTCAACCCCGGCAAGGTGCTATAGGCGACGCTGCCGGCGCGGCGTCAGCCGCGGCGGCGTTCCCGGCGCAGCGCCGCCCAGCGGTCGAGCCGTTGCGCGATCTCGCGCTCGTCGCCGCGGTCGGTCGGGGTGTAGAGCGCGTGGGCGCCGAGGTTTTCGGGCCAGTAGTCCTGGCCGGAGAAGGCGTCGGGCTCGTCATGGTCGTAGCGGTACATCCCGCCGTAGCCCTCGCTCTTCAAGAGCTTGGTCGAGCCGTTGAGGATCACCTTGGGCGGCATCGGCGAGCCGTGGGCGCGGGCAAGGTCCTGCGCCGCCGTCCAGGCGCGATAGGCTGCGTTCGATTTCGGCGCCGTCGCCACATAAAGAACGGCGTTGGCGAGGGCGAGTTCGCCTTCGGGCGCACCAAGGAAGTCGTAGGCGTCCTTCGCCGCGTTGGCGACGACGAGTGCCTGGACGTCGGCGAGGCCGATATCCTCCACCGCCATGCGCACCACGCGCCGTGCGATGAACAGCGGGTCCTCGCCGCCGTCGATCATGCGCGCGAGATAGTAGAGCGCGGCGTCCGGATCCGAGCCGCGCACCGACTTGTGCAGCGCGCTGATGAGATTGTAGTGCCCCTCCCCCGCCCTGTCATAAAGCGGGGCACGGCGCTGCACCACCTGCGCCAGCGCCTCCGCATCGAGGACCGCGCCCGGCGCGGCGGCGCGCCAGGCCTCCTCGGCCAGCGTCAGCGCAGCGCGCCCGTCGCCGTCCGCCATGCGCACCAGCGCGGCGCGCGCCGGCGCGTCGAGTGGCAGGGGCCGACCGTCCAGCGCCTCGGCCCGCGCGAGCAGACTGCCAAGCGCCGCCTCGTCGAGGGCGCGGAAGACCAGCACCCGCGCCCGCGACAGCAGCGCCGCGTTCAACGTGAAGCTCGGGTTCTCCGTGGTGGCGCCGATCAGGTTGATGGTGCCGTCCTCCATCACTGGGAGGAAGCCGTCCTGCTGCGCGCGGTTGAAGCGATGGATCTCGTCGACGAAAAGCAGCGTGCCCTGCCCCGCCCGCCGTCGGCGGCGCGCCTCGTCGAACACCTTCTTGAGGTCGGCGACGCCGGTGAAGATCGCCGACATCTGCACGAAGGCGCATCGCTGCCCGGCGACGAGCCGCGCCACCGTCGTTTTCCCCGTACCCGGCGGACCCCAGAAGATGAGCGAGCCCGCGCCGCCGGCGGCGAGGAAGCGGTCGAGCGCGCCGCCCGGCCCGACAAGGTGCTCCTGCCCCGCGACCTCGCCGAGGCTGCGCGGCCGCAGCCGATCGGCGAGCGGCGCGCCGGTCGCCCCGTGCGCGGCCGCATCGGGGGGATCGGCATCGGCGAAAAGGTCCATCGCCCGAGTGTGCCGCCGACGCCGGGTGAAATCCACCCCGGGCCACCGCGTCGCCCAAAGCTTTCCCGATGGCAAGGCTTCGTTAACCAACTCGGGGCTAGGCTGGGGCTCGACCGCGGGTGGAAGACGGGGCTGCGATGCGAACGGTTGCGCTTGTGACGCAGAAGGGCGGCTCCGGGAAGAGCACGTTGGCGGCGTGCCTCGCCGTGGTCGCGCAGCAGAACGGCGAGCGCGTCTTCCTCATCGACATGGATCCGCAGAAGTCGCTGACGAAATGGGCGCACCGGCGCGGCGACAAGACCATGCCGGTCGAGACCGTCTCCGCCGCAAAGCTCGCCGACGCGCTCGCCGCGTTGCGCAAGAGCGGGGTGACCCTTGTCGTGGTCGACACGCCGGCGACCGACACGCCGGCGTCCGAGGCGGCGATGAAGAACGCCGACCTTTGCCTGATCCCGGCGCGGCCGACCATCTTCGACATCTGGTCGAGCGAGGTGACGCGCGGCAAGCTGAAGACGTTCGGGCGCGAATACGCCTTCATCCTCAACCAGTGCCCGCCCATGCAGGAAAGCCAGCGCGTGCTCGACGGCGCGGCGGCGCTGGAAAGCATGGGCGGCCTGCTGCGTCCGCTCGTCGCCTCGCGCGTCGCCTACCAGGAAGCCGCGCGCGAAGGGTTGGGAACGACCGAGCTCGAGCCGGACGGCAAGGCGGCGGAAGAAATGCGCGTGCTGTGGGCGTCGCTGAAAACGCGTTTCGCGCGCGCCAAGCCGGCGGCGTCGCGGCGCGTTGCCGCCTGACACTCAGCCGTTGAGCACGGAGTTGATGATCTGACCGCCGCGCAGGATCGATAGCCGCCAATAGTCGGACTGACGGCTCGTGACGCTTTGCAGGTCCTTCGTCGTCTTGATCGGGCGACCGTTGACCGACAAGATCATGTCGCCCTTCTCGAATGCGACCGCGGCGGCGTTGGAGTCAGGCGCGATGGCGACCACGATTACGCCGTCGCGATCCTGCGTGCTGGACAGTTCCTCGGCCACTGCCGGCGACAGATTGGCGGCGGTGAGGCCGGCGAAGGGCGTCGCGCCCGCCAGGACCACCCGGTCGGGCGCGGGCATCTCCGGCGCACGCTGCAGCGCGATGCGGTGCTGCTCGGCCTTCGTCCCGCGCCGCACCGCGAGCGTCGCGGTTCCGCCGACCGCCGCCGTGCCGAAGCGGAACCCGAAGCTTTCAGGGCTTTCGACGAGCTTGCCGTCGACCGCTGTGAGGAGGTCACCCTGCTTGATGCCGGCTGCCGCGGCGGGGCCGTTGGCGGCGACCTCCGTGACCAGGGCGCCGGTCGGCCGGTTCAGGCCAAACGACTCGGCGATGTCGTAGGTCACCGCCTGCAGGCTGGCGCCGAGCCAGGGCCGGTGCACCATGCGGTCGCCGTTCTTCGCCGCGGCGACGACGACCCGGACCATGTCGACGGGTATCGCGAAGCCGATGCCGATCGACCCGCCGGACTGCGAGAAGATCGCCGAGTTGATCCCGACCAAACGCGCGTGCGTGTCGACGAGGGCGCCGCCGGAGTTGCCGGGATTGATGGACGCGTCCGTTTGCAGGTAGAAGCTTGACCCGGTTCCGGCGGCGTTTGCGCGTGCCAGTGCCGAGATGATGCCCTGCGTCACTGTCTGCCCGACGCCGAACGGGTCGCCGATGGCGAGGGCGACGTCGCCGACCTCGACGGCGTCGGACGAGCCCAACTCCATCGTCGGGAACGCGGCAGCGCCGCCCTTGATCCGAAGCACGGCGAGGTCGTTGCGCTGGTCGCGCAGCACGATCTCGGCGGGGTATTCGCTTTGGTCGGACAGCGCCACCTTCACATCCGTCATCTGGTCGATGACGTGATAGTTCGTGACGACCAGCCCCGACGGGTCGACGATGACGCCGGAGCCGAGCGAGCGCTGCGTTTGCGAACGCGGACCGGCGTCGCCCTGCGCGCCGAAGAACTGCCGGAACACGGGATCGTCGAACAGCGGGTTGCGCTGCACTTTCTCGGTGCGCGAGGCGTAAACGTTGACCACCGCCGGCGCCGCCTTGCGCACCACGGGGGCGAAGGACAGCGACACCTCATCGCGCGATTGCGGCACCTGCTTCTGCTGTGCCGGTGCACCGCCCGCGTGGAGCGCGAGCAGCGCGGCACCCAGAAGAAGGCTACGGACTGCCCGCCCCATGTTCCCCTTCTCCCTCAAGCGCCGCGCCACGAACGCGGCGGCTGCCCGTGAACGCAAAGCCCGGCCGCAGAACGCTACCTGGGCCGGGTTACGCGCCGAGCCGCGATCACGAACGCCTCAAGCGGCGTCGTCTTGCACCTGAACCGGGCCGGAATCCTTGCCCTTGGCGGACACGTCTCGGTCGATGAACTCGATGACGCCGATCGCGGCGTTGTCGCCATAGCGGAAGCCGGCCTTCAGCACGCGCGTGTAACCGCCATGGCGGTCCTTGTAGCGGGGACCGAGTGTGTCGAAGAGCTTTCGCACGAGGTCGACGTCCCGGAGCTGGCTGATGGCTTGGCGGCGGGCGTGGAGGTCGCCGCGCTTGCCGAGCGTCACCAACTTCTCAACGATTGGACGCAGGTCCTTCGCCTTGGGCAAGGTGGTGACGATCTGCTCGTGCTTGATCAGCGCTTGGCATAGATTGACGAACATCACCTTGCGATGCTCGTGCGTGCGGTTGAAGCGACGCTTCGCGCGGCCGTGGTACATGGGCGGAGGCCTCCTGCTCGCGGCCGCCGTGCCAAGGTACGGCCGTCATGGATCGGTGGTGCGGTACCCCGGCAAAGGCGGGGGGCTCGACGAAGCCGCCCCGTGGGGCGGTGCGTCGGCTCAGTAGTGTTCCTCGAAGCGCTTGGCGAGCTCGTCGATGTTCTCGGGCGGCCAGCCGGTCACTTCCATGCCGAGGTGCAGGCCCATCTGCGCCAGCACCTCCTTGATCTCGTTCAGCGACTTGCGGCCGAAGTTCGGGGTACGCAGCATCTCGGCTTCCGTCTTCTGGATAAGGTCGCCGATGTATACGATGTTGTCGTTCTTCAAGCAGTTCGCGGAGCGAACCGACAGCTCCAGTTCGTCGACCTTCTTGAGCAGGGCCGGGTTGAAGGCGAGTTCGGGGATCGTCGGGGCGACCTCCTCGCGGCGCGGCTCCTCGAAGTTGACGAACACGTTGAGCTGGTCCTGGAGGATGCGGGCGGCATAGGCCACCGCGTCCTCCGGCGTCAGCGAGCCATCGGTTTCCACATCCATGGTCAGCTTGTCGTAGTCGAGGATCTGGCCTTCGCGAGTGTTTTCGACGCGGTAGCTCACCTTGCGCACCGGCGAGTACAGGCTGTCGATCGGGATCAGGCCGATCGGCGCGTCCTCGTTGCGGTTGCGGTCGGCCGGCACGTAGCCCTTGCCGGTGTTGATCGTGAACTCCATCCGCATCTCGGCGCCCTCGTCGAGGGTGCAGATGACGAGTCCCGGGTTGAGGATGGTGATGTCACCGCTCGTGCCGATGTCGCCCGCGGTGACCTTGCCGGGTCCGGTCTTCTTCAGGACGAGGCGTTTCGGCCCGTCGCCCTGCATCCGCACGGCGATGTCCTTGATGTTGAGGATGATGTCCGTCACGTCCTCGCGCACGCCGGGGATGGACGAGAACTCGTGGAGCACGCCGTCGATGTGGACGGAGGTGATCGCTGCGCCCTGGAGCGAGGACAGCAGCACGCGGCGCAGGGCGTTGCCGAGCGTCAGGCCGAAGCCGCGCTCCAAGGGTTCCGCCACCATGGTCGCCAAGCGCTTGGCGTCGTCGCCGGAAGCGATTTCAAGCTTGTTGGGCTTGATCAATTCTTGCCAGTTCTTCTGAATCACGGGGATGCACCTTTCTGATGCGGACAAGCGTGCCGGATTGCGCGCCGTCCCGGTCGAGCGGGAAGCGGGTTCAGGTCGGCGCGATCACACGCGGCGGCGCTTGCGCGGGCGGCAGCCGTTGTGGGCGATGGGCGTGACGTCGCGGATCGAGGTCACCATGAAGCCGGCCGCCTGGATGGCGCGCAGCGCCGATTCGCGCCCCGAGCCGGGACCGGAGACCTCGACCTCCAGCGTTCGCATGCCGTGCTCGGCCGCCTTGCGCGCGGCGTCCTCCGCCGCCATCTGCGCGGCATAGGGCGTCGACTTGCGCGATCCCTTGAACCCCATCGTACCGGCCGACGACCAGGAGATGGTGTTGCCTTGGGCGTCCGAGATGGTGATCATGGTATTGTTGAACGTCGACGACACGTGGGCGACGCCCGATACGATGTTTTTGCGCTCGCGGCGGCGAATGCGCCCAGCGTCCTTGGCCATGGTGTGATCCTTCTGGCGCGCCCGTGATGCCAGGCGCTCGGGTTATCGATTGAGCGAGCGGCCTACTTCTTCTTGCCGGCGATCGGCTTGGCCTTGCCCTTGCGGGTGCGAGCGTTGGTGTGGGTACGCTGACCGCGCACGGGCAACTGACGGCGATGACGCAGGCCGCGGTAGCATCCGAGGTCCATCAACCGCTTGATGTTGATCGACACCTCGCGGCGCAGGTCACCTTCGACCATGTAGTCGCGGTCGATCGCTTCGCGGATCTGCAGCACCTCGCTATCGGTCAGCTCGGACACCCGCCGTGCGGCCGGGATCGAAACCTTGTGGCAGATTTCTTCCGCCTTGGTCGCACCGATGCCGTGGATGTATTGCAACGCGATCACGACGCGCTTGCCCGTGGGGATGTTGACGCCGGCGATACGAGCCATAGTTTACGCTCCATGTCGGCCCGCTGTGCGGACTCGGATCACCGCGTCCGGTGGAGTTCCGGCCCATGCGGTCGTTGCCTCATGTCCAAACGCGAAAACGGACGGCCTCGCGCGAGGCCGCCACGTTTCGAGCGCTTGTGGATGCTGGGGTGGCTAGCGGCTTTCGCCACCCTCGTCAAGTTTGGATGCGTGCCCCGCGCCGGAAGATCATTCCGGATCGCGATCCGGCCGCCGCCGCAGGAAGACGACGGTCGTGTCGGCGAACACGCGCGTGTCCTGGTGTACGTAGCCGGGCGCATCGTCGGGGGCGGCGCCCGTCGCTTCCTCGATGACGACCAGCGCGTCCGGATCGAGCCAGCCACCCTCGCGCAGGGCGTCCAGCGCAGGACGGGCGAGGCCGCGTCCATAGGGCGGGTCGAGAAAGGCGAGGGCGAAGCGCTCCTGCGGCGGCGCCATACCGAGCTTGCGCGCGTCGCGACGGAAGATGCGCGCCACCCCGCCGAGGCCGAGGGCCTCCATGTTGGCGCGGATCAACGCGCGCGCCTCCGTCCCGTCGTCGACGAGGAGGGCCGAGGTCGCGCCGCGCGACAGGGCCTCGAAGGCGAGGGCACCCGTACCGGCGAAGAGGTCGATGACGCGCCGTCCGGCAACGCCGCCGCAACTGTGCTCGATGATGTTGAACAGCGTTTCGCGGAGCCTGTCGCTCGTTGGCCGGATTTGGTCGGAGGACGGCGTCGCCAGCGTCCGGCCACGAAGACGCCCTCCCACGATCCGCATCAGCGCTTCGGCGCGCCTCGCGGTCCACCGCGCGGCGGCCTGCCGGAAGGCCGTCCCTTGCCTGGCCCGACTTTGTCCGGTCCGCCCTTGTGCCGTCCGCCCCGGTCCGCTCCGCCCCTGCCCGGGCCAGCCTTGCCCGGTCTAGCCTTGCCCGGTCCGCTTCTGCCGGGGTCGCTTCTGCCCGATCCGCCCCTATCCGGTCTGCCCCTCCCAACTTCACCCTTGCCCGGTACACTGGCGCCCGGTCTGCCCCTGCCCGGCCCGCCGCGGCCCGGCGCCTCCCTCGCAGACGCGTTCGTGCCCGCATGCCCTGCCCTCGGCGCGCGTTTCGTTGGAGGCGAGCGATCGTCGCGGGACGCACGGACCGGCCGGTCGCCACGTCCTCCGTCGCGTGCGGGGCGATCCGGTGTGGCACCGCGTGGGGCGGCACGACCGCCGAACTTCGCCTCGCCGTCGCGGTGCCGCGCGCCGCGCGCCGCGTCGCCCTGCGGCTTTCCCCGACCAGCTGCGCCGTCGCGCGGCGAGGCACGCTCGCGGCGCGGCCCTTCAAAAGGTCGTGGCGCGCGTCCCTCGCCGCCCGGCGTGCTCCCGCGCCTCCCCTCGCCGCCCTCGGGGCGTTTGTCGCGAAACGTCCTCGCGCGCTGCCCGCCCGCTTCGGCGGCACCGTGGCCGCTGCGCGCGACGCGGACGCGTTTGGCCTCGGCTGATGGACTGGCTCGCTTCGGCCCACCTGGCCGTGGCGCCGGCCGGACCTGCGCGCGCCGCTCCACGGCGATGGTGCGATCGTGACGGTCCTTCGTCGCCGTACGTTCGACGCGCACGCGCGGTCCCCGCAAGTCCGGCTCCGTGGGGCGCAGGGCGGAAACGTGGCGGCGCGGCGCGTCATGCGCGCGGGGCTGACGCTCGCGGCGCGGCGCGTCCGCGTCCGGCGGAACGGCGGCGGACCGTTCGCGCAATCCCAAGGTCCGCTTCGCGCGTCCACGATCCGGCGCGACGGTCACCGGCTCGTCGGGCACCGCACCGCGTTCGCGGAAGTCGGCGCCGGCGGCCGCCGCCAAGCCGTCGCCGAGCTGGTCGCGCAGCACGCGGGTGCGCACCTCCTCCACAGCGCCCTCGGGCAGGTCGAGGAGCTGGAACGGGCCGAAGGACAGGCGGATGAGGCGGTTCACCTCCAGACCGAGATGTTCGAGCACGCGCTTGATTTCACGGTTCTTGCCTTCGCGCAGCCCCATGGTGAGCCAGCAGTTGCTACCCTGGATGCGGTCCAGCTTGGCCTCGATGCCGGCATAGCTGACGCCGTCGACCGTGATGCCGGCGGCCAGCGCGTCGAGGCTCGCCTGATCGGTTTCGCCCTTGGCGCGCACGCGGTAGCGACGCAGCCAACCGGTGTCGGGCAACTCCAGCACGCGGGCGAGGCCGCCGTCGTTGGTCAGCAGCAGCAGGCCTTCGGTATTGATGTCGAGCCGGCCGATGGTGACGATGCGGGGCCCGTCCGGCCAGTGCTCGCGGAGGTACGCGGCGACCGTGTCCCGTCCTTCGGGATCGTGGTCGCTGGTGATGAGGCCGCGCGGCTTGTGGAACAGGAACAGGCGCGTCTTTTCCGCTCCGGGCAGCGGCGCACCGTCAACGGTGACGAGGTCGTCCGGCCCGACGTCGCGGGCGGGGCTGGACAGCACCTCGCCATTGACGGCGACACGGCCCGCGGTCACCCAGGCCTCCGCGTCACGGCGCGAGCACAGGCCGGCGCGCGCCATCGCCTTGGCGACGCGCTGCCGCTCCGGCCGGGGCGGCGTCGCGATGGCGGGCGGCTCGGCCAACGCCACCTCGCGCGACCGCGGCTTGCGCGGTGGTTTCTCCTCGTGTCCGGTCATTGCCCTTGATACAGGGGTGCGCTTGAAAAGGAAACGCGTGGCATGACCGGCTCGCGACGAACGCCGATGGAGCTGGCGCTCGATGCGGCCCGTGCCGCGGCGGCGTGCGGCGAGGTGCCGGTCGGCGCGGTGGTGCTGCGCGCCGGGACCGTCCTCTCTCGCGCGCACAATCGCACGGTCCGCGACCGCGACCCCACCGCCCATGCGGAGCTGCTCGCGATCCGCGCAGCTTGCGCGGCGCTCGGCAGCGAACGCCTCACCGGCTGCGATCTTTACGTCACGCTGGAGCCCTGCGCCATGTGCGCGGCCGCGGTCTCCTTCGCCCGCATCCGGCGGCTGTACTGGGGATGCGACGATCCCAAGGGCGGTGCAGTGGAGAGCGGGCCGCGCTTCTTCGCCCAGCCTACCTGCCATCATGCGCCCGAATGCTACGGCGGTCTCGGCGCCAGCGAGGCGCAACGCCTGCTGCGCGAGTTCTTCGCCGCGCGCCGTACCCGGCCCGGCGCGTAGAAGACGCATCTCCCGCCACCTCGAAGACCAGGCCGTTCCGCCCGGACGACGCGAGTTGCGGCCCGTGCGCGACAGGGGTGTCGGGACGATACCGTGACGGCGCCGCAACCTTGACACTTCGCCGAGCCAGCCCCTAGACCCGATGGAGTTATCGGCGCGACCGTTCCGCCGGGGTTTTTCGCGCGGCGAGGTGTTCCCGCTCATGACTTCCGCAACCATCGATGCCGCACGCGGGCTGGAGGGCGACCTGTTGCCCGTCGCGGCAGCAAAGCCGAAGCTCCGCATCTTCCTGTGCGCGCCGCGGGGCTTCTGCGCCGGCGTGGTCCGGGCCATCGACGCGGTCGAACAGGCGCTGCGCATCTACGGCGCGCCGGTCTACGTGCGCCACGAGATCGTCCACAACAAATACGTCGTCGAGGGCCTCAAGGCCAAGGGCGCCGTGTTCGTCGAGGAACTGTCAGAGATCCCCGACACGGACAAGCCGGTGATCTTCTCCGCCCATGGCGTCCCGAAGTCGATCCCGACCGAGGCCGGGCGCCGCAACTTCCACGCCATCGACGCGACATGCCCGCTGGTGACCAAGGTGCATCGCGAAGCGCAGTCGCATTTCAAGCGCGGGCGGCAGATCCTCCTCGTCGGCCATGCCGGCCATCCCGAGGTGGTGGGCACGCTGGGCCAGCTTCCCGCCGGCTCCATCCTGCTGGTGCAAACGCCCGAGGACATCGACGTGCTGGCCGTCGCCGACGAGGCCAACCTTGCCTACGTTACCCAGACCACACTGTCGGTCGACGACACCAAGCAGATGGTCGATCGGCTGCACCAGCGCTTTCCGATGATCGTGGGGCCGCAGCGCGAGGACATCTGCTACGCCACCACCAACCGCCAGGAGGCGGTGAAGCGCATCGCGCCGACGGTCGACGCACTGATCGTGGTCGGCTCGTCGAACTCGTCGAACTCGCAGCGCCTCAAGGAGGTGGCGGAGCGCTCGGGTTGCCCGCTGGCCCGGCTCGTGCTGCGCGCCGACGACGTCGAGTGGGACCTGTTCACCGACATCGCGACGCTCGGCATCACTGCCGGCGCCTCGGCGCCCGAGGTGCTCGTCGAGGAGATCATGGACGCCTTCGCCGCGCGCTTCGAACTTGCCATCGAGATCGTGTCGACCGCCGACGAGAGCGTGTTCTTCCCCCTGCCGCGTGAACTGCGCCCGGTGTTGCAGGGTCAGCCGATCACGGCCTGACGCGGCGTGGCGAGTCCCTCAACGGCCGCCCTTGCCGCGATGTCGCGACGGTAGAAACCGTCCGCCCATTCGATCCGCGCCACGGCACGGTAGGCGGTGTCGCGGGCGTCCCCGACCGTTGCGCCGGTCGCGGTGACGTTGAGCACGCGGCCGCCCGCGGCGACGAGGACGCCGTCGCGCAGCGCCGTGCCGGCGTGGGTCACGCCATCGATGCCGTCGAGGCCGCGGATGACCCCGCCCGTTCGCGGTGCGCCGGGATAGCCGGCTGCGGCGATCACCACGCTGACCGCAAACCTGTCCGACAGGCGCACGGGGTCCTCCGGCAGGTGCCCGTCCGCGCAGGCGCGCAGCAGGGCGAGCAGGTCGTCCTCCAATCGCGGCAGCATGGCCTGCGTTTCGGGATCGCCGAAGCGCACGTTGTATTCGATGAGCTGCGGCCCGTCGGCACCGATCATCAGCCCGGCGAACAGCACGCCCTTGAACGGCGCGCCTTCGGCGGCCATGCCGGCCAGCGTTGGCGCGACGATCTCCGCCATTACGCGCGCCGTCATCGCCGCGTCGAGGATCGCCGCCGGCGAGAACGCGCCCATGCCGCCGGTGTTGGGGCCGGTGTCGCCCTCGCCGACGCGCTTGTGGTCCTGTGCGGACGCGAAGGGAAGGGCGCGCCTGCCGTCGCAGAGCGCGAAGAACGACGCTTCCTCGCCGGCCAGCACCGTCTCGATCACCACGGCGGCGCCGGGCGTGGCGAAGATCGCGTCGAGCGCCGCTTCGGCCTCGGTGGTCGTCGCGGCGACGGTGACGCCCTTGCCGCTCGCGAGGCCGTCGGCCTTGACGACGATCGGCGCGCCGACCTCGCCGAGGTACGCGCGCGCCGCCGCAAGCGCGTCGAAGCAGCGGTAGGCGGCGGTTGGGATCGCATGACGGGCGCAGAACGCCTTGGTGAAGCTTTTGGACCCTTCGAGCCGCGCGGCGGCGCGCGAGGGACCGAAGGCGGCGATGCCGGCCGACTCCAGCGCATCGACGAGGCCCCCGACGAGCGGGGCTTCCGGTCCGACCACGACGAAGTCGACGGCGTGGTCGCGGCAGATGTCGGTCACCGCCGCATGATCCGCGAGGTCGAGCGCGAGGCAGGTCGCGACCTTCGCGATGCCGGGATTGCCCGGCGCGGCGTAGAGTTTGGACAGCAGCGGGCTCTTCGCCAGCGCCAGCGCCATGGCGTGTTCGCGTCCGCCCGACCCGAGCAGCAGCACCCTCATCGCCGGCCGAACATTCGCTCGATGTCGGCGAGCTTGAGTTCGACATAGGTTGGGCGTCCGTGGTTGCACTGGCCCGACCCCGGCGTTTCCTCCATCGCGCGCAGCAGCGCGTTCATCTCGTCGCCATCGAGCCGGCGCCCGGCGCGCACCGAGCGATGGCACGCGAAGGTCGCGAGCGTGTGGTCGAGCCGGCGCTCGAGCGGCAGCGTCCCGGCCTCGTCGGCGGCAAGTGCGCGGGCGAGGTCGCGCAGGAGTGGTGCGGCATCGACCGCCCCAAGCGCTGCGGGCGTTTCACGCACCAGCATCGCACCTGCGCCGAAGGCGTCGAGCACGAGGCCGAGATCGGCCAGCAGCGCCGCCGCGTCGGTGAGGCGCTCGACATCGCGCGGTTCCAACTCGACCACCGCGGGGATCAAGAGGAGTTGGCGCGCCACCGCGCCGACGTCACGCTCGCGCTTCAAGCGCTCGTAGACGAGGCGCTCGTGCGCCGCATGCTGGTCGACGATGACGATGCCGTCGCGGGTTTGCGCGACGATGTAGGTGTCATGAAGTTGCGCGCGGGCGGCGCCGAGCGGCATGGCGACCGCTTCGGGCGGCAGCGGCGCGGCGGCGGCGCTGAGGTCGGCGCGCGGCGCGTCGTCGAGGAAGGCGGCCTGTGCCCCTTCAGCGACGCCGAAGCCCGGCGGCGCGCTCGGCGAAGTCGCCGCCGACCAGGCGGCGGACCGCGCCGCCGCGTCCGGCCGCGAGCCGAAACCGGGCCGGGCGAAACGCGCGAAGGCGCTGCCCGGCGTCGCCCGGTGCAGCGCGGCGGCGAGCGTCTGCTTCAGAGCACCGACGACGAGCCCGCGCACCAGCCCCGGATCGCGGAAGCGCACCTCGGCCTTGGCGGGATGCACGTTGACGTCGACGTCGCGCGCGTCGCAGCCGACGAACAACGCCACCACCGGGCAGCGCCCGGCGGGGACGTAATCGACATAGGCGGCGCGCACGGCCCCGAGCAGCAGCTTGTCGCGTACCGCGCGCCCGTTGACGTACAGGTAAAGGCCAGCGGCGTCGCCGCGATGCCACGTCGGCAGCCCGGCGAAGCCGTCGAGCGTCACGCCTTCGCGCACGGCCGCGACGGCGAGCGCGTTGGCGCGGAACTCGCGGCCGATCACCTGCGTCAGCCGGTCGAGCAGCCCGTCCGGCCCGGCGGCGCAGGGGACGTGGTCGAACGGTGCCGTGTCCGTGGCATGCAGGGCGAAACGCACGTGCGGGTGCGCCATGGCAAGGCGTTGCACCACCTCGGCCACCGCGCGCGCTTCCGCCCGATCGGACTTGAGAAACTTGAGGCGCGCCGGCGTCGCCGCGAAAAGATCACGGACCTCGACGCGCGTGCCGGTCGACTGCGCGCCCGGCCGCACCGGCCCCTTGCGCCCGGCATCGACGGTGAGAACGATGCCGTTCGCCGCGCCGGCGGTCCGCGTCGCCACTGTGACCAGGGCGACGGAGGCGATGGAGGGCAGAGCCTCGCCGCGAAACCCGAGGGTCGCGATGGATTGAAGGTCGCCGGTCGGCAGCTTGGAAGTGGCGTGGCGCTCGACGGCGAGGTCGAGGTCGACGGCATCCATGCCGCAGCCGTCGTCGATGACGCGGATCGAGCGGCGCCCGCCGGCCTCGATTGCAACGTCGATGCGACGCGCACCCGCGTCGAGCGCGTTTTCCACCAGTTCTTTCACAGCGGAAGCTGGGCGCTCGACCACCTCGCCCGCGGCGATGCGGTCGATCAGCACGCGGTCGAGCTTCTGGATCGCCATCGGTCACATCTAGCGCGCCGCGTTCCGGCGCGCCACAGGCGCCGTCACACCGTCCCCGCCTATCGGATCAGGCCATGCCGACCGGTTTGCCGGCGATGGTGACGAGCAGCGCGCCGTCGCCGAGCAGCCGTTTCGCGGCGCGGGCGGCATCCGCCACCGTCACCGCCGCGATCTTCTCGTTGCGCGTGTCGAGGCGGTCGACGTCGTAGCCGTCGAGCTGCAGGCTGACGAGGTGGCCGGCGATCTTGCGCGAGGTATCGAAGCGCAGGGCGTAGGAGCCGACGAGGTACTGCTTGGCCTTAGTGAGTTCGCCGTCGCCGACGCCGTCGCGGGCGAGACGATCAACCTCGGCACGAATCACGTCGATCGCTTCAAGAGCGCGGTCGTTCTTGGTCGAGGTCGCACCGACGAACATGGCGGCGTGGTCGAGTTCGCTGTTCTGCGAATATACGGAGTAGCACAATCCGCGCTTCTCCCGAACCTCCTTGTAGAGGCGCGAGGTAAAGGCGCCGGCGCCGAGGCAGTGGTTGACCACTGTCGCCGCGTGGTAGTCGGGATCGCCGCGCATGATGCCCTGGCGGCCGAAGCGGATCGTCGATTGCGGGAGATCGATGGTGCGGATGTGTCGCGTGCCGACGCCGCCGAGCGTGACGGCCGGCACCGGTGCGAGATCCGCCTGCCCGGGGAGCGGCGCGAAGACGCGGTCGAGTTCGGCCGCGAGCGTCGCGGCGTCGATGGCGCCGACGACGGCGACCTTGAGGTTGTCGCGCGCCATGAAGCATGTGCGCAGGGCGACGAGATCCTCGCGCGTGATCGTCTCGAGGATATCGAGGTCGCCCTTCACCGGCTGGCCGTAGGGGTGGTCGGGGTAGCCGTAGGTGCGGAACAGGCGCGCCGCCGCGTGCTCCGGGTCGTTCAGCTCGGAGCGCAGCGACGCCGCGATCTGGCTGCGTACCCGCTCCAGCGCGTCGGGGTCGAGGCGCGCCTGTCCGACGGCGAGGGCGAGCAGCTCGAAGGCACGACCGGCGTGGCGCGACAGCGTCTTCAAGCGACCCTGCAGCGCATCGCGATCGGCGGAGAAGGACAGCTCGATCGCGTGGTCGTCGAGCGCCTGATGAAAGGCGGCGCTGTCGAGGTCGCCGGCACCCTCGTCGAGAAGCCCGGCGAGCAGCGTCGCGACGCCCGGCTTGTTCATCGGATCCTGCGCCGCGCCGCCCTTGAAGCCGAAGTTCACGGCGAGCAACGGGATGGTGTAGTCCTCGACGAGCCACGCCTCGATGCCGGCCGCCGAGCGCACCTTCTGCACCCGCGCCGCCCGTGACGCGGCGTGGATGGCTGGATCGGTCAGCGTGTCAGCCTGTGCGCTTACCATGGCGAATCGACCTCGGATCTCAAGCAGCCTCGGCCGGTGCGGCCGGGAGGAGGTAGCCGGACACGCCGCGCTTGGCGTCGAGATGGCACATCACGCCCGCGACGTCGTCCGGCGTCACAGCCTCGATGCGCTCCGGCCATTGCGCGATGTCCTCCAGCGTCAGGCCGGTGGCGAGCGAAGCGCCGTACCAGTTCGCCAGCAGCATCTGGCTGTCGCGCGCATAGATTGCCTCGGCGACAAGACGCGTCTTAGCGCGTGCCACGTCGGCGGCGTTGACGCCGACGTGGCGCGTCTCGGCAAGGACCGCCTCAACGGCCTGCTCCAGCGTTTCCAGGGAGACGCCCGGCGCGGGCACGGCGTAGATGAACAGGCGCGTGTCGTCGAGGGCGGTGCCGATGTAGTGCGCGCCGGCCGCGACCGCGATGCGCTCCTCCATGACGAGGCGCTTGAACAGCACGCTGGTCTGCCCGCCACCGAGCAGGTAGGTGAACACTTCCAGCGCCTCCGCCTCGCCCGGCTTGCCCGTGCGGTAGGACGGCACGAGGTGCATGCGCTGGTAGCGCGGCTGCTCGACCTTTTCATCGGCGAGCGACACCTTGCGCTGCGTGGTCGGCCGCGGCTCGGTCGGGCGCCGGCGACGCGGCGCCTCGCCGAAGGGCGGGACGGGGCCGTAGACCCTCTCGGCCAGCGCGATCGTCGCCTCCGGCTCGACGTCGCCGGCGACGATGAGGATTGCGTTCTCCGGCGTGTAGAAGCGCTGGTAGTAGTTGAAGGCGTCGGTGCGATCGAGCGTCTCGATCTCGTGCTCCCAGCCGATCACCGGCTTGCCGTAGGGATGCGAGGTGTAAACGGCGGCCTGCATCGCCTCGTCGAGGATCTCGCCGGGATCGGCGTCGGTGCGCATGCGGCGCTCTTCCAGCACCACGTTGCGCTCGGGCGCGACCATCTCGTCGGTGAGGACGAGGTTTTTCATGCGGTCGGCCTCGTATTCCATGCAGACGGCAAGGTGTTCCTTGGGGATGCGCTGGAAGTAGGCGGTGAAGTCGTTGGACGTGAAGGCGTTCTCCTGCCCGCCGAGGTCCGACACGAGATCGGAGAACTTGCCGGCCGGGTTCAGCTCGGTGCCCTTGAACATCAGGTGTTCGAGGAAGTGCGCGATGCCCGACTTGCCGAGCGGGTCGTCGGCCGAGCCGTTGCGGTACCACACCATGTGCGTCACCACCGGGGCGCGGTGGTCGGGGATGATCACGATATCGAGCCCGTTGGCGAGGCGGCCGGTCGCCACCGCAGGCCCGATCGTCGCAGCGCCCGGGTCTGCCGCCACCGGCGTCAGCCCGGAAGCGCGGATCGTCGAGGGCGAAGCAGGGCGCATCTCAATCTCGTCCTCAGGTCGGGAAGCCGGTGCAGCGCCGGCATCGCAACCTATAGCGCAACACATCCGCCCCGCGCATCCACAAAAGGACGCGGCCCGCCCGGCGGGCGTCGGCCGGCGCGGCCCTATTGCGCGGCAGCCGCCTTCTTCTTGCGGGCATGGACGCGGGCATGCCGCGCCGGCACGCCGGGCGGCCCGCCGTCGTGGGTGATGTCGGCCGCGACCGCATCGGGGTCACGCAGCCCGGATGGCGGGTCGACGAGGTAGGTGCGCGCGGCGAGGCCCGTGGCGCTCGCTCCCGGATCGGTCGGCGGCACGGGGCGGCGCGGATCGATCAAGGCCCTGCGCCGGTTGGCGGCGTCGCTGTCCGTCACGCCGAGGCGGCCGGCGCCGCCGTTGCCCGGCGGCGGCAGGGCGTAGCTCGGCGGCACCACGAGGGGCGGGCGTTCGGTGAAATCGATCGGCGGCGTGGTCGGTCCCAGTCCCACCGAGTTGCGGATGTCCTGGAGTTCCTGAGTCACGCTGTCTTGTTGCGCCACCGCCGGCGGAAGTGTCGCCGCGATCAGGATCGCGACCAGCGCGGCCGTTGAAGGAGCACGCGGAACGAAACGCATGGATCGGAGTCCCGTGGATGGCATGGGCGGGATGTCACGGCTTGGCGGCGATTTCGGGGCGGCGCGTCCGGCACGCGGCGACGATATCGCACCCTCGTTCAGCGTTCGCCGGAGGCTTCGCGTGGGAATCGCCCCGCTGCCCTGCGCCCCGGTGCGCGCACCGGCCGGATCGAATCGATCAGCAGCGCGGCGACCCCGGCCACGATGGCGACGTCGGCGAGGTTGAACACGTACCAATGGTACGAGCCGAGGTGGACGTCGTAGAAGTCGGCGACCCAGCCGTAGCTGAAGCGGTCGACGGCATTGCCGAGCGCGCCGCCGAGGATAAGCCCGAGGCCGAGGGCGACGGTGCGCGTCGTCGTCCGCCACAGCCAGCCGCCGATCCCCAGCGTCGCCGCGACCGTGAAGCCGAGCAGCGCCCAGCGCGCGCCGGGCGTTCGCGCGCTGAGGAGGGAGTACGAGATGCCGGGGTTGCGCGCCATCACCACGTCGAGGATGGGCGCGAGGCGCAGCGGCTGGCGCGCGGCGATGTCGTACACGTCCATGAGCCACAGCTTGTTCGCCTGATCCACCGCGAGGGTGGCGGCGGCGACGAGGAAGCCGGCCGTCCGCGGCCTCACGCGAAGGTTCCCGCGCGGCGCAGCTCGCGCAACGCGTCGGCGTCGCGCGGCGTCACGTCGGGAAACTCCGGGTCGCTGCCGACGGAGGGCAGGATCTTCCAGGAGCGGGCGCATTTGCTGCCGGCGGCGTGGCGGAACACCACCGCGACGCCCGGCACCTCGGACAAGCGAAAGGCGTCGGCCGGCGCGTCGCCGGCGAGCACGTCGAGCGCCGAGGTGATGCACACGTCGGCGAAGTCGACCGCTCGGAGTTCGTCGCGCAAACCGGCATCGGCGACGTAAACCTGTGGCGCCGCCTCCAGCGAGGAGCCGATCGCCTTGTCGGCGCGGGCGCGCTCCAGCGCACCGGTGACCACCGCGCGGGCGGCGCGCACCCGCTCCCAGCGCGCGGCGAGGGCGTCGTCGCGCCAGGCATCCGGCACAAACGCGAAGCCTTCCAGGTGGATGGAGACGGCATCGGGGTCGCGCGAAAGCCACGCTTCCTCCGCGGTGAACACCAGGATCGGCGCCAGCCACAGCGTGACGCAGCGAAACGTGTGCTCGATGACCTCCAGCGCGGCCCGGCGTCGCATGCTGGATGGCGCGTCGCAATAAAGCGCGTCCTTGCGGATGTCGAAATAAAAGGCGCTGAGGTCGGCGTTGAGGAAAGTCGAGAGCCGCGCCACGACGCGCTTGGTGTCGAAGCGGGCGTAGGCGTCGCGAACCTCGCCGTCGAGTTCGTGGAGGCGGTGCAGGATCAGCCGCTCCAGCTCGCCCATCGCGGCGGGGCCGACCGCGTGTCCGGGGCGGTGATGCCCGAGCGCGCCGAGCATCCAGCGCAGCGTGTTGCGCAGCTTCTTGTAGGTTTCCACGAAGGTTTTCAGGATCTCGGGGCCGATGCGCAGGTCGTCGGAATAGTCCGACGCCGCCACCCAAAGGCGAAGGATGTCGGCGCCCGACTCCTTGATGACCGTTTGCGGGGCGACGACGTTGCCCGCCGACTTCGACATCTTGCGCCCGTGCTCGTCGAGCACGAAGCCGTGGGTCAGCACGGCGTCGTAGGGCGCGCGGCCCCGCGTGCCGCAGGACTCCAGCAGCGAGGAATGGAACCAGCCGCGGTGCTGGTCCGACCCTTCGAGGTACATGACCTCGTCGGCGCCGCCGTCGCGGCGGCGGCGTATGCCGGCGAGGCCGGGGAAGGCGGCCGCGTCCTCCAGCGTGAAGGCGTGGGTGGAGCCTGAATCGAACCACACGTCGAGGACGTCGTCGACCTTCTGCCAGCCCTCGCCCGCCCGCTCGCCGAGAAAACGTTCGCGGGAGCCGGCCGCGTACCAAGCGTCGGCGCCTTCCGCCGCGAAGGCTTCGAGGATGCGCGCGTCGACGGCGTCGTCAACGAGCGGGCGGTGCTCGCAGTCGACGAAGATGGCAATGGGCACGCCCCAGGCGCGCTGGCGCGACACCACCCAGTCCGGGCGGCTGCCGATCATGCCGGTGATGCGCGCCTCGCCCGCCGCTGGGACCCAGCGCGTGCGGGCGATCTCGTCGAGGGCGAGTGCCCGAAGCGTCGGCTGGCCGGCGCCCTGCCCCGCCCCGCGCTGTTCCGTTTCGGGGAGCGCGAAGGGCTGGTCGAGCGCGATGAACCATTGCGGCGTGTTGCGGAAGATCAACGGCTTCTTCGAGCGCCAGGAGTGCGGGTACTGGTGCTTGAGGCGCCCGCGCGCGACAAGCGCGCCGGCGTCGATCAGCGCGGCAATGACGGCCTCGTTGGCGTCGCCCTTGGCGCCCTTGTCGTCGTACACGCGGCGGCCTTCGAAGCCGGGCGCGTCGGCGGTGAGGAAGCCGTCGGCATCGACGGAATAGGGAATGCGCGTGTCGATCTTTCCCGCGCGAAGCCGTTGCGCGTTCGCGGTCCAGATGTCGAAATCCTCGCGGCCGTGGCCGGGCGCGGTGTGGACGAAGCCGGTGCCGGTGTCGTCCGTGACGTGGTCGCCGTCGAGGAGCGGCACGTCGAAGCCGTAGCCGAGTGCGGCGAGGGGATGGGCGGCGGTGAGGCCGGCAAGCTCGCCGGCGGCGACATCGCGCACCCTCTCGAAGCCGTCGACCTTGGCGGCTTTGAACACATCGGCCGCAAGCGCATCGGCAAGCAGATAGGTCGCCCCGACCCGCGCCCAGTTCCCCTCCGGCGCCGACGTGATCCGGTACAGTCCGTAGGCGATCCGCGGCGAGAAGCTGATCGCGCGGTTGGCTGGCATCGTCCAAGGCGTGGTGGTGTAGATGACGATCGCGGCGTCGTAGAGATCGATGCCACCGTGGGGTGTCGCGACGCCGCGCGCGCCGGCGATCCGCATCGGAGTCGCTTCATCGATCGACGGTTTCAAGGGGAACGCCACGTACACCGTGTCGGAAACGTGGTCCTCGTACTCGACTTCTGCTTCGGCGAGCGCGGTCTTCTCCACCACGCTCCACATCACCGGCTTGGAACCACGGTACAGCAGCCCGCTGCGGGCGAAGCGCATGATCTCGCCCGCGATCGCCGCCTCGGCGGGGTAGCTCATCGTCTCGTAGGGGTGCGCCCAGTCGCCGGCGACGCCGAGGCGTTTGAATTCCTCGCGCTGGATATCGACCCAGCGGCGTGCGAAGTCGCGGCACTGGCGGCGAAATTCGTTGATCGGCACCTCGTCCTTGTTGCGGCCCTTCGCGCGGTACTCCTCCTCGATCTTCCATTCGATCGGCAGGCCGTGGCAGTCCCAGCCCGGCACGTACTCGGCATCCTTGCCCGTCATGCGCTGCGAGCGGGTGACGAGGTCCTTCAGGATCTTGTTCAGCGCGTGGCCGATATGGATGTTGCCGTTGGCGTAGGGCGGCCCGTCGTGCAGCACGAACTTCGGCCTGCCCCGCCCGGCGGCGCGCATGCGGCCCTGAAGGTCCATCGCCTGCCAACGGGCGAGCAGCTCCGGCTCCTTCCGCGGCAGCCCGGCGCGCATCGGGAAGTCGGTGCGCGGCAGGTTGAGCGTACCGGAATAATCCGTGCCGGGCGGCTGGGTCTTCGTCATGCGCCCTTCTAGCAAGCCGGGACGCGCCGGGCAAAAGGTCAGGTCGCGGGCGGGCGCGGCAGGTAGCGCGCAGCCGCGTCGCCGTGAAAGGCGTCCGGCCCGACATGGGTGAGGCGCGAGCGCAGGTCCAGCCAGATCTCGCCGCCGAGCGCGCGCCAGCGCCGGCAGAAGCTGTAATCCTCGCTGAGGTAGGTGCCGGTGCCGGGCTCGACGATGGGGTCGAACAGCGCGAACATGTTGCCGCTCGCCGGCAGCGCGCCAGCGCGGGCGTGAGTGGTCGCGAAGCGCAATTCGGGATGGGCGGCGATCATGCGCTCGAGGACGCGGCGCTTGATGAGCTGGAACCCGGTGCCGGCATAGGTGGCTGTGGCGAACGCGCCGTCCGTCCGCCTCACGGCCTCGTCCTCCAGCAAGCCGACATAGGTGAGCGCGGCGCTGGCCAGCGTTTCGCCTGCCACGGCGCGGCGGGGTACGGCGTCCCAATCCGTCGACTTGAGGGGGTAGAAGGCGGCGCAGAAGTCCTTGTCGGCGGCGAGGAGACGCAGCACCTGTTCCGGCTCGAACCCGATGTCGGCGTCGACGAACAGAAGGTGCGTCGCGGTGGTGAGATCGAGAAAACGCGCGACGAGCACGCTGCGGGCACGGGTGATCAGCGCGTCGCCGTCGAGCAGCGCGAGGTCAAGCGCGATGCCGGCGGCGGGCAGCGCCCGCATCAGCGCGCACACGGACAGCATGTAGCGCTGGTGCACGAGGCCGCCGAAGCACGGCGTGGCGAGCAGGATCAGCGGTCGGACCGGCGGAGCGGCCGTCACAGGCGCCGTGCCGCACGCCACAGCGCCCATTGCCGTCGCCACGGCGGGAGGTCGAGCGGCGCCGCGAAGGGGTCGAAGCCTGGCCGTTCCATGCGGCGGAGATAGGGTTCGCACAGGGAGGCCGGGAGAAAGGCAGCCGCACCCGTTTCGCTGCTCTTGCCGGCCTTTGCGCCCGCGCTGGCGAGGTCGCCGCGCATGGCCTCGAGGTGGGAGCGCACCCGGGCGCGCAGCGTTTGCAGCACGAGGCCGAGGCCGGGCGAGTTGCGGTGGGCGAGCACCGTCTCGGACGGCAGCTTCAAACGCTCCAGCAGATCGAGCGGGAGGTAAAGCTTGCCGCGCATGACCTGGAACGGCAGGGCGCGCAGGAGCTGCGTCAGCCCGTAGGCCCGCCCCGCCTCCTCGACGCAGGCGGGCGGCAGGCGGCCCGGTGCGAGCACGCGCGCGACGGCGGCGAAGATCGATGCAGTGGTGTCGCGAAGGTAGTTCTCCAGCGCCGCCTCGTTCGGCATTGGGTCGTCGTAAAGATCGAAGGAGCGCGCCTCGATAAGGGCGAGCAGGCGTTGCTTGTCGAGGTTGAAGCGGCGGATCGTGTCGACAAGCGCCTCGGCAACGGGGTTGCCGGCCGGCGCCTCGTTCGTGATGACGTCGCGCCACCATTGGAAGCGGATCTCGCCCAGCGTCGGCTGTGTCACGACTTCGTGGATCCTGGCGATCTCCAGGTCGAACGCGATGAGCGCGTGGACGTGCGGGCGCGCGGACGCCGGCCAGAACAGGCTGGCGAGCCAGCGATCGTCGCGGCGTGCGGCGTCGAAGCAATGAGCGTAGGCCGCAGCGGACGCCGGATCGGCCTCGGCGGACGTCACGGTACGGCGAGGAGCGCGGCGGCGACGCGGCGCTTCTCGCCGAGCAGGATCGAGTAGGTGCGCGCCGCGGCGGCGGTGGCCATCGGTTCGGCGCGCAGGCCGGCCCGGCGCAGGTCGGCGCGCAGGTCGAGCAGCGGCAGCATGCGCTCACCCGTGCCGATCAGCACGTGCTCGACGGTGCCGGCACGCGCCGCCTCGAGGATGCGCGCGAAGGCGGCGACGGTGAGGTCGTCGGGTGCCGCGGCGTCCCAGGCGTAGATGCCGGACGGCAGGGCGAGGATGGACCCGCGATGCGACATGTCGCCGAAGCGGAAGCCGCCGGCGCCGTAGCCGTCGATGGCGTGCTGCCCCGGCAGGAACCCCGCGGCGGGGAGGCCGGCGGGCTCGTTGCGCGCCACGTCAGGCCGTGGCCTTGGTGGCCGGCTGCGGGGCCGGTTTGGCGGCGGCGGGCTTGGCCGGCTTGGCGGCGGGCTCGATCGCCACCGCCGGCTCGCCCATCGCCTCCGGTCGCAGGCCGAGGTAGATCAGCATCGGCGAGCAGATGAAGATCGACGAATAGGTCGCCACGAAGATGCCGAACATCATCGCGAGCGAGAAGGAGCGGATCACCTCGCCGCCGAACACCACCAGCGACAGCAGCGCCAGGAACACGGTGGTCGCCGTCATGATGGTGCGCGGCAGCACGGCGTTGACGGAGATGTCGATCAATTCGTTGGTCGATATCTTGCGGTACTTGCGCATCATCTCTCGGATGCGGTCGAGCACCACCACCGTCTCGTTGAGGCTGTAGCCGACGATGGTGAGGATCGCGGCGATGGATGTGGTGTTGAACTCGAGCTGCGTGATGGAGAAGAAGCCCACCGTCAGCAGCAGGTCGTGCATGGTGGCGATGATGGCACCGACCGCGAACTGCCATTCGAAGCGGAACCACAGGTAGCACAGCACCGCGATGATGGAGATGACGACGCCGAGCGTGCCGGACTGCACGAGTTCGCCCGACACGGTGGGGCCGACGACGGACGTTTGCCGCACGCCGTAGCCGGCGCCGATGGCCTGGGTGACGCGGCGCACCGCCCCTTCCTGCGCGGCGTCGCCTCCCGGCTGAAGGCCGAAGCGGATGGCGACGTCGGCCGGCGAGCCCAACCCCTGCACGCCGACGGGGCCGACGTTCATCGCCTCCGTCGCATGGCGCAGCGCGGCGAGGTCGGCCTGCCCCGACGCGGCGCGCACCTCGATCAGCGTGCCGCCGGCGAAGTCGATGCCGAAGTTCATGCCGACGGTGAGGAACAGAACCACGGAGACGATGGAAAGCACGGCCGAGAACGGGTAGCTCACGCGCCGGAAGCGCATGAAGCCGAACTTCGTGTTCTCCGGCGCGAGGCGGAGCAGTTTCATGGCGGTCCCCCTCCTAGATCGGCAGCGTTTGCGGGCGCTTGTAGCGGTACCACAGCGCGATCATCATGCGCGTCATGGTGACGGCGGTGACGATGGATGTGAGGATGCCAAGTCCCATGGACACGGCGAAGCCGCGTACCGGGCCGGCGCCGAGGAAG
Source organism: uncultured Beijerinckiaceae bacterium (assembly GCA_964243435.1). Taxonomy (GTDB): domain Bacteria; phylum Pseudomonadota; class Alphaproteobacteria; order Rhizobiales; family Beijerinckiaceae; genus RH-AL1. Next base: position 43,756 of record CAXTFM010000004.1, read on the forward strand.
TAGAGAATGGCGGCGGCGACGAACATGGTGACGTTGGAATCGACGATCGTCGAGAAGGCGCGCTTGAAGCCGGCGTCGAGCGATTGGATCACCGAGCGTCCGGCATGGTTCTCCTCGCGGATGCGCTCGTAGATCAGGACGTTTGAGTCGACCGCCATGCCGATGGTGAGCACGATGCCGGCGATGCCCGGCAGCGTCAGCGTGGCACCGAGAAGCACCAGCCCGGCGAAGATGAAGGAGATGTGCACGGCGAGCGCGAGGTTGGCGAAGATGCCGAAGGTGCCATAGGTCACCAACATGTAGGTGAAGACCAGCGCTGCGCCGACATAGGCGGCGAGCTTGCCGGCGTTGATCGAGTCCTGGCCGAGGCCGGGGCCGACCGTCTGCTCCTGGATGATGGTCAGCTTGGCCGGCAGGGCGCCCGCGCGCAGCAGGATGGCGAGGTCGTTGGCCTGCTCCACGGTGAAGTTGCCCGAAATCTGGCCGGAGCCGCCGGTGATCGGTTCGTTGATGCGCGGCGCCGAGATCACCTTGCTGTCGAGCACGATGGCGAAGGGCTTGCCGACGTTCTCGGAAGTCACCTGCGCGAAGCGCTCGCCGCCGCGAATGTTGAAGCGGAAGTTGACGATCGGCTGACCGTTACGCTGGTCGAAGCCGGGCGACGCGTCGGTGAGGTCCTCGCCCTGGACGAGGATGCGCTTCAGCACGGGGATCTTGCTCGGTTCCGAGGTTTGGTCGAGCAGATCGTACTCGGCCGGGTTGGCGCCGGGGTCGGCCACCATGCGGAATTCGAGCTTCGCGGTCTGGCCGAGGAGCTGCTTCAGCCGCTCCGGATCCTGGAGACCGGGCACCTCCACGGACACGCGGTCGTTGCCTTCGCGCTGGATGGAGGGCTCGGTGGTGCCGAGCGCGTCCACGCGTCGTCGGATCACCTCGATGGACTGGTCGACGGCGCGACGCACCTTGTCCGCCACACCGGCGTCGGTGACGGTGACGGTGAACGTCCCCACGGGATTGTCGGCGACGTCGAAGGCCGGTGCGCCCGTGGAGCCGAGGACGGAGGCCTGCGGGCTGGCCAGGGCCTGAAGCTTGGGCAGCACCTTGCCGCGATCGGCCGGGTCGGTGAGGCGGAACTGCACGCCGCGCGGCTGGAGGCCGATGCCGCCGGCGACGGGCACCTTCTCCTCGCGCAGGATGCGGCGGACATCGTCACGCAGGTTGGCCACCAGGGTCTTGTTGACGTCGGCCGCATCGACCTGGAGCAGCACGTGCGAGCCGCCCTGGAGGTCGAGGCCCAGCGTCAGCGTGCGCGGTCGCGCCCAGTCCGGCAGACTCCTGTCGAGCGCCTCGCGCGTCGTCGCCGGCAGCAGGCTCGGCACGACGATCAGCACGGCGAGCAGGATCGTCGCCACGATCGAAGCAATCTTCCAGCGCGCGAACCGCAGCATCCTCTTGACCTTTTCCCGCGGATGGCGTCCCGCGTGCCCCGTGCCAGCCTAAACCGTCCGGCCCGGCCGCGCGACCCGTCCGTCAGCCGGCGTCCTTCACCGGCTCGCCCTTGACCGGCTCACCCTTCGCGCGCACGTCGCTGACCATCGGCCGTGCCACGCGGACCCTGACGTTGGGTGCGATCTCGACCTCGAGCTCGCCGGCATCGACCGCCTTGGTGACCCTGCCGATCAGGCCGCCGGTGGTGGTGATGGTGTCGCCACGCCGGATGTTTTTGATGAGGTCGGCCTGATCCTTGGCCCGCTTCTGCTGCGGGCGCAACACCATGAAATACATGATGAGCAGGATGGGGCCGAACAGCGTCAGGTATTGGAGGATGGTGTCGTAGCCGCCCAACGCCGCGCCTGCGGTCTGGGCGAAGGCAGGCGTCGTGAAAATGGCCGTGCTCCCAAAGGTGACGGTCACGCGTCGTCGGTGGCGGGACGGGGCCTTATAGCCGCGGCAAGTGTGAAAGCAATGGCGGGGACGCCGCATCGGCCCTCGCGCCCGTGCGCGCCGCAGGACCGGGCGCCCCCCGCCCGCCGGGGCTTCAAGCCGTCCGACGATCGTCGTAGAAGACGCCATGACACACGCAACCGACACGCCCGCCCCCGACGATCTTGCCGGTGCCACCGTGGCCGCTGCGCTCCGGCGCATCGCGGAGGCGCTGGAAGCGCTGGCGCCGCAGCCGACCGCAACGCCGGACTTCGCGGCGGCCGACGCCTTCGTTTGGCAGGCGGAGGCCGGCCGACTGCAACCGGTGCCGCGCGTCAGCCGCGTGCCGATCGCCCTGCTGCACGGCATCGACCGCGTCCGGGACATCCTCGTCGACAACACCTGGCGCTTCGCCCGTGGGTTCGCCGCCAACAACGTCCTGCTCTGGGGCGCGCGCGGCATGGGCAAGTCGTCGCTCGTCAAGGCGGCGCACGCCCAGGTGAACGCGGACGTGGACGCCGACACGGGTGCGGGGGCAACGACCGCGGCTCCTTTGAAGCTCGTCGAGATCCACCGCGAGGACATCGACAGCCTGCCGCGCCTGATGACGGCCATGCGCGCCGCCCCCTTCCGCTTTCTCATCTTCTGCGACGACCTGTCGTTCGACTTCGACGACACCAGCTACAAGTCGCTGAAGGCGGTGCTGGAAGGAGGGCTGGAAGGCCGGCCCGACAACGTGCTGTTCTATGCCACCTCGAACCGCCGCCACCTGATGCCGCGCGAGATGCTTGACAACGAGCGGGCCACGGCGATCAACCCGGGTGAGGCGGTCGAGGAAAAGGTGTCGCTGTCCGACCGCTTCGGCCTTTGGCTCGGCTTCCACAAGTGCTCGCAGGACGAGTACCTCGCCATGGTGTTTGGCTACGCCGACCATTTCGGGCTTGCCACCGACCGGGCGCAGATGCGGGCCGATGCGCTGGAATGGGCGGCGACGCGGGCCAACCGCTCGGGACGAACGGCATGGCAGTTCGCCCAGGACCTCGCCGGACGCGAAGGCAAGTCGGTCGGCTGAACGCCGCGCTTCACGCCCTCGGCGTCGCGCCGAAGCGGCTGGCCTGCTTCGGCAGGGTGATCCCCCAGAGGAAGAAGCCCCGCGTTTTGAGTGCGGCCTCGATGTCGGCGCGCGGCGCCTTGATCCAGGGGTCGGCGGCATCGAGGTCGAGCTGCCCGATCGCCTGCCAGGGCGCCCCGTCGTCGGGCAGGTTCGTGCCCGCCGCGTCCGTCGACAAGGCGATCCTGTGATCGGCGCGCGCCGCCGGCTTGAACCTGTAGACCATCATGAGCGTGCCCTCCGTCGACGGGCATGCACGCGGTGTACCGCCGCCGAATGCCTCCTCACGCCGCCGCGGCGACCACCTCACCGGACGCGGGCTCGCGGATGCAGCGCAGGGCCGTCCGCAGCACGTCGAGGGTGGCACCGGGTTTGACGGCCTCCGTCGACAGGTGGCGTCGCCACGCCCTTGCCCCCGGCCAGCCGTTGAACAGGCCGAGGAGGTGGCGCGTCATGGCGTGCAGGGGGACTCCCTCGGCGAGGCGGGCGGCGACATAGGGCATGTAGGCCTCGACGGCTTCCGCGCGGGTGATCTCACCCGAGGCGTCGCCAAGCCGCCGGTCGACCTCGAGCAGCAGCGCCGGATCGCGATAAGCGGCGCGCCCGACCATCACGCCGTCGACGTGCGGCAGCGCCGCCTCGATCGCCGGCCATCCCGTCAGCCCACCGTTCAGCACCACCGGCACCGTTGGCCGGCGCCGCTTCAGCGCGAACACGGCGGGGTAGTCGAGCGGCGGTACGTCGCGGTTCTCGCGCGGGGACAGGCCTTGCAGCCAGGCCTTCCGCGCGTGGATGACGAGCGCGGCGGCGCCGGCGCCGACAACCGCATCAGCCAGGGCGTCCAGCGCCTCGGGCGGCTGCTCATCGACGCCGAGCCGGCACTTCACCGTGATCGGCAGCGCCGTCGCCGCCACCATTGCCGCCACGCACGCGCCGACGAGGGTGGGCCGACGCATCAGGCAGGCGCCGAAGGCCCCGTTCTGCACGCGGTCCGATGGGCAGCCGACGTTGAGGTTGATCTCGTCGAAGCCGCGTTCGGCGCACAGCCGTGCGACGGTGGCGAGGTCGCGGGGGTCGCTGCCGCCGAGCTGCACCGCGAGCGGGTGCTCCGCGGTGTGAAAAGCGAGCAGCCGGTCGCGGTCGCCTTGTAGCACGGCGGCGGTCGTCACCATTTCCGTGTACAGCCGGGCACGGCGCGACAGGATGCGGTGGAAGGCCCGACAGTGACGGTCGGTCCACTCCATCATGGGCGCAACCGAAAACGCCCACTGCGCGACGCCGGGTGAGCACGCCGCGTTCGTCTGTATGTCTATCCGCGTGACGCTGTTCAAGGCCGCCGTTTCCTGCCCGTCGTTGCCATGCTGCTGCAACGTGGGAGCAACTCGCCGCTGTCGTGTAGCACGGGAACGAGCGTCGCCCGCAAACATCGGCAGCCAAGGCGACGGATGCGAGCGCAAGATCAAGAGCGCCAAGGCAGAAACTCAAAACGATCCAGGCCCGCTTATTTCATTGGTGCCGTGCAGCATCATCGACGGTGTCGTCGTCATCGCGCAGGCGCTTCAGTCGCGCCGAAAACGGTCGGCAACAACGTCTGCACGTCTCCGCCGACGCCGCGCGGCCCGCCTGTGACGACCCGCTTGGTCAACGAGCCATGCGCGACGCCTTGACCGTGCCGACGCCGATCGAGTTCGGACGATGCGATCGCCGTCGGGCATCGACGTGTTTGCCAAAGCGTGGAGTGGCTGAGCGCCTCAGCGACCGATACGGTCCAGCGGAGCCGGCCAACCTGCGGCTCATGCCGCGACCACCGACCTGCCGAGTCGCGTCCCGTTCTGTCCGGACGTTACTTTAGATGATCCGGCTTGTTCCCGCCGCGTACCGCCGTGTGAGCAGACGATCCATCCTCGACCAAGGCATTCATGGCAGCGTCCTTGTTGCGCGGACTTTTCAGACTTCGGAGGTATCCGAGGCCGACGACAACGATGACAATGCCCAGCGTGAATATAGCGAGCGCGCCGACAAGCGATCCAGATTGCATAATATTGGCTTCCTCAATGGAGAGGAACCATGAGAACTGCCGATGGCTGCAACAAAGATGCTGTGACGTTCGGACCCAGGCATGCCTTATCTTTTGTCAACTATGCGTCGAGCCCCTCGCCAACCTCCGGGATCATCGCGGTCCGCTAGCGTTGGGTCATGTGAACGCGCGATGCCGACGCGATCGAGCGCGCAGCGGCTTCGGGTGAACACGACGGCGAAGAAGCCGCACGAAGAGCTTGGATGGTGCTGGGTGAACGAGACGGTCCGCGTCATGCTGCTTGTGGCCAAGTTCGACGCCGTCATCGGCATCGCGGTGGAGGACCAGCGATGCTTCGCCCTGCGGGAGCGAGCGGGATGATCCCTTTACGTCGTGGAGGCGACCGATGCCGTGCTCGCGTCCTTCCCGAACGGGATGATGCGAAGCTGGCGGAAAAGGAAATTCGCGATGAGGCCGACGCGGCCCACGACGCGCTCGACGTCGCCGAAGGACCGTCGATGCGCATCGTCGCCGACACGCCGCAGCGATGGCAGCGGTCGGCGCACGTTGTGGATAACTCGTCTCGCTTTTCCCGACGCGACTCCGTTTTGTTCTTATTACGTTCTAATTTGCCGGTGGAGGCAAGCATGGACGGGAAATACCTCGGGGTGTTCAAGGACGCGCGCGGTGGCGAGGCCGTCATCAACCCGGACCACGTCACGCGCCTGACTGCGTCGACGGCCGGAAAGGTCACCGTCCACCTCAGCACGGGCGAACTGGTCCAAGTACCGGGCGGCCTGGAAGATGTGGCGCAGAAGCTTTGCTGGGCGTTGCACGACAATGAGGGCGTCACGGACGCGCCTGCGGACACCTTCCTCGCCGAGCACGGCATGGCATAGCTGCCTTCCGGAACGGCGCGATGGGCCATCCTCCCGCGCCGCCGCGACCTCCACGCTGGAAAGGCGACCTGGAAGTGTGACGGTTGTGGTAGCTGCGACGGCTGCCACTCCGGCATGACACCCCGCTCGGCATGCCGATCAGGCGAGAACTGCGCGGTGCGCGTATGCCGCCGTGCAACCTTTGGCACGTTTTGCAGTGAAGGAAAGCGAACTACGGTTCCGCCGGCTTGGAAGAGCGCCGTAATGTTCCGTTGCGCGCAGTGATCGGGAACCGCCGCTTCTGGCCGTACTCGCGGGGTCGAGCGGTCCAGGCACCAAATTGGTTCGCGTCGACCTACCGTTGAAGGCGCGCCGGCGCCGCCTGGCTGGACAACATAGTCCTAGCCCGGACCCACGTCGCTCTCTGCCCGATCTTCTTGTTCCAACGAGGCGCGTGCTTGCGCATGAATGGGCCGTTTGAGCCGACCGCTGCGGTCGACGCCACGGCGACCGGCCGACCGGGTCCGCGAGGCCGCTCGGGTCACGACGAGCTAGACGCAACGACGCATGACTTGCCCGATCCAATATGAGTCATGCCGGCGATCCTCGCTCAGCCGGACCCATCCCTCATGCGCACGACGGAGGAGCGGATGTCGGCGCATCCAGGTCCCGTCCGGGTTGGCGAACCGCCGGTCACGCCGGCGCGAAGCGCGTTCCGCGCCGGCTCACCCGTGCGCCGAGCCGGGCGGCGAAGGTGGCGGCCAGGGCGCGCGCCGCGCCCGCGAGCACGCCCGGGCCGAGCAGTGCGAGGACGCCCTGCACGGTCGCCTCGACGCGGTAGCACAGGCGGCACCCGCCGGCCTCATCCAGAAGAACGATGCTGGCCGCACCCGAGGCCGTGCCCGCGCGTCCCCCGCTTCCGAAGCCGACCAGGCGGTAGCTGCTCGGCGGTTCGCTCGTCTCGATCCGCAACGTACCGTGAAAGGCAAGGCCGAGGGAGGTGACGCCGAGCGCGAGGGCGAAGTCGCGATCGGACGATTGAAGCAGGGAGCGGCATCCGGGAAGGCAGGATGCGAGCAACTCGACATCGTGCAGCGCGGCCCAGACACGGTCCCGGCTGGCGCGGATGAACAATCCGCCCTCCATCCTGATGCTCATGCCGCACGCGACCCGACGATCGTCACCATCGGAGGGTAAGGACACATCCGCGCAGGGTCGTAAACAACGAATGATGGAACGGTCTCGCCACGTCGCGAAAATGCGCTACAAGGCCCACCGATGGCGCCGCATCACGTCCGCAGGTCATCGAGGAGGCTTGCCGCATCATGACGACGCGTCGGCATCCCCCGCCCGCGCCGAGCGCTCGCGCTCCACTTCGCAGGCGACGCGGTTGAGACGGCACGGCGCTGTCTCGACACGCTGGACGGTCCGGTACGACGTGAAACGGGCCGTCCTCGTTTTGATCCTCGGCTGCCTTGCCACCGCCTCCGCAGCCGCTGCGGATCTGCGCATCGGGGTCGCTGCGCCGCTGACAGGTCCGGATGCCGTGTTCGGCATGCAGATCAGGCGCGGCGTCGAGCAGTCGGTGATGGATGCCAACGCGGCAGGCGGGTTCAACGGCGAGCAGGCGCGGGTCGACGCGCGCGACGACGGCAACGAGCCGAAGAAGGCGGGCGACGTCGCCAGATCCTTCGTTCAGGCCGGTGTGCCGATCGTCGTCGGCCACCTGTCCTCCGCCGCGAGCGTGCCTGCGGCGGCGATCTACGGCGAGGCCGGCACGCTGGAGATCGCGCCGATGGCCTTGGCGCCGTCGCTGACCGAACGTGGCCTCCCGACGGTGTTCCGCATGTGCGGTCGCGACGACGAACAGGCCGGGGTTGCCGCGCGCTACCTCCTGTCGCGGCATGTCGGGCGCGTGGCCGTCGTGCATGACCGCACGAGCGCGGGCAAGGCGCTCGCCGACGGGGTGCGCGAGGCGCTCGCCCGGGCCGGCACGCGCGAGGTCTTCTACGGCAGCGCCGGTCGCGGCGGCGATGCCGGCCTCGTCGAGCGTATCAAGGCCTCCGCCGCCCAGGTCGTGTTCTTCGGGGGCGGCACGTCCGATGCAGGCCTGCTGGCCCGCCAGTTACGCGACGCCAACGCCCGCGCGTCGCTGATGGGTGGGACGGCGCTCGCCTCGGAGGACTATCCCTCGCAGGCCGGCGCGGCCGCGGATGGAACCCTGCTCGTTTTTCCCGAGGACGCAAAGGCGCGTCCGACCGCCGCCGCTCTGCTGCGGCGTCTGCGCGGTGTAGGATTCGAGCCGGACGCGTCGTTCTTTTACGGCTACGCCGCCGTTGAAGTCGTCCAGCAGGCGGCCCGTGCGGCGCGCTCGCTCGAACCCGCCGCCCTTGCGGCGGCGATGCACGGAGGTCGAGTGTTCAAGACCGTACTCGGCGACATCGCCTTCGACGCCAAGGGAGATTTGACCGCTACGGACGGCACGATCCAGCTTTGGCATCGCGGCGCCTACGGCCGAATGACCCTGGACCGGCAGGCGAAGACGTGATCGCCAGATCGGCGACGCGGTTCGTGGGCGAAACGGTTCCTTGTCGTTTCAATGCGAGAGGAATCGGTATGCGATCCTTGGCCATTCCGCCCGATCTGGCCGCCGCGCGCGCGTCCCGCGCGGCATGAGGGTCGTCCTCGCCTTTCTCCTCAACGTCGCCTTCAACTTCGCCGTCGGTCTGCTGGTGGCCAAGTTCCTCGGTCCGGAGGAGTACGGACGATTCGCCCTCGCGCTGGCCACAGCCGTCGCTGTGCAGACCGCCTTCCTCGACTGGCTGCGGCTCGGCGCGACGCGCTTCTATTCCGAGCGCTCGCGCGGCGAGGACCCGGCGCTCAGGGCGACGCTCGACGTCGCCTTCGCGCTGATCACGGCGGGTGTCGCCGTCGGCACCACGCTGCTGTTCATGACGGGAGTGACCTTCCCACTGTCCCACGGCCTGATCGCGCTGGCGCTCGGCGCGGCGGTCGCCAACGGGTTGTTCGACTTCAACACCGCCCTGGTCCGTTCGCGCTTCCACGACGGGCTGTACATGAAGCTGGTCGTCGTCAAGAACCTGCTCGCCCTGCTGCTGACGGGGGGCGGCGCGTTTTATTTCGGGTCGGCGCGGATGGCGCTCATCGGCGGCATCGTCAGCCTGTCCGGCTCCGTCGCCGTGGCGCGCGCGGCGTTGAGCGACCCGGAAGCGCAGGTCCACCTCGCCCGTTTCGCGGTCGCGCGGTGGCTGCTGCGCTACGCCGCGCCGATCGTCGCCTCCAACCTGCTCTACCTGTGCATCCCCCTCGCAAATCGCGCCCTGGTCGCCGTGCTTTACGGCTTCTCCGAATCGGGGCAGTTCTCGCTGGCCTTCGACATCGGCACCAAGGCGGTGCAGGCGATCGGCTCGACACTCGACGTGCTGCTGTTCCAGATCGCCGTCGCGGCCCACGACCGCCTGGGGTCGGAGCACGCCAAGCGACGTGTCGCCGACAACATGGCCATCGTGGTCGCCCTGCTCCTCCCGGCCTGCGCCGGCATTTGGCTGGTCATGCCGGGCATCCAGAGCCTGATCGTACCGGCACAATATCGCGGCCCCTTCGAACAGCTGCTGACGCTGATGATGCCCGGTCTGTTCTGCTTCGCCCTCATCCTTTACGCCGTGAACCCGATCTTCCAGATCAGCAAGCGGACGGCACCCTTGATCGGCGCGGCGCTCGTCGGCTGCGCGGCCGACGCCGTCCTGCTCGCGGTGCTGCCACGCAGCGCCGATGCATCCAGTCTGGCGATCGCCCAGTCCGGCGCCTTTGCCGCCGCCCTCGTCGCGCTTCTCGCAATCGCCAGCGCGTCGAAACCGGCGTGGCCGGCACTCCGCGACCTCGGCGCCACCGTGCTGGCCACCGCGGCCATGACCGGGGCGTTGCTTCCCTTCCGCGCCCATGCGCCGAGCCTCGCCGTGCTGTGCCTCCAGGTCGGCACCGGCGTGGTCGTCTACGCGGGGCTGGTCGTGCTGTTCGACATCGCCGCGCTGCGGAGCCTGGTCGCCGCCCGGCTGCGCCCGGCCGTCACCCGCCTGCGGCCGAGCTGAACGGGCGGCGCATCAGCAGCGTCGCCCAGCCCTCGAGATTGCGCTGCCCCGAGAGCACGAAGCCCTGCCGGCGATAGGCCGCGACAACGCCGGCGACATCCGACGCGAGAAGGCCCGACAGCACCACCTCGCCGCCGGGCGCGACGAGGGGCCTCAGCGGTCGCGCCAGCGCGCGGAGCGGGCGGGCCAGGATGTTGGCGAACACGAGGTCGAAGGGCGCCCCCGCGCGAAGCAGGGGATGCGCCGTGCCCACCGCACGCAGCGGACGCACGTCGCGCCCGGCACGGTTGCGCTTGGCGTTCTCCCCGGCCGCGGCTACGGCGACCGGATCGATGTCGCCGGCCGCGACCGCGCGGCGAAAGCGCCGAGCCGCAGCGATGGCGAGGACGCCCGTTCCGGTCCCAATATCGAGGATGCGACGGGGCCGGCGGCGGCGCGCCACGGCGTTCAAAGCCGCAAGGCAACCCCGCGTCGTGCCGTGATGGCCGGTGCCGAAGGCGAGTGCCGCCTCAATCTCGATCCCGATGTCGCCCGTGCGCACGCGCGACCTGCCATGCGCCCCATGGACCACGAAGCGCCCTTCGCGAACCGCTTCCAGTCCGTCCAGCGATGCGGCAACCCAATCACGCGTTTCGACGCGCCCGAAGGTGGCGGTCGCCGCGCAACCGTCGTCCGCCGCCGCCGCGATCAGGCGACGAACGGCATCCTCATCGGGCGCAAAACCGAAGTAGATTTCGACGTTCCATGGGCCGCCACCAATCCAGGACAGCGGATTGGCCGTCTTCTCGAAGGCCGCAGCCGCCGTCTCAGCAGGGTCGAAGCTTTCCACGACCAGATCGGCGATGCGCTTGGCGTCGATCTCGCCGCATTCAAGCCGCATCACGTGGGCGGCACCGTTCGGCGGCAAGCCTTCGAGCATGGCTGGCGTTCCAATAGGGGGGCGTGCCGGACACTGCGGTGCCGCCGCAGCATGACGGCCGGCGCCTGATGAAATCGTTGGCGCGGCCTCGCTTCGGGCGAAGCGTCATTCTTCCAAAAGCTATGGGACCAACGCCTCCCGATGCGTTAGGATTGACCGTGCGCCGGCGCCGCCGACCTCGGGTCGCCCTTGTTCAGCGATGCCTTGACGACACAAAAGCCGGTCGCGCCGCGATAGGCGAGGTAGGAACCGGTTGCCAAAGTCAGCATGCTGAAGAAAACGTTGGACCGGGGCTGGGCCGCGGCGGACGCGAAGCCGAGCCCGAGCAGCACCGACGCGAGTCGTTCGCCGCTGGACAGGTGGGGATCGGCATTGGTGTACCGTGACAGGTCGAACGCCATCTCATCCTCCACGTGCGTTGCGGGGCGCGAACTATACCGGCACCGGCGAAGTTCCAGCGATACCCAATCGATCGGTGGCATTGCGAGGTCGGGCGGTCTGACGTTGGAACGCGTCCACGGACGCCCGGACCGGAAGCGCCCGCCATCGGCGGTTGTTGCAAAGTCGTGATGGCGGAAGGCGGAACCTTGGATCAAATCAGCGGCGGGGGGGAGGTTCACGCCCCTCGGGAACTGAGCGAGTGCGATCGGGAGCCGGTTCACATCCCCGGCACCATTCAGCCTTTCGGAACCCTTGTCGCCTTCGCGTTACCGACTTGGACGATCGCTCACGTGTCGGCGGACGCGCCGGGCCTGTTTGGCGTTGCTTCGATCGACGGGCTGATCGGTGCGCCGATGGGAACCGTGTTCGCGGCCAAGATCATCCACGATCTTCGCAACACCTTCCAGGCGGCGATGATTTCCTGTCAGCCGGAACGCCTCGTCGGCGTCCCGGTCGGCGGAGCGGGTGAACTCTACGACATTCTCATCCATGCCTCGGGGCAATTGGCGATCGCGGAATGTATCCCCGTAGCCGGTGCCGACACATCCCGTGCGGATGCGGCGATGCTGGTGAAGACCATCATCGACCGCCTGCGGCGCACCGCGACGTTTTCTGCCTTCCTGACGTCCGCCGCCCGCCAGTTGCGTGCGGTGACCGGCTTCGACCGCGTCATGATCTACAGGTTCTTGGAGGACGACAGCGGCAAGGTGGTCGCCGAGGCTGTGCGATCGGGCATGACGCCGTTCCTTGACCTGCACTATCCCGCGACGGATATCCCGGCGCAGTCGCGCGCGCTGTTCATGCGGCAATGGATCCGCATGATCGCCGACGTTGAAACGGCGCAGGTGGCGATCGTTCCGGCCCTGGGCGCGAAGCAGACGCCCGTCGACCTCAGCCAGTCGACGCTGCGCAGCTCGTCCCCGATCCACCTGGAATACCTGCGCAACATGGGCGTGCGCGCGTCGCTCACCGTATCCATCATGAACGACGACCGGTTGTGGGGATTGATCGCCTGCCATCATGAAACCGCGCGTCGCGTGTCCACCTCGACGGGCGCCGCCGTCGAACTGTTCGCCCAGGTGTTCTCCACCCAGATCGAGGCCAAGCAGCAGAAGGACGAAGTCGCTTATGCGACCAAGGCGCGCGAGGTGCACGACGCGCTGATCGCCGGCATGCAGCCGGAGGAGACCATCTTTCAAAACCTGTCGGGTTTCAGCGGCCTCCTTCGCGAAATGATCCCTTGCGACGGCGTCGGCGTGTGGAGCGACGGTCGCTTCGAGGGCGAGGGCGTGGTCCCTCCCGCCGAGGCGGTCGCGGAACTGATCCGTTTCCTCAACGGCAAGCACGCCGACCGCTGCTTCGCAACGGACGCGCTCGGCAGGCTGCTGCCCGACGCGATGGGCTACGCCGACCGCGTCAGCGGCCTCGTCGCCATCCCGTTCTCGCGCGCGCCGAGGGACTTTATCCTGCTTTTTCGCCGCGAGATCGTGCAAACCGTCAAGTGGGGCGGCGACCCGAACAAGGCGGTGCAGCGCGACGGATCGGCCCAACGCCTGACGCCGCGCGCGAGCTTCGATGCCTGGCAGGAGACGGTCAAGGGCCGCTCCCTGGTCTGGCGGCGGGCGGAACTCGATATCGCGGAATCGCTTCGGGTGTCGCTGCTCGACGTGATCCTGCGCCGCGCCGACCTGATCGACCGCGAGCGGCGCATCGCACAGGAAAGCCAGCTCCTCATTGTGGCGGAGCTGAACCATCGCGTGAAGAATGTGCTGGCCGTGATCCGCTCGCTGGTGCGCCAAAGCCAGCAGAGCGCTTCCTCGCTCGATACGTTCACCGCCGACCTCCAGGCGCGCATCCACGCGCTGTCGCTCGCCCACGACCAGCTGACGCAGGCGCATTGGAAGGCGGCACCGCTGCGCGGACTGATCGAGGCGGAGGCCCAGGCCTGGACCGAGGCGAACGACGCGCGTCTCGTACTGTCGGGGCCACCGGTGATGGTCGAGGCACGCGCCTACCAGTCCATCGCGCTGGTGCTGCACGAGCTGATGACCAACGCCGCCAAGTACGGCGCTCTCAGCGTCAAGAACGGCTGCCTCACCATCGATTGGTCGCTGGAAAAGACGGGAGACCTTTGTCTCGTTTGGCGCGAGCGCAACGGCCCGCCCGTCGCGCCGCCGCGGCGGCGCGGCTTCGGGTCCATCGTCGTCGAGCAGTCGATTCCCTTCGAGCTTCGGGGCGAGGCGCGCATCGCCTATGATCCCGAGGGCGTCAGCGCGCATTTCCGCATCCCCTACGACTTCGTCCAGCGCGGCAACGTCGAGCCGACGCGTCGCGAGTTGCCGCCGGTGCGGCGCGCCGATCTCACCGGCAAGAACCTGCTGCTCGTCGAGGACAGCATGATGATCGCGCTCGACGCCCAGACCATGCTGCAAAACTGTGGGGCCGAGGTCGAGCTTGCAGCGACGGCGAGCGATGCCCGGCGCGCCATCAAGCTCAACACGTTCGACGCCGCGATCCTCGACGTCAACCTGTACACGGAAACGAGCTTCCCCATTGCCGAGGACCTGCTGGCGCGGAAAATCCCGTTCGTCTTCGCAACCGGCTACGGGGAAACCGTGGTCGTGCCCGAGCGCTTCAAACACGTCCACGTCATCTCGAAACCCTATGTCGAGGACGCGCTGCGCGCCGCCCTCGCCGCCTGAACCTGCTTCGTCCGTTCCGCCGAGGTCATCCCATGATCAAGCCGTCGCTTTTCGCCATCTGCCTGGCCGCCCTTGCGACCAGCGCGCTAGCGCAAGACGTCGTCGAGTTCGATCCCGGCGACACCGTCCTCGTCGAACGATATGTCCGCGAAATCCCCGAACCGCCGCCGGTGATCGAGGAACATCTGACCCTGCGTCCCGGGAGCGTCATTCCTGAAGGCGTGCTGCTGCGCCGTTTCGTCGGGCAACCCCGGCTTGAGCGTTACGCCTACTTCCTTTCGGTCGATGGCAAGATCGTGATGGCGGACCCGCTCACCCGCGTGGTGGTCCGCATCCTCGACGCAAAAGGCTGAGGCGGACGCGGCGCGGGATTTGGGCGCTGGCGAGACTGGCGATGGCGAGTTGCAAAGGCAGCAGCCGACCGATCAACAGCGGCGCCTGCTCCGCCGCCCTGACGATGAATGCTGCGGCATCGCGAGGAACACACGCAGGCCAGCTCCTGATCGCCATCGTGCGCCTGGAATGCGCTTCAGCGTTGGATAGATCGGGACCCTAGTGCGTCGCGCCTTGCGCGGGTCCGAGGCAACCGCAAGATGACACCCGCGGCGCGGGATGATTTCCATGGCAAAAAAGGAAACAACGAAAAAGGACCTCGCAGCGAAAAGCGCCGCTAAGAAAGCCGTGGCGAAGAAGGTTGCCGCGGACCCGCCTGCCGGCACCGCGAAGAAGGCCGCCTCGGTAGTTTTGACCAGCACGGATATCGCGGATCATCTGGCGTCGACATTCGACATCCCGAAATCACACGCCAAGATCTACCTCGACGAGGCGGTCGCACTGATCAACAAGCATTTGAAGAAGGGCGCGCGCATCCGCATGTCCGGCCTGGGCGTCTTCGAGGTGAAGAAGCGTGCCGCTCGCAAGGCCCTCGACTCCACGACGGGCGACGCAGTCAAGCTGAAGGCAGGCAAGCGAGTGGTGTTCACCGCGGCGCGCGATCTTAAGTCCAAATTGTAGCGAGTCCTCGCGCCGCTTCGCCGGCAGGCAAGCTGTGACCGGCGGCGGCCGACTTTCCCGCCGCCTGCTCGCCATCCCGATTGCGATGATAGGTGGATGGCTTCCGCGGGTGTTGCACGGCGCGACGCAGGTCGGGATCGACGCTGCGCCTCAGCCTGTTAACCACGATGTCAAACTAGACAGTAATTGCAGCGGACGGGTTGTCGCTTTCCTTGCCTCGCCGAACGCGGCAGCCTACGAGACTCGCTGCGAAGCCGGGTTGGCTCGCTGGCGGGGCGGTGAGCAATCACGAACCAAGCGCCGGGCGGTCGGATGCCGTGCATGGCGTCAGGTGTCGAGGGAAGCGATGGGCAGGACCGGACGCGGACGGGATACGACACGTGACGTCCCGGCCGGGAGGCAGACCGGCGTGGCTGACCGCGATCCACCCGCCAAACCGGAACTCGCCAACTTGGCATCGGTCAAGCGTACGAACTCGACATCCGGCGAGACGCGGCGAGAGGGCGAAGCGGTTCGTGTTGCCCGCGCGGGTAAGGCTGCGCTAACCCGACGAGCGAGGACGCAGCCTGCCGGACCGGCCAGCGCCATCGGCAAGGCGACCAAGTCGGCCGGCAGGATGCTGCCCGCGTCCGGCGGCGAGGTCACGCTCGGCTATCTCGGTGACTTCGTCAGCTTCCACCTGCGCCTCGCGCAGGACGCGTCCTATCGCGTGTTCGCTCGGAGAAGGGATAAGGATTTGGCGAAGCCGGGGCGCTTTCCCGCGCTTGCCATTATCCATCTCAATCCCGGTATTTCGCAAAGCGCGCTCGGGCGTGCGATCGCGCGGGACAAGTCGACGGTCAGTCCGCTCATCAAGGACTTGCAGGAGAACGGCTTCATCAACAGGAAGCCGTCGACGCACGACCGGCGCAGCGTCACGTTGGCCCTGACCAAGAAGGGCGAGCGGACCTTGAACAAGCTGCACGCCCGCGCCGCGGAGCACGAGGGCGAGCTTGATCGCCTGCTCGGTTCATCGAAGGCACGTCTGATGGCCATGCTGGACAAGATCGCCCGCGGCATGGCGCTGCAAGCACAAACGTAGGAGGACGCGCTGGCGGATGTGACCGGCGCGCAGCTCCATCCTCGCTTAATCGTGGGCCGGCAGCCGATCCTCGTCGGCGAGGTTCGAGAACCGCGTGTACTCGCCCTCGAAGGCGAGTTGCACCGTTCCCGTCGGTCCGTGGCGTTGCTTGCCGATGATGACCTCGGCCTTGCCGTGCGCCCTATCCATCTCGTCCTGCCAGGTGATCATCTCCGGCGAGCCGTCGCGCGGCATCTTCCCCTTGAGGTAGTACTCCTCGCGGTACACGAACATCACGACGTCGGCGTCCTGTTCGATCGAGCCGGATTCGCGCAGGTCGGAGAGTTGTGGACGCTTGTCGTCGCGCGACTCGACCTGCCGCGACAGCTGGGACAGGGCGATCACGGGCACGGCCAGCTCCTTCGCCAGCGCCTTCAGTCCGGTGGTGATCTCGGTAAGTTCCTGTACGCGGTTGTCGCCCTTCGACTTCGACCCGGACAGGAGCTGGAGATAGTCGACCACCAGCACGTCGAGCCCGCGCTGGCGCTTGAGGCGGCGGGCGCGGGCGACGAGCTGCGCGATGGAGATGCCGCCGGTGTGGTCGATGAAGAAGGGCACCTGCTGCATGTCGCGCGCCGCTTCCGCGATGCGATGGAACTCAAGCTCGGTGATGTCGCCGCGGCGGATCTTGTAGGATGGCACCTGCGCCTGTTCGGCGATGATGCGGGTCGCGAGCTGCTCGGATGACATTTCAAGCGAAAAGAAACCGATGATGCCGCCGTTCACCGTCTCGTGCGCCCCGTCGGGCTTCTGGCGGAATTCATAGGCCTTGGCGATGTTGAAGGCGATATTGGTGGCGAGCGCGGTCTTGCCCATCCCGGGCCGACCGGCGACGATCACCAGGTCGGATTTCTGCAGCCCGCCGAGCTTGGCGTCGAGTTCGAGCATGCCGGTCGACACGCCGCTGAGGCCGCCGTCGCGCTCGTAGGCGGCGGCCGCCATGTCGACGGCTGCCGTGAGCGCGTCGGTGAAGCGCTGGAAGCCGCCGTCGTAGCGGCCCGACTCGGCGATGGAATACAGTTTGCGCTCGGCATCCTCGATCTGCTCGCGCGGGCTGACGTCGACGGGCGCGTCATATGCGCCGTTCACGATGTCCTCGCCGATCAGGATCAGGTCGCGGCGCACCGCGAGGTCGTAGATGGTGCGGCCGTAATCCTCGGCGTTGATGATGGCGGTCGCTTCCGCCGCGAGCCGGGCGAGGTATTGCGGGATCGTCATGCCGCCGATGTCGGTGTCGCCGAGGAATGTCTTCAGCGTCACCGGCGTCGCGACCTTGCCGGCGCGGATGAGTTGCGACGCCACGTCGAATGTGCGCCGGTGCAATTCCTCCGAGAAATGCTCGGGCTTGAGGAAGTCCGACACGCGGTCGAAGGCGTCGTTGTTGATGAGAATGGCGCCGAGCAGCGCCTGCTCCGCCTCGATGTTATGCGGGGCGACGCGAAAGGCCGCGGTCTGCGACGTATGGCGGGCGAGGGGCGACACCTGCCCGCCCGCGTGGTCCATGAGAGTCATGCCGAACACGATGCTGGAGTGCGTTGCATAAGCCGGAAGCGGCACGGATCGGCGCGCCGCCGTCTTGCATTCTTCGCACGGGACGACATTACCGACAACGCGCGCTTACGCGCGGCCGACGTCGAGACAGCCGCGCCGTCGTGGATCGCGGGCTTGATCGTAGGGACCGGCGATGTCCCTTCGCCGGTCCAGGTCACGGCGAGAAAGCGACCGTTCAGCGGTCGTCGCCCTCGTCGGCCAGCGCGGCACCGACCTCGAGGCCAAGGTCGTCGAGGGTGTCGCGCTCGACCAAGTTGACGTCCTCGCCACGCGCCTGACGCTCGGCCTCCTCGGCGGATCGGGCGACGTTGACCTTCACTTTGACCTCGACCTCGGGGTGGAGTTGGATCGGCAGGGCGTGGACGCCCAAAGTCTTGATCGGCGTGGTGAGATTGACCTGGGTACGGCTAATCGCGAAACCGCCCCTGGTCACGGCCTCGGCAATGTCGCGCGTCGACACCGAGCCGTAAAGATACCCCGTTTCGCCGGCCTGACGAATGATGATGAAGGTTTCGCCCTCAAGCCGCGCCCCGACGCGCTCGGCTTCGCCGCGCGCTTCGAGGTTGCGTGCCTCGAGATCCGCCTTCTGGCCTTCGAAGCGCTTCTTGTTGGCGTCGGTCGCGCGCAGCGCCTTGCCGCCCGGCAACAGGCAGTTGCGGGCATAGCCGTCCTTGACGCGGACGGTTTCGCCCATTTGGCCGAGCTTGGCGACGCGTTCGAGCAGGATCACTTCCATGGGATTGCCTTTCAGGATTTGCGGATGAGGGCCGGCCTTTGCCGGTCTCGGAACGAGAAGGCCGTGTCGAGCAGGCCGACGATGCCCCAGAACAGCAGCGGCCAGGGCATCAGGGCGGCCATGCTGAGGTAGACGATGATGAGCACCGCGAGCCGCGAGCCCTTGCCGCGGGTTACGGCGTGGACCACCGCCAAGCCCTGCAGGGCCAGTGCGGCGACAAGCGCGAAGCTGATCACGCGACACACCAGGCCGGGGACGCCGCCAACGAAGCTGAGACCGAGCGACACGGCGAGCAGGAAGGCGGCGGCGCGGGGAACGCGCATGTGCCGTGGAATGTCCGGCCAGGTCGTGCCGAGCAGACCGGAAGTTTGCGCGATGCGCGCGGCGAGCCAGAGATTGATGACGTAGAAGAACACCGCCGCGCAACTCATCAGCGGCGGAATCAGCCACGCCAGTTGCGATGCGAACTGCCCGACATCCACGCCGTTGGGCAGCGTCGGCCGGTTCGGGACGGAGCGCCACACCATTTCGATCGCGCCGGCAAGCAGCGCATCGAAGGCGCGGTACCCGCCGCTCGCCACGACCACCGCGACGAACGCAAGCGACACCAACACGGCTGCGAACGCGCCGGCGACGATGACCACGCGACCCAGCAGGCGTTCCTCCGGGCGCGCGCTCACCGTCGTGCGTGCCAAAGCCGGCGCCCGCGCCGCCGTACTGAGGAGCAGGCTCGGCACACCCAGGGTAAGCAGGAAGAGCACGATGTCGAAACCGACCGCGGCGAGCGGGCGGGCACCGCTGGCGATGAGATAGCCGAGCCGCGCATCGACGAGCGCGACGAAGGCCGACCCTGCGATGAGCGACAGTACGCCGGCGAGCGGCCCAAAGCCGATCGTCGCGATCATCAGCGGCAGCGGGGCGAGGAAGCCCATCGCCAGCGTCACCGGCGGATGTCGTAGGGTCAGCATGGAAAGGAGGACGCCGGCGAGTCCGCCGCCGATCGCAGCGATCAGCCCGGTCCCGGTGAGGCGAAGTGGAGGAAGCCGCATGATGTATCGCTGTCCCGCGCCTGGACACATCGCCCGGGCGGTTAGGGGCTCGTGCCCCAGCTTGATCGAACGTGGGGCCGCATCACCGATGTGGTTCCCCTGCCCTGGGTGTGCGACCCGCGATTTCGGCAACGCGGCGCCGGTTGAGGACGCGACATTGCCCGTGCAGTTCGTGGGTCGACGCGTTTCGGCGAGCGCTTAACGGATCACGTAGGGCAAGAGACCAATGAAGCGGGCGCGTTTGATGGCCTGGGCCAATTCGCGCTGTTTCTTCGCCGAAACCGCGGTGATACGGGACGGCACGATCTTGCCCCGCTCCGAGATGTAGCGGGACAGCAGCCGGGTGTCCTTATAGTCGATCTTGGGCGCATTGGCGCCGGAAAAGGGGCAGGTCTTGCGGCGGCGAAAGAAGGGGCGGCGGGCGCCGCCGGTCGCGGGGGCCATCAGAGCGCTCCTTCTTCCTGCACGGCATCCTCACGGGGCCGGCGCGGGGGACGGTCGCCGCGCGGCCCGCGACGATCACCACGGTCGTCGTCCTCGCGCTTGCGCATCATGGCGGAGGGGCCGTCCTCGTGCGTCTCGACGCGAATGGTAATGAAGCGCAGCACGTCCTCATTGAGGCCGAGCTGGCGCTCAAGCTCGGTGATCGCCGCAGCCGGCGCGTCGATGTTGACGAGGGAAAAGTGCGCCTTGCGGTTCTTCTTGATGCGGTAGGCGAGCGACTTGACACCCCAATACTCGATCTTGGCGAACGCGCCGCCAAGTCCCTCGACGGTGGTCTTCAACTGGTCGGTCAGCGCTTCCACCTGTTGGGCGGACACGTCCTGACGCGCCATGAACACGTGCTCGTAAAGAGCCATGGAACGGGCCTTTCAATGATGCCGCACGGGCATGCCACGTTTCGGCGCGAAGCCCTTCGAGCCCCGGAAAGGCCCGACGAGAATACCACGAAGGCGGGAACACGGGACGCCGGCTCTGTTGCCTGCCCGACCGAATGCCGGACCGTCCGTTCAGCCCCCGGCCGAAACAAGATGGTCTTAACGCGACGCGATGCCACCGCGCAAGCTTCCCGACGCTGCGCCGATGGCGCAGGCTTGTCAGTGGAAAGGCGCCGCCGTATACCGGCCCCGGCGCGGCGGCTACGTTGCCCGCGCATCCGCGCCCATCGTCTAGCGGTCTAGGACGTCGCCCTTTCACGGCGAAGACAGGGGTTCGATTCCCCTTGGGCGCGCCAATTATCTGCGAGTCGTCATGGCATCTGCGCGTGGCTGGCAGTCCGGCGTGATCCGGCCAACTTGATCCGTTGTTGTTGCATGTTCGTCGAGGCCGGAATCTTTTGCCGAACGAGGGTTCAGCGTAGGCCGCTCGCGGGCAGCGATGCAAACCTACGCCTTGGAACGACGACGGCGCGACTTCGACGCGACGCCCCGCTTCGACGCCGCCGGCCTGACACGTCGAACCCGCCTTTGCCCTGATCGGGGGCGAGCACCATCAGCTGGTCGCCGCGCCGGACCTATTTGACTGGAACCGAACGGTAGCGTGCCGCTCGCCCCTCGGCTCGTGGTGGCCGACCGCGGCTGTGACGCCGGCCGGCTGCGCGCATCTGCTGAAGACCGGGGCGTGGTCGGTGATCGCGGGCAGGCGCCCCTGCGGTTCCCGCCCGCGACCACCGAGCGTGCCGCACCCGCGGCGGGGTGGATCGCCTCGTGTCCAAGCTGAAGCAGTCCCGTTCCGTCGCGACCGGCTACGACCAGACCGCCGCGTCCTTGCTGGCCTTTGCGGGTCTGCCAACCCTGCGCGTCCCGAACGACTGACGTCGATGGAAGCGGGCCTTTCGGTTGAAGCATTTCCGCTGCAGCGCTCAACTGTTCGGGAGCATGCCCGAACCGATCGATGAGCATCGGGGCACGATCAGGCGAGATGCCGTGCTTGCGCGCGAGATCACCGGCTTCGAAGGGCTTCGAGCTCGCTTCGTTCACAGGGATATCCCACTTCGGCGTCCCACCTGACATATCGGCTTCTGCGACCTCGGTTTGCGCCGTCTGGATCGTCTCGTGCCTTTGTTGATCCCGACCCGGTCAGCGGACGTCTGCGAACGACGCCGTCGGCACGCGCGCACCCGATGGAAGCGTGAACCACCGACTTCACGTTTGACGATGACGCGTGTTATCTCGAAGGCGAACGCTCAGTTCGGAATGTACGGATAACCAGCTATGCCGCTCATCGTCGTGATCATACTCGTCGTGCTTCTCCTGGGTGGCGGCGGCTTCGGCTATTATGGCGGCGGCCTCGGTGCCGGCGGGTTCGGTGGTGTCGGCGGCCTCATCGTCCTGCTCCTCGTGCTCTACTTCTTCTTCGGTCGAGGTGGTCGCGGGATCTAGGCCGTCTTGCCATGTCGCGAGTGCGATCGGGTGCGCGGCGGCGGAGCAGATTGTCGGCCTTCGCTCTCTTTGCGGTGGTGACCGTCTTGGCTGTCGAGCGCATCGAGCCGGGCGTCCGCTCCACCGCCGTCGTGATGGACGCGGCATGACGTCGGTCACCTAAACCCAACGAAGCCGTCGGCGAGGTGGCCTGCCCCATCGCCAGTCTTCCCGGATTGCAGGAGTCTTCGACCTCTTCGCGCATCGGGCGCAAGCTGCACAGACTCGAGCGTCGAACCGAGTAGGACGCGAACCGGCTGTTGTCGTCAGCGACGCTGCAACGCACACGTTTCCAATGATCGTCGTGCAAGCTGTCGAGCAGCCGAACAGCGACCGAGCCGCCAAGCACACGTGTGCCGACGGACCGCTGCATCTTGGCAATCCTCGCACGGCGTTGATGAGGATACTTCGCGCCGTCAGTTCGCCGAAGGTCAATTGGGCGGTGCTGTCGAGGTTAATTGAATCGTAGCGGATCTGGCGTTTACTCGCACATCGGCGCGATTCAGCTTGATCCGGGACCGCCTCATGATGCGCTACGGCCGCGTGCTGATCGTGGAAGGTCCGATCATGCGGAAGGTCATCCGGCAGATGCTGGCGAGCGGCGGCTTCGCGACGATCGATGAGTTGTCGGGCGGCGGCGAGGCGCTGGCGGTGCTGGCACGCATCACCTATGCGCTCGTCATCGCCGATTGGAACATGGCGCCGTTTTCCGGCATGGAGTTGCTTACCGGGATGCGGGCCCTGCCGCGCAATCGGGATACGCCGTTCCTGATGACGACCGGCAAGGGGCAGAAGCGTTTTGCCGCCGTTGGCCGGGACAACGGTGCGACGCGCTACCTTGAAAAGCCGTTCACGGCCGAACTGCTCCTGGAACGCGTCGGCGAAGCCGCGGCGCAGCTTTCGCCCGCGCGTGATGCGCCTGCGGCCGAACTGCGATCGATCCGCCGTCGTTGACAGCGGCCGGTATCGGGCCGCTCTGGTCAGCTCGATCCTTCGCGCAGCCCGATTCAGCGACGAAGCAGGAGGACTTCAACGGGTCACTTTCCCCGGCACGATGGTTTGAAAACACCCTTTTCCCCGCACGACGAACTGTTAGGTTGCCGGCCAACGACTCGCGGGCGCGGGCAGCAGGGGAAATCGATGTACAACCTTCAAAAGGCCAAGGACGACATCGATGCCGTGGCCAAGCACGCGACGGACGTCACCGAATACGTCATCGCACTCGGCGAAATGCTGCAAACGCTGGATGGCGGCCTCGAACGCAAGCTCGAAGCCTTCAAGACGGAGCTTTTGAGCGCCATCGACGCGAAGCTTGCCGAAGTGAAACGGACGGTGCTGGGCGGCGATGGTCCGTCGGTGGACACGTCGTTCGTCAGCGAACTCGGCTCCAAGGTCTTGCTGCTGAAGAAGCGCGCCCCGGCCGCTGCGTCCCAGGAGGGCGCCGAGGCTGGCGATCGATCCGGCAGCATCGATGTGACGCGAAACGGGGATCACGAGGGTCATCAGGGTTGATAGCGGCGTCCGCCGTCGCTCGGACGACCCGAGCGACCTCGTGGCACGCGTGTCCAGACGTCAGGAAACCGGCCGCGCGTGCGGCCGGTTATGGTCGTTCCAGCACCGCGCTCGACGGCGCCGGCCGGCGGCAACGCTACTGCTGCGAGCCGGGCGCGGGCGACACCTGTCCTGCCGCCGCCGCCGGCCTGGCGCGCGCACCTTCAAGCCAGTTGAAGCGGTCGGTCGACAGCAGGATGAAGTGGATCAGCAGGGCCAGGCCGAACAGAAAGGTGAACAGGGCGATCAGCGTCCTGCGCGGATCAAACAGCAGCCAAACGCGCCACATGATGTCATCTCCTTCAAGCGAGGGTCGTGAGGACGTGGTTGATGAGATCGAACGACGTCCTGTAGCCGTTCGGACCCGGTATCCACGGACGCCACAGCCACACGAGAATGTGCGCGACGATGGCGATGGAGGTGAAGACGATGAAACTGGTGACGAAGATCGAGTGAAACTCGCGCGCTTCGGGCTCCGTCATTCCCGATATGGACACATCGCGTCCCTGCACCTCAGCCATAGATGTACCTCCAGGTTGGACCACACGTGATCGTCGGCCATCCGTGTCAGCCCGCAAAGGCGAGCTGGGCGATGGTGACCGACGCTTCCCGAGCCTCGGCCAGAACGGACCGGTGCGACGGTTGCTGCCAGAACGCCGGATGCAGGCGTGACGCCACGCCGACGATCAGATGGATGATGAAGGAGACGGAGAAGATCAGGCGGAAGTGCAGGCTCTTGCGGTCCGTGGTGCCGGCAAAGGCGAGGCTGTGCGTCATCGATGGCTCCGCTTGAAGGTCGGTGCGGGACCCCGCGAGATCCCGACGGCTTCAACGTGACTGTCAGATTAAACTGACACTTCAAACTGTCAATTCTATAATTCAGCGTTGCGGGAACGATGGGTCGCAACGGCATTAGGCTTTCGACGGGGGTACAGGTTGCCCGCGCCGCGGCACGCAGGCGGTCGCGCAGCCGCGTGAGGTGCGGCGTCGATCGCAGGTCGTCGGACGAAACCGCGAAGCATCGCGGCCGTACCCTCGCCCGTCGCTGTGCCGACATCGCGCCCGCGGTGCCGGCGGCGCATCGTTCGCAGCCGATGCCTGACAGGTGTCGTATGCGGTCGGCGCTGCGCCCTAACGGCGTTATGATCGACACAACGGTAGCGCCGCACGGAGGCGAGCATGACGGACGTGGACTGGCGAAGCATGGATCGCGAGACGCGGAGCGCGGCCTACGACAACCGCGCCGCCGTCACCGACAGTGCGGCACGGCTTGCGCGGTGGCAGGGATTAAGCGCGACGCTGCGCTTGGCGCGCACGGCCGAACTCGATGTGCCCTACGGGCCGTTGCCGCGCAATCGCATCGACATCTTCCCTGCCGCACAGCCCGACGCGCCCCTGCTCGTGTTCATCCATGGCGGCTACTGGCAACGCAACGCAAAGGAGGACTTCGCCTGCTTCGCGATGGGACCCCTGGCCAAGGGGATGGCCGTTGCCCTGCCCGGCTACACCCTGGCTCCGGCGGCGAGCCTCACGACCATCGTCGATGAGGTCGGTGCGGCCCTGTGCCTGCTGCGCGCGCGCGACGAGCGGGCGGGTGGACGTCGCCGTGTGATCGTGTCGGGATGGTCGGCCGGCGGGCATCTGGCGGCGCTCGCCGCCAAGCTGCCCGGCGTCGACGCCGTTCTCGCGATCAGCGGCGTGTACGACCTGACGCCCCTGCGTGGCACGACGATCGACGACGCGGTCCGGCTGACCGCCGCCGAGGTGACCGAATTGTCGCCGATGCGATGCGTGACGGCCGCCGCAAGCCCGCTCGTCGTCGCCTACGGCAATCGGGAGTTGCCCGAACTACGCCGGCAAGCGCAGGCGTACCATGCCGCGTGCGCCGCCGCGGCGCGACCCACACAACTGCTCGATATCGAGGACGCCGATCATTTCTCGGTGCTGGAGCATTTCCTCGAGCCCGAGGGGGCGCTGACGCGTGCCGCCCATGCCCTCGGTCGCGGGTGAGGCGGCGCGACCGCTACGCGCATGCGCCCATCCCGGCATTGCGCCACCGCCGCTGGACGCAAAAGTCTGCCTCGACCTTTGCCGACGCGAAGGCCAATGGCACCTCAAGGCCAGCGGCAACGACGCTGGATGCCGCCGTCGATATCGCCATGACCGCAGCGCACGTCACTATTGAGTTGCAGTCAGTTGCGCCGCTTCCCGTGATCTTCAAGGTACAAGGAGGCGACTTGGCGGTCGGCGTCGCTCGCGCTGCCCATCGCCTCCTTGTAGCGCTCGAGGATCCAGCTTTCCTTGGCCTTATCGGTGACGCCGTCGCGGGCGAGCGACAGCCACATCAAACCCTTGGCGCGCTGTGCCGGAACGCCGTCGCAGCCATTGAACAGGAGTTGGCCCAACAACGCCTCCGAGGCGACGTGCCCCTTGTCGGCGGCGAGGTATAGCCAGCGTGCGGCTTGGCGGACATCCTTTGCCGTGCCCCGGCCGTCGAGGTACATGCGCGCGAGATTGTACTGCGCGTCGGCATCGCCGAAGGTCACCGCGGCGAAATGGAAAAGCTCCAGCGCGCGCTCGGGGTTCGGCACGATGCGCGTGCCATGGATGCCGCTGAGGTTGTAGGTACCGAGCGCGACGAACGAGTTGGACACGAACGGGATCGCGCGAGGGTCGACCTCGTCGTCGTAGTTGTCGAACACCTGTGAGAAATAGTCGAACGCCTTCGCGTCGTCGCGCGGAACGCCGTCGCCGGCCGCGTACATCTTCCCGAGCTTCCACTGGGCCAGCGGTTCGCCGCCGTCCGCCGCGTATTGCAGGGCGGCGAGCGCCGTGCGGGCGTGGCCGGCGCGCACCCCTTCGAGCCCCGCCCTCAGCGCCGCCCGCGCATTCTTGAAGCTCGGCGGCGATGCGTCGGACGACACCGGGGTGCCGTCGGAAGCCTGCGCGGGCACGCCGGCGAGGGCGAGCGCCGCGGCGAGGAGGCCTGCGCGAAGGCCGGAGTGCCGGAGATGGACGCTAGGTGTCGGCATAGGCGTGCGTTTCGCCCTTCTGGCCGGGGTGGGTCACGGCGCCGTTGAGCGCGGAGCCGACGGTCTGGGCGTAGCGCCAGATCGCCCCGGAGCCGAATTCGTGAGACCGCGGCGTCCAGGCCGCGCGGCGCCTCGCAAGCTCGTCCTCCTCGACGTGGAGGTCGATGGTGCCGGCCACCGCGTCGATGGAGATGACGTCGCCGTCGCGAACCAGGGCGATCGGACCACCCACCGCCGCTTCCGGCCCGACATGGCCGACGCACATGCCGCGCGTGGCGCCGGAAAAGCGCCCGTCGGTGATGAGCGCCACCTTGCCGCCCGTACCTTGCCCGTAAAGGGCGGCAGTGGTGGCCAGCATCTCGCGCATGCCGGGACCGCCGCGCGGTCCCTCGTAGCGTATCACGAAGACGCAGCCCTCGGCGTAGCGGCGCGCGCTGACCGCCTCGAAGCAGTCCTCCTCGCAATCGAAGCAGAAGGCCGGACCGGTAAAGCGCAACGCGTCGTCGGTCATGCCGGCGACCTTGACGATGCCACCTTCGGGGGCGAGGGAGCCCCTGAGCCCGACGACGCCGCCGGTCGGGGTGATCGGCGTGTTGGCTGGGCGCACCACGTCCTGGTGCGGGTTCCACTTCACCGATGCCATGTTCTCGGCGATGGTGCGTCCGGTCACGGTGAGGCAGCCGCCGTGGAGGAAGCCGTTGTCGAGCAGCGTCTTCATCAGGATGGGGATGCCGCCGGCCTCGAACATGTCCTTGGCGACGTAGCGACCGCCCGGCTTGAGGTCGGCGATGTAGGGCGTGCGCTTGAAGATCGCGGCGACGTCGAACAGGTCGAACTTGATCCCGACCTCGTTGGCGATGGCGGGAAGGTGAAGCGCCGCGTTGGTCGACCCGCCCGAGGCGGCGACAACGGTTGCGGCGTTCTCCAAGGCTTCGCGGGTGACGATGTCGCGCGGGCGGATGTTGCGGGCGATAAGCTCCATCACCTGCTCGCCCGCTGTCATGCAGAAGCGGTCGCGGATCTCGTAAGGAGCCGGGGCGCCGGCGGAGTACGGCAGGGCAAGTCCGATCGCCTCCGAAACGGTCGCCATGGTGTTGGCGGTGAACTGCGCGCCGCAGGCCCCGGCGGAGGGACAGGCGACTTGCTCCAACTCGTCGAGGTCCTCGGACGACATGGCGCCGACGCTGTGCCTGCCGACTGCCTCGAACAGGTCCTGCACGGTGACGTCCTGTCCGCGGAACGAGCCGGGCAGGATGGAGCCACCGTAGATGAAGATGGAGGGCACGTTGAGGCGCACCATGGCCATCATCATGCCGGGCAGCGACTTGTCGCAGC